>NZ_JBITJH010000006.1:0-396889 GCF_044459745.1 Micromonospora sp. NPDC050187
GGGCGCCCGCCCCCCCGGCCCCGGTGCCGCCCCCATCTTCCGTGCCCCCCCCCCCCCCCCCGGGGGCCCGGGGGGGGGGGGGGGGCCCCCCCCCCCGCGACGAGGCCTCAGAGGTCCACTGGATCCACCTGCGGGGCGGCGCCCCGCTGGGTCGGTGGGGTGACCGCGGACCGGGCCCGGCGTCGGCGGTACACCAGCCAGAGGGGCGGTACGGCCGCCACGGCGACGGTGGAGAGCAGCGCCGCCCAGGCGGGCAGCCCCCACGGCTTCTCGTCGGAGGTGGCGTGGCTCTCCACCAGCACGTCGTGGTCGACGGCGCGGCCGAGCAGGTCGGCGAGGACGCCCAGGTACGTCTCGCCGTGCCGTTCACTCGGCTCGACGTGGGTGTTCTCGCTGAACTCGTTCCAGCTGATCACCCCGAGGGCGTCCGGCGCGGAGCGACGGGCGGCGGCGAACGAGGCGCGCAGCGTGTCGCCGTCGCGCCGGTCCACGTCCCGCCGGCCGCCGATCATGCGGGCGTCGAAGCCGGGCGCGACCGGGGCGATCCAGAGCCCGCCGGTGCGCTTGACCGCCTCCGACATTGCGGCCAGCTTCCGGTCGGTCTTCTCCTCGACCGGGTCGGCGGAGGACCAGTAGTACGCCTGACCGTCCAGCACGCCCCGGGTGTCGGCCACCGTGTCGACGTTCTTGGCGTTGCCGAGCACGAGCAGGCGGCGGCGGGCCTCCCCCACGGTGTCGTCGATCTGCTCGGCGGTGAACTTCTCGCTGCCCGTCCAGACCACGACCGGCCGGTCGAAGATGTCGAACACCGGCTCGGTGGCGTACCGGTCGGCGAAGTGCCCCAGGTCCGCCCGGACCGTCGCCAGCGGCAGCGGGTCTCGGGCGAAGTCGAGCCCCTGGTAGACGATGCCGAGCTTGAAGTTCTCCCGGCGGGCGACGTCGACCAGCGCGGCGAGCCGGGCGTCGAGCTGCGGGGTGTGCTTCCAGGAGACCAGGAACCCGTCGATGCCGGCGGCCTTGGCCATCCGGACGTGCCGGCGCAGGATCTCGGTGTCGTCGCTGGAGTACCGCCCGAGCAGCGGATAGTCGGTCTTGGCCCGGTTCCACGAGGTCGGGTTGAACCAGATGTAGTAGTAGGCGAGCACCGGCACCGGGGCGGACGCCCCCGAGGGGGTCGGCGCGGCGGCGGCCACCGGCGGCGGAACGGCGACCCACGGGGTCGCGGTGTCCGGCGGGACGGCGGCCCACGGGAGCGTGGTGTCCGGCGGGCCGGCGGGAGCCGTTCGCGTCGGGGTGCCGGCGGAGGCCGGTCGGTCGGCGACCGGCAGCGGGGCCAGCAGCGTCAGCAGCGCCGCGACCGCGACGGCGGCACCGCGACGGCCGTCGGTCCGGCGGACCCCACCCGCCGGTGCCCCGGCTGCCGCACCGTTCGCCACCGGCGGACGGGCTGCCGGTGCCGTCGCGGCCGGGACCGGCTGGTCGGGTGCGCCCGCTCCGATGGCTGCCGTGCGTCGGCGACGGGGTAGCCGGAGCCAGGACGGGCGACGCGGCCGGACGAGCGTCCGGCACAGGTGCGGTCGGCCGACCAGGATCAGGCCGAGCGCCACGGTCAGCACGCCGAGGACCACCAGGCTCAGGTCGAGGGGACTGATCAGGCTGAGCACCACCTGCTGGTCACGGCTGATGCTGACCGGGCGTCCGAAGGAGACGCCGCCACCGGCGACCTTCACCTCGTACGTGCCCCGGGGCAGGTCGGGGACGAGTACCGTGCCGTCGGCGGCGAACCCGAGGCGCTCGACCCGGCCGTCCGCGCGGGTCAGCACCACGCCGCCCCCGGCCTGCCGGCTGAAGATCATGTCCGTCGCGCTGAACGTGACCTTGAAGAACAGCAGCTCGATGACCCACTCCTGCCGGTCCCACGGCACGAACCGCTGCGCGGCCCGGTTGACCACCGAGGTGCCGTCCACCACGACGCTGTCCACCACGTAGTAGAGCTGCTTCGACGCCAGCCCGAGCGGGCCCTGCTGGGTGCGGCTCTCGGCGACCCAGCGGGGTCGGCTCAGGTCCGCCCCGCTCAGCTCGTGGATCTCCCCGGTGCTGCTGCGCAGCCGCATCGTGGTGATCCGCTCTACCGGGACCGGGGTGCCCAGCCGTTCGACGAAGCTCCACGAGACCCGGCGGACGGTGCGCAGCCCGACCTCGACGACCCGGCGCACCCCGGCGTCCGGGCTGCCCCGGAAGCGGTCGAAGACCACCCGCCGGTCGGGGCTGACCGCCGCCGAGGCGACGACGATCCGGTCGGCGAGACCGAGGAAGTTCCGCACCCGGACGGCGATCCGCCCGTGGGTGTCGGAGCGCACGGTGGTGCCGTCGACGGTGACCTGGACGCCGGCCAGCGGCGGCACGGTCTGCATGCGCAGCACGCCTGGCCGGCGCGAGGCGGGACCGTCGGCCACGGCGGCGACCGGGGTGACCGTCAGCAGGGTCGCCACCAGGACCAACGGCAGGAGCAGGCGACGCAGCGGCCGGGTCACCGCGACCTCCGTCCCCGCAGCGCCGCCGTGGCGATCAGCGCCCCGACCAGGGCCACCGCGACGGCGTACGAGGTGTAGACCGGTTCCGGGCGGGGCCGGTGGACCGTCGGCGGATTCCGTTCCGCGTCGAGCAGCACCGCCGGGCGGGGTGGCGACTCGAAGTCGAACGCGCCGAGGAAGTTCGCCGCCTTCCGGTCCCGGTCGGCCAGGGGCGCCAGCCCCCAGTTGGCCTGGATGAACTTGAGCACCGACGCGAAGTCGAGGGTGGTGGACTCGACGTGACCCCGGCGGGCGTACGGGCTGACCAGCAGGGCCGGCACCCGGAAGCCGTAGCCGTACTTGTCGACCTGGGGCGGGGTGACGTGGTCGTACCAGCCGCCCCAGTCGTCGTAGGACCAGAAGAACGCCGAGGAGTCCCAGGCCGGGGAGCGCATGAGCTGGGTCAGCAGCGAACGGACCAGCGTCTGCCCGGCCCGGATGTTGCCCGGCGGGTGTTCGCTGTTGCCGGCCGGGGCGACGAACGCCACCGCCGGCAGGTCGCCCGTCGCGGCGTCCTCGTAGTACTCGTCCAGGTCGACGATCTTGCTGGACAGCTTCGGGTCGTCGATGTAGCGGGCGTACGCCAACAACGGCACCCAGATCACCTGCGCGCCCCGGTCGATCTCCTCCTCGGCGGTGCGGGTCCGGAAGGTGATCGTCGGGTCGTAGTTCTGCACGTAGAACTTCCAGGAGATCCCGGCCGCCTCCAGCCGGTCGAAGATGGTGGGGATGTCCCCCCAGCCGGTCGCCGGGATGGTCTCCGCCTCGCCGTACGCGCCGGGTCCGCCGGTGACCCGGAACATGTGGTTGCGAATGCTGCCCGAGTTCGACGAGCTGAAGAAGCGGTCGAAGATGACGTACTCGTCGGCGACGTTCCAGTAGTAGGGCATCTCCCGGTCGTCGTAGTAGGCCATCGCCATGGTGCCGTCCTTGCCCTGCTTGCTCACCCCCTCGACGAAGCCGTCCATCTTCCCGCCGTTGTACTGGGTGCGGAACGCCTCGGCCGAGTGGTCCAGGTCGATCGCGCCCCGGTCACCGATGTGGAACGGCTTGACGCAGGGCTCGGGCTGGCCGCGCTTGACCGGCATGCAGACGCCCTCCGGGATGCCGTCCACCCCGGGCCGGGTGCCGAAGTAGTTGTCGAAGGTGTGGTTCTCCTGCATGAGGTAGACGAAGTGCCGGATCGGCGTGCTGGTCGCGGGTCCGGGCGGGGCGGCGACCGCCGGCCGGGCCGGCGCGGCCCCGCCGGCAGCGGAAGCCCCGGCCGGTGCGGCGGCGATCGGCGCGGCGGCGGCGAGCAGGAGCGCGAGTGCCGCGCCGAGGGGACGGCGGAGACAGCCACGGCGGGCCCGGGGACGGATGGGGTCGGTCATGGGCGCACCTCGTAGATGATGATCACGGGAACCGGGGTCCGGTCGGAGCCGTCGACGTACTCGGTGTGCACCACCCGGCCGTGGTACCGGCGGACCAGGGTCAGCAGTCGCTCGGAGAAGTACGTCGAGCGCCGGGCGGAGAACGAGTCCCAGACGACGTAGTGCAGGTCGTTGGCGCGCATCGACGCGTCCGGGTTCTGCAACGGCGTGTAGGACGGGTTGCGGTGCAACGGGTTCGGGCTCACCGACAACCCGTAGCTCTGCCGGCTGCCGTAGTAGCGGACGATGTTCGCCATCGACGGGCCGACGGTCAGGATGACCGAGCCCTCCGGGGTGTTGGCCGCCAGCCAGCGGCCGGCCTCCCGGCCACCGGGCACCCCGCCGGAGCCGGCGAGGAAGGTGGTCCGCCCGGCGTGGTTGACCGCGTTCCAGGAGGGCCAGAGGAGGCTGACCGCGACCACCGCGACGGCCGCCAGCCGGACCGTCGGGACCAGTCGGGCGACACCGGCGGCCGGCTCCTCGGCCGGGGTCGCCGGGCGGGCGCGTCGGGGCCAGGCCCGCCGGGCCAGCCGGGCCGGCACCGGCAGGGTCACCAGGGCGCGGGCGGCGAGCAGCACCACCGGCACCGCGACGGGGAGCAGGTACTGGAAGCCCTTGACCGGCCAGAGCTGGAAGAACACCACGGGTACCGCGATCCAGGACAGCAGCAGGGTCTCCCGCCAGGACCGGCGTCGGCGCGCCCACCAGAGACCGCCGAGCGCCGCCGCCAGCACGAGTGGCCCGACCGCCGTCGGGACGTTGTCCAGATAGAAGTCCATGGGATGGTTCGGGCGGCGGAAGAGCTGCCAGACCAGGTAGTTGCGGCCGGTGCTGCTGCGGCCGGCGAGGGCCTGGGAGAGCGGGTGCACCGCGAAGATCGCGGCGAGCACCGGCAGCGCGACCAGCGTGGCCCGGACCGGCCGGCGCACCATCGGGGTCAACGCGAGGAAGGCGTAGACGCCGCCGGCGAGGACGACGCTGGTCTCCTTGGTCAGCATGGTCAGGCCGAGCATCGCGGCGGTCGCGAGGTACCAGGCCAGCCGCTGCGCCTGGACGAACCGGACCAGGCAGTAGAGGGTCAGCGTCGCGAAGAGGACCATCGGCCCGTCGAGGAGGACCTGGCGGGTGACCACCACGTGGTACGGCATGACCGCCAGCAGGAGCGCGGCGACCAGCCCCACCCGCCGGTTGTAGAGGCGGGCGCCGAGCGGGTAGACCGCGAGCACGGTGGCGACGCCGAGGACGACCACCACCACCCGGCCGGCGACGTCCGCCTCGCCGGCCCGGAAGAACGGCGACAGCAGCGCCTGGAAGAGCATCGGGTGGGCGCGGAAGACGGGGAAGAGGTCGGCGTACCGGGGATTGCCGGCCAGCGAGGCGGCCTGCCCGGCGTACACGGCCTCGTCGCTGTTGAAGCCGAGCGCGTCGAGCTGCCAGGCCCGGACGACGGCGGCGATCGCGGCGATCGCGGTGAGCACGCCGAGCACGGCCGCGCGGTGCCGGGTGGCCGGTCGGTCCGCGCCGGCCGGGTCGGTGCCGGTGCGCGGTGCGGGCAGCGTCCCGACCCGCTGCCCGGGTGGGGTCGTCGGAGAGGTGCCGGTGGCGCTCACACGGCGCCCCCGGCCCCGGCCAGGTGGGCGTCCCACCGGGGCCACACCGGCGACGGTACGGCGGCGCGGTGGGCCTCGCCCCGCTCCTCGCGGAGCAGGCGGGGGATCTCGTCGGCCCAGCCGAAACAGTCCGAGGAGACGACCCGGCCGCGCACGGTGGAGAGGAAGGCGGCGAGGATCTCCCGTTCCCGTTGCCGGAGCTGGGTGTAGCCCTGCCCGTCGATCGTGATGGAGGGGGCGAGGTAGCGGAACGGCGGGAAGCCGTACGCGTCGTCGGTGTTGTCGATCATTCGTTCCAGGGTCTCCGTGGGGTCGAGATCGCTGATCCCGGGCGCGCCGCGCTCGATGACGAAGAGCTCCTCCACCCGGGTGCTGGTGCCCATCCGGCACGGCACCAGGCGGTCCACGCTGTACTTGGGCGGCGGGATGAGCAGTTGGGTGAGCGCGTTGATGCCCATGATCGGCAGGTTGAAGCGGGCCAGGGCCAGCGCCAGGGACCGGCCGCCCCGGGAGTGCAGGCGGCTCTGGATCTGGAGCCGCCGCCACTCCTGTGGGGTGAGGTCCTGCGCCTGCACCGCGCGGAGCGTGTGCGCGCTGATGGTCAGCGGTTTGGGGAAGCAGAGCGCGACGCCGTCCGGCCGGACGATCGTCATGTCGTCGGAGAGGAAGAGTCCACCGTGGTCGCGGAGCAGCCGCAGCACGGTGGCGGTCTTGCCGGTGTCGGTGAGCGCCGAGAGCATCACCCCGACGCCGTCGAGGGTGACGCAGGCGGAGTGCAGCAGCATGTGTCCCCGGGACACCATCACGAAGCGGAGCAGCGCCTCGATGACGTTGGTGTAGACCACGTGCGGGGAGCGGGCCAGCAGCGGGCCGACGTGGATGTCGATCGGCGATCCGAGCTGGATGCGGAAGTTCGCCCCGAGCCGGCCGAGCTGCTCCTCGTAGCGCAGCACCGACTGTTCGGCGTACTGGGTCATCGCCGCGCGGCGCTGTGGGCCACGTCCGCCCACGTCGGCGACCCGGACGGCGATGTCCACGTCGGCCCCGGCGACCCACTGCGCGCGGAAGAATTCCAGCTCCGGCAGGCGGATCTGGGAGCCGATGGTGACCACCCCGGCGACGTCGTAGCGGTACTTGAGGTACTGGTAGCGGCGGCGCGACGGCGCGGCCAGCGTCTCCGTGCCGTCGACGGCGACCAGCATCCGTACCGGGTCGCGACGCCCCCGTTCGTCGGCGGTGTAGATGACCCGGTCGTTGACCAGGAACCGGAGCAGGAAGAGTGCGCCCAGGGTGACCGCGTTGGCGGCGAGCACCCCGACCCCCGCCCAGACCAGCGCCTGGAGCACCGGCAGGCGCAGCAGCAGCAGGACGTTGTTGAGCAGGAAGAAACGGGTGGCCCGGGCGGGCAGCCCGGACCGGCGGTTCCGCCGGTAGATCAGGTTGTCGACCAGCAGGAAGTTCCACGAGGTGGAGACCTGGGTGGCGACCGCCGCGCCGAGCAGGTGGTGCAGCTGGGCGGGTTCGTAGCAGAACCAGAGCACGGCGGTGTTGACCACCATGCCGGAGAGGCCGACCAGGCCGAAGGCGACCAGCCGGCCCAGTTCACGCAGGCGCTCCCGCAGGGCACGGGGGCCGGTACGCATCTGGCCGATCAGCCGCTGCCCGCGCAGCCGGAACAGGTGACGCAGGAACGTCAGCCCCTCCCGCAGCGAGGCCTTGGACCGGCCGGCGTGCCGGGCCGCCATCTCGTAGGCGACCTCGGCGACCCGCGCGGCCGGGTGGCGGACCAGCAGTTCCAGGAGGACCTTGAAGCCGACCGGGTTCATCCGGTCCAGCCGGATCGCGTCGCGGCGGACGGCGAACAGGCCGCTCATCGGGTCGCTGACGGTGGCCAGCCGGCGCGGGAAGAGGCTCTTGACCAGCCGGGTCGCCCAGGACGAGGTAACCTCCCGCGCCGGGCCGTCCAGCCCCTCCCGGGAGCCGTTGCCGGCGTACCGGGTGCCGATCACCACGTCCACGTCGTGGCGCATGGCCACGGCGGCGAGCATCGCGGCGGTCGTCGGCGGGTGCTGGAGGTCGGCGTCCATGACCAGGATCCAGTCGCCCCGGGCGTGCTCGGCCCCGAGCAGCACCGCCCCGCTGAGGCCACCGGTCCGCCCGTGCGCGGGGCGGTGCAGCAGGCGTACCGGCAGCGGGGCGTCGAGCGCGGCACGGGCGAGCACGGCGGGGGTGTCGTCGTCGCTGTCGTCGACCACCAGGATCTCCGCGCCGAGCGGGGCGACCAGCGGGACGAGCCGGTCGATCAGCAGTGGCACGTTCTCCGCCTCGTCGCGGGTGGGCACCACGACGCTGAGCCGGGGTGGCCGGTCACCCACCGGCGTCCCGAGGTCCTGCGGCACCGCCGCGGAACTGTCCGGCGTCTGACTGGTGGCCGGGCCGAGTACGGCTCTGGTCATGCCAACCCCTCACGGTCGAACCGAACGGTGATCGAGCCATTCGTTCGACCGGCGGGCAACACGTGAGGAATTCTCTTTCGAGAAAATCGTCACCGCCGACGCGACTGCGCCACATCCGCCGGTTGATGGCCCGGGCAGCGGAAGCGTACGAGCGGTGAACCGGGCGCGTCCATTGTCGGAACAGTCGACAACGCGACATGTGGGCAGGCGTTTTCCGTCGCGACGCGTTCACGTTCATCTGATCGTTTCTCCAGCTCAAGCGCTATGAAGATCAGATTGTCGCGACCGAAGGAAACAATTCTTCACCAGGGCCGGCGTGGCATTGTGATGGAATTTCCAGATGCGAGTTCCATTCTCTTCACAGGAGGCTGTTCGACCGTTCTACCGATTGCCGGACACCGCCGGATCGGCCGGGAAAACGCGTCCGGTCGGCGGTCGGCGACGGCCAGTCGAGCACGACCCGCGTCACGGCCGGGTCACCGGGCCGGCGGATCGGCTGACGGCGGATCGGCGGGACCGGCGGGCGGGCGGACCGACTCCGGTGGCGGGTCGGCGGGGCGACGGGCCGACGGGGGCACGGCCGCGGGTGGCGCGGCGGGCGCGCCGGGGGGAGGCAGGTCGCGCAGGTCCGCGACGAGGTCGGAGACCCCGTCGCCGCGCCAGTCGCACCAGGTTCCCGCCGGAGCCGGAGCGCGGCACCCGACGGACGCCTCGATCGCGGTGCCCTCACCCCACTCGTTCCAGGTGGTCACCAACTGCCACCGCGCCCCGGAGGCGTTCATCCGGGCCAGGCCGGCCCGCCAGCGCGCCCGGTCGCGGGCGAGGAAGGGCTCCTGCCCGTACGCCAGGCCGGCCTTCCAGAAGCCGGGCGAGACGGTGTACGTGCCCTCGCCGGGGGCGGCGCTGAAGTCGCTCTCGGCACGCGCCGGGCCGTACTGGTGCCAGCCGTCGATCCGGGGGGCGCCGGGGCAGGTGCGGAACCCGGGGAACACCTTCAGGTTGACGTAGACGCTCTCGCCGTACCGCTGGGCCAGCAGGTCCCGGACCTGGTTCCAGCGCTCCACGGTGGCGCAGCCCCGCGCGGTGGTGAGGTCGTTGGCGTTGTAGACGAAGACGACCATGCCCCGGCCGGGCAGGACGGCCAGCGGGGACCGCGCGCCGCCGTAGGTGATCCGCAGGTAGTGCAGGTCCTCGACGATCCGCTCGACGGTGACCTCGGTGACGCCCTCCGGCTCGTAGTAGGGGGCCCAGGCGAAGCCGGTGTTCCGCGCGCCGGCCATCATCGCCGGCCAGTGCCGGTCGGTGGTGGTGCCCCGACCGAACCAGGAGGCGATCCCGAGGGTGATCCAACCCTGGCGCATCTCGGCGACCTGCTCCCGGACCGTGGCCTCGTCGACCGGGTAGAACCCCCGGGCGGGCTGGTAGTTGGTGAACGGGTCCAGCCCCTGCTGCTTCCACGCCTCCGGGAACCACGGGTAGTAGAAGGCGGCCCGGACGACCGGCGCGGCGCGGACGACCAGCCGCACCTCGACCTGGCGGGTCACCGAGGCGCCCCGACCCTCGACGGTCAGGGTGAAGGTGCCGGGCCGGGTGGAGATCGAGGTGTGCAGGGTCAGCTCGGCCGGCGTGCCGGCGGTGACGACGGGCGGGGTGGACTCGGCGGTGGTCCCGGCGGGCAGGTCGGTGACCCGGAGGGTGACCGGCTGGGACGAGCCGGCGGTGACCGTGGTGGCGACGGTGAACCGGGCCGGATGGCCGGCGGTGACGGTCACCGACCCGGGCGTGGCGGCGAGCGCGAAGTCGTTCACCGGAGCACCCCGGACCAGGACGGGCCGGCAGCGCGGACGGCGGGCCGGTCGGGGCCGGCCGGTGTGGACGGACCGGCCCCGACCGGCGCGGATCGTGCCGGGTGGGGAAGGACGACGGGGAGCACCATGGTCAGCACGACGGTGACGACCACAACCAAACGACGAGACATTCGCCCAATTTAGAGGGCTATGTCCGTTTTTCGGCTACGACGCGCCGCTACCCCGCCGCCGTCACGGACGCGACCAGTCGAACTCCATGCCGAGCCGCGCGGCGAGCGCGTCGTTGTACGGCGCGAAGTACGCGGCCAGCTCCGCCCGCAGGCCTGCGTCCATCGCACTGCTGCGCCGGTCGTTGAACACCTCGAACCGGGCGAGCTGGTGCGGCGGCAGGCCGAGGAAGTCCAGCACCCGGGCGTACGTGGCGGCCGGCTCCCGGTAGAGCGTCTCGCTGGGCAGGAAGAGCATCTGCTCCCGGTCGAAACGGGACAGCCAGGGTTCCAGGTGCTCCAGGTAACGGCCCCGGGCCCGGTACGTGTACCAGTCGTACGCCTCGCTGAAGTACGTCGGGTCCGCGACGAGCCGCTCCCGCTCGCCGGCCGTCCGTTCCTCCTCCCGGGCCAGTGCCTCGGCGAAGTCCAGCGGCTCCCTGCCCTCGGTCCGCCGCTCCTTCCAGTGCGAGTACGCCCGCTCCACCGGATCACGGAGCAGGAAGATCAGCCGCACCGAGGGCAGCAGGTCGGCGACCCGCTGCGGGGCGAGCGGGTGGAACATGTACAGCGGCGCGGCCTCGCCCACCCGGGTCGGCCCGCCGTGCTTACGTTCCAGGGCCCGGCGCTGCCGCCCGGTCGGGAAGTGCGAGCGGTACCACGTCTCGCCCCGACCCCAGTTCTCCTCGAAGTAGTGCGAGGTCTTGGTGTTCCACGCCGGGAAGAGCCGGGGCACCAGCGGATGCTCCAGCAGGTACCGCCAGAGCGAGGTGGTCCCGCCCCGCTTCGTCCCGGTGATCAGGAAGTCCGGCAGCGGACGCTGGTCGCTGGTCCACTCGCCGTAGCGCACCAGCGAGCCGCGTACCCGCGTCCGCACCCCCGTGGGCAGCACGCTCTTGGCCCGGTCCCGGATCGTCATCGCATCCCTCTCGTTCCGCCGGACCCGGCCACCGCCGTCCGGTCGGGTGAACCCTCGTCCTGCCGGTCGCGGGGCGTCGGCCGCAGCGTCGCCGCAGCCGCCCGGACCACCCGCCGGACCCGCCGGTCGAGCAGCAGCAGGGCGCACCCGGCCACCAGCAGCAGCACGGTCAGCGTCAGCCCGGCGACACCCCGGCCGGCCACCGTCGCGCCGAGGGTGGCGAGCACCAGCGTGCCCGCACCGGCCAACGCGCCGGCCTTCAGCAGCGCACCGGTGAGCAGCGGCTGGCCGATCGCGGACCGGGCGGCGCGGGCCGCGAGCAGGTTCTCCACCACGATCCCGACCGTCCAGGCGACCGCCGCGCCCAGCACGCCGTGCCGGGGCACCAGGACCAGGGCGAGACCGACGTTGAGCACCAGGCCGGTGGCCGCGGCCATCAGGTGCCGGCCGCTGTTGCCGCTCATCAGCAGCATGGTCTGCACGATGCCGACCCCGGAGTTGACCATCATCGCGCCGGCCAGCACGGTCATCGCGGTCGCGCCCGCGCCGAACTCCGGCCCGAACAGGCTCAGGAAGCCGGGGGCGAAGAAGCCGAGCACGAGGTACGCCGGCCAGGAGAGCACGATGATCATCATGGTGGTCCGGCGGTAGACCTCGGCCGCCTCGACCGTCCGGCCCTGCCCCAGCAGGCGGGACAACTGTGGCGCGACCGCCACCCGCAGCCCCTGCATGACCAGCAGCCCGGCCAGTACGTACCGGCCGACCCCGCCGAGCACACCGGCGGCCGCCTGGCCGGCCAGCGCCGAGGTGAGCAGCACGCTGAGCCACATGCTGCTCGCGTCGATCGCCGCCGACGCGGCGCGGGGCAGCGCGAAGCCCCAGAACGACCGCCAGTCGGCGCGCTCCGGACGCAGCACGGCCCCCGAGGTCAGCCCGAGCGGGCCGACCAGCATCAGCGCGCAGGCCAGCACGGCCAGGGCGGCCGGAAGGAGCCAGCCGCCGAAGGCCAGCACCACCCCGGCACCGCCGACCACCGCCGCCACCACCAGCAGCGGCCGGGCCAACGGCACCAGAACGTACTGGACGGCCACCACGGCGGTCACCGGACGGACCGCGCGGACCGCCGCGACCAGCATGGTCATCGCCACGGTCAGCGGCAGGGTGGCGAACGCCAGCCGCAGCAGCGCCGGCCCGTCGCCGCCGGGGCGGTCGAACAGCACCGGGGCGAGCGGTCCGACCAGGGCCAGCCCGACCACGGCGACCACGGTCGACCCGAGCAGGGTGGGCACCAGCGCCACCGGAAGCAGCCGGGCGGCGTCGCCCTGGCGGCCCAGCCGCCGTCGGGGCAGGGCCCAGACCAGGGCGGTGTCCGCGCCCGCGCAGCAGAGCACGCCCACGATCGTGACGACGCCGATCGCGGTGAAGATCGCCCCGGAACCGGTCGGGCCGAACCCCCGAACGATCACCAGGGTCAACACGAAGCCGAGCAGCCCGTTGACGGCTGCTCCGGCCAGCCCGACCGCCCCGTTGCGGGTGCCGCGCCGGACCTCTGACCCGGCGGCGGCCCGGTCGGTACGGTCAGACACCCCGCCCCCGCCGCTGCGCCAGGCTCAGCACCCGCTCCCCGGAGACCAGGCCCAACGCCACCGGCAGGGTCACCAGGACCCGCTTCTCGGCCGGGTTGAGCCGGACCACCCGGACCAGCTCACGTAACGCCTCGCCCCGGCGGTGTCCGGAGGCCAGCGCGAAGGCGATCTGGCCGTGGATCCGGGCCAGGCCGGTCCGGCTGCGGGCCAGCTCGGGGTGCTTGGCGAGCAGGTAGCGGGACGCCTCGACGATGACCGCCCAGCGTCCGAAGAAGAACGACCCGCCGTGCCAGTCGACCACCACCAGCACCTCGGGGGCGATCACCACCGGCCCGTGGGCGGCGACCCGCAGCAGCCACTCGTAGTCCTCGCCGTAGCCGCCGGGGATCTCCTCGTCCACCGGGCCGATCGCGTCCCAGGTGGACCGCCGGACCAGCATCGTGCTGGAGTGCACCTCCATCACCCGGTCGGCGAGGAAGTCGTCCAGGGTGACCTCGCTCCGGTCGAGCTGGCGTTCCTTGGCGATGCCCGGACCCTGCAACCGGATGCCGCAGCTCGCCGCCGCCGCGTCGGGCCGCGTCCGCAGCAGCTCGACCTGGCGGCTCAGCCGGGCGGGGAGCCAGAGGTCGTCGTCGTCGCAGAAGGCGATCAGCTCACCGGTGGCCACGTCCGCGCCGGTGTTGCGCCCGCCGGGCAGTCCCTGCCGGTGCGTGTTGTTGACGTAGCCCAACGTCCGCCCGTGCTCCGGCACCCGGACCTCCAGCGGCCGGATGTCGCAGTGGTCGTAGACCACCACGCACTCGATCTCGCCCGGGTAGTCCTGGTCCAGCACCGCCTGGACGGCCCGCTCCAGCAGGCCGGGACGGTCCCGGGTGGCGATCACCGCGGTCACCCGCGGGTACGTCTGGTCGGTCGGTGCCAGCTCAGTCACGTCCATCCCTCGTCAACACGAAGCCGACCGGGTTCACCCCGGCGGCGCGGAGCCGCTCGACCACCCGGCCGAGGTGGGCCGTCCGAGTCCGGTCCCGGGCGGTGACCAGCACCGCGAAGCCGGCCCGGGCGATCCGCACCCCACGGTCGTCGCGGGTGGCGGCCGGAGCGTCGAGCAGCACCAGTCCCCGGTCGTCACCGGAGTCGAGGTCACGGATGAGCCGGACGAGGCCGGTGCCGATGCGGATCGTCCGGTCGTCGTCGGCGGCCGGGGTGACGGGGGTGACCGGGACGCTGGCCGAGGCGGATGCCGCCGGCGTGGGCGGCTTCGGCGGCTCGTTCGAGGTGCCGGACCGGTACACGGCACCGTTCTTGGCCTCCGGCCCCGGGCTGGGCCGGGGCTTGCGGACCGGGGAGATCACCATCGTGTCGTCGGGGCTGCCACCTGCCGGAGCACCGGCCGCCGGTCGGGGCGAGCGCACCGGCGTGATCTGCACGGTGTCGTCGGGTCCGCTGGCGGTGCCGGGTCCGCTGGTGCCGGGTCCGCTGGCGGCGCCGGCCGCGGTGGCCGGTCGGGGCGAGCGCACCGCCGTGATCTGCACGGTGTCGTCCATCGACCGGGGCGGGCTGACGCCCTCGGCGACACGTGGCTTCGGGATGAGCTCGACGGCGGGCTTCGCCACCGGCGTGGCAACGGGACTCGCGAGCTGGGGCCGGGTGGCCGCCACCGCCGGCGGGACGCGCCGCTGGGCGGCGAGCAGGACCGGCCGGATCTGCTCCAGGCTCTCCGGGGAGCTGCCCAGCCGCACCTCGTGTCCGGACTCGGCCAGTGCGGCGGCGACTCCCGCGCTCACCTGGGCCCGGCCCTCGTCCTCGTCGCTGGAGAGCACCACCAGCGGAACCGGATTCGGCCGTTCGACCCACTGGTTCAGCGCCAGGACGAGGTAGCGCATCTCGGACGTGGCGGCGTCGCCCTTGCTCCGCCGCACCGTGCCGAGCAGCGGGGCGCCGATGATCTCGGACGCCTCGTTGGCCGAGCGCACCCGACGGTCCATCGCCTCTCGGACGAAGGCCAGCAGCGTGCCGACCAGCACACCGCCGAGCAGTCCGGCCAGGACGAAGAGCAGGGCCGAGTCCCGGTTCGAGGGGACCGGCGCGCGGGCGGCACTGGTGACCGAACCGGGGCTCAGGTCCGCCGACGCGATCTTGGAACGCTGCTCGGCGAGCTGGGCCAGCTGGTCGTTCAGGGCCCGGATCTGGTCGAGCAGGGCGCTCGTCCGGGGGCCGGTGTTCGACCCCTCGTCCGGCAGCTGCCGCTGGGTGGTGGCCCGCTGCGTGGTCACCAGCGAGATGGTGTCGTCGTACGACTTGAGCACGGCGGCGCGCTGGTCCTCGTACATCCCCTTACGCAGGGTGAGGTATGTCTCGGCCGCGCCGTTGGCGCCCGCGACCGCCCCCTGCTCGCTCTGCCCGGCGTAGGTGAACCGCAGAAGCTGACCCCCGACCGGAGTCTCCACCTTCAGCGCGTTGGCCACCTCCTCGACGTCCCGGCCGGTGATCTGGGCGACCTTGTCGATGACGTCGTTACTGGTGGCGATGCCCGTCTCGGCGGTCATGTTGACCGCCCGGTCGGCGCCTCCGGCGGGCAGCGAGAACGGGTCGGTCACCACCGGACGGACCACGACCACGGTCGTCGCGGTGTAGACGGCCGGGACGAAGACGAGGTAGGCGACGACCAGGAGCAGCAGCAGCCCCACCGCGGCGAGCACGGTGCGCCAGCGGCGCAGGGGGATCCGCGCGAGATCTGCCAGCCCGACAGGGCGTGGTCGGGCGACATCGGTCGCGTCCATCAAACAGGTCCTCTTGGGGTGCGGCGGGGACGTACGGAGTGCCGGTGGTCGACCCGCACTCGCGGACGGTCGTTCCTCCTATTGTCGTCGACGGTTGAGCCCAGGTCCTCCCCCCGGTCACCCGGAAGTCAGTCGGATCTCCTACGGCCACCCGGACGGTCCACCGCGAGGGTGGCCGTCCGGGTGCCGGTCTATCGTCCGACCGGTGCCGCCCGCGGGCGCACCGGCGGTGGGTCAGGACGTGGCGTAGAACAGCGTCCTGCTGGACCAGTTCGTGCCGAGCAGCCCGCCGTCGAGCTTGGTGGCGGCGGCACCGTCCACAGCGGCCCCGTCGAACGGCACGGCCCACAGGCCGCCGAGCGCGGTGCCGTACACGATCCGGCCGTCCACCCAGGTCAGACCCCGCACCGTGCCCCAGGTCAGGCCCTGGCTGGGGACGGTGAACTCGGAGGCGCCGACGGTGTAGCCGTCCGGCTCCAGGTAGCGGTAGTACAGCGAGTTCTGGCCGGCCTTGGTGTAGTACATCCGGCCGTCGAGGTAGAACGCGCCGCTCATGATGGCCGGGTTGAACCAGTCGTTGTAGCCGCTGCCGACCCAGGGAGCGCCCACGGTGCCGCCGGTGAACATCGAGATCCCGAGGTAGCTGCCACCCGGGGCGGTCGCGTCCGTCTTCGACCAGTAGAGCTTGTTGTGCACGACGAACGCCGCGCCCGCCGCGGTCAGGTTCGGCTGGTCGACGACGGTCGGCGTGCCGAGCGTCTCGTCACCGTCGAAGGCCACCCGGGTGAGCTTGCCCTCGGTGCCGCCGACGTAGAGGAACCCGGGGGTGGTCTGCGGCGCGTTGACCGCCGGGGTGACCCGGCCGCCGGCCAGCGGGAAGAGGGCCATCCGGCCGTGGTACTCGCCGCCCGCGCCGTCGTTGTCGAAGCCGGCGTGGATGCCGGTGCTGCCGCGCCACAACTCCCAGACGATCGGACCCCAGTTGGTGGTGCCCGCCGGTGCGCCGGTGCGCTGCGGGTTCCAGACCAACGGCATGCCGTTGATCGGGTCGAGCGCGCCGTAGCCGTACCGGTTGATCGCGCCCGGACCGGCCGCGTCGTTGCCGTTGGTGTTGTTCAGCCAGCGGAAGTGCCCGCCGACGTAGACCACGTTGTCGGCCACCTCGACCGAGGTCACCGAGTCGTGGCCGGTGTGGTTCACCCAGGTGCCGTCGATCGCGCTGCCCCGGGTCTCGGTCTCGAAGCGGGCGATGGTGTCGCAGTACGCCCCGCTCGCCCGGCCGCCGTCGGCGATGATCACGAAGTAGCTGCTGTCGTCGGAGAAGTCGACGTCCCGGGCGTAGAACGGGAAGCTCGCGCTGGAGCAGGGGTGCACGTACCGCTGGGTGCTCCAGTCGGCGACGGTCGGGGTGCCGTCCAGCTCGACCATCACCACCTGGTTCCGGGACAGCCCGTTGACCAGGGTGAAGTTGCCGACCGCGACCAGCGTGTCGCCGTCCGGCGAGACGTCGAGCCCCCAGACCAGCTCGGTGCTGGTGCGGGCCACCGACGCGTCGATCTGGAAGGTCGGGTCGATCGCGCCGGTCGTGGCGTTCAGCCGGGCCAGCAGCGAGTGCTCCGTGCCGTTGATCCAGTGGAAGGCACCGGCGATGTACAGGTGGTTGCCCCGGACGATGGTGCGCCGCACCTGACCGCCGTCACTGCGACCGACCCAGGAGCCCACCGTGGCGCCGGTGGCCGGGTCCAGGGCGACCAGGTTCTTCCGGGACACCCCGTTGACGTTCTTGAAGTTCCCGCCGACGATCAGCTTGCCGTCCGGGTTGACCGCGAGCGCGTGCACCGCGCCGTCCAGCACCGGCGTGAACGAGGTCTTCAACGCGCCGGTCGCCCGGTCGTACGCGAAGAGGTAGTTGCGGGTCGTCCAGCTCGCCGCGCCGGGGCTCTTGACCGAGGTGAAGCTGCCGCCCGCGTAGACCGTGTCACCGATCTCGGCGAACGCCTTGACGTCGCCGTTCTGGGCGTGCGGGGTGGTGTCGACCGGGTTCGCCGAGGTGAGCGTGCTGGCCACCGGGGTGAAGTCGGCGGCCCCGACGGGGGTCGCCACCCCCAGTGTGGCGACCAGTGCCGGCACGGAGAGCGCGGCAAGCCAGCGGACCGCGACCGATCTCCGGCCCGGTCGGTTTGACGTTCTGAGTGACACTGGGCGGCCCCCAAGGATGAAGTGATACAGGCGTAGCTTGCTGCGCCGGTGACCGGCGCGCATCACCCGACCGGTTCGGACGTGCCGTAACTCGGCCGTCGCGGACCGTTCGGGGATCAGGTCGGGTTCGTCCATCGGAACGGCTCGACCTCCTTCCGGGCGGAGACCGTCCACCGGGTCGCCAGGCGGAGGTCGGTCTCGGTGACCTCGTCCGCCTCCCGGGCCAGGACCAGGCCCCGGCGGTCCAGCTCCCGGGCCATCTCGACCTGGTGGTCGTCGACGTGTTCGCCGTGGCGTCGGCGACGGGGCACGTAGATGGCGCGCTGGCCGGCCCGCAACGCGGTCAGCGCGGAGCCGACCCCGGCGTGGGTGACCACCACGTCCGCCTCCCGCATCGCCTGCTGCATCTCCGCGAAGGGCACCTGCGGGCGGGCGTCGGCGGGCATCCGGGGGATCCGCGTCGACCCGACCTGCCACAGCACCTCGGCCGACGGGGGGATGATCCGCGTCAGCCGTTCCAGCAGCCGGGGAAAGCCGTACTTCTGGGTGCCGAGGGTGACGACGACCCGGGAGACCGGTCGGGTGGCGGACGACTCCCGGGGAACGTACGCGTCGAAGATCGAGCCGCCGTACCGCCAGCGGCCGTCCGCCCACGAGGGATACTGGGTGTAGAGCCCGGTACCCGGCAGCCGGGCGACCATCCGGCCGGTGAGCGACGGTCCCGTCGTGCGGGTGGCGCTCTCGATGTAGTGGCAGGCCACTCCGGACCGCAGGGCGGGCAGGAAGAACGACGCCGCGACGCTGGCCCCCGTGCTGATCACCCGGCTGAACCGGCCGCCGCGCAGCACCCGCCGCGCAGCCACCAGGTCCCGTACCGCGCCGACCACGTCCCGGCTGGTGGCCGGCGGGACGTGAATGACCTCCGCCCCGTCGAGCAACGAACGGCTCTGCGGGGAGTCGAAGGTCACCCAGACGCAGTCGTCCTGCACGCCGAGCCGGGGCACGAGGTCGTGCAGCTCGGCGAGGTGGCCGCCGGTGGAGGCGACGAGGAGCGTGGTCACGGACACCCACCCCGACCGGTCACCGCCGGCCCGACCGGCAGCACCGGTACGGGCACCGCGCGGACGGTGCGGAAGTGGGCCAACGCCACGGGCGTCCTTCCTGGACGGTACGGACTTCTCGGCCGGTCCGGGTGGTCGGGACGTGGAGCGACGGCACGACCACCGGCGCGCTCGCCCGGCGTCCGCCGTGCGGATCCGCGTGTCGAGCCCGGCCGGCAGCCGGTGATGCTCCGGTCCCGGCCGCGCCCCGGTGTCCCGACGTTCCGGTCACCGCAGGAGGGCACGGCGAACCGCGACCAAGCGGTGAAACAGTAGAGGAATACTCGCGCTCCCGGTAGGGACGATCAGACGATTGCGCGCATTGTGGAGGTTCGTCCGGCCGACGACGCCCCGACGGCAGCGGCCCTACCGCAGCCGCCCGGCCAGCAGGTCCAGCAGGGCCGGGTGCAGCTTCGGACTCCAGCCCCCGCCACCCGCGGCCAGTTCTGCCGTCCGCAGCCACAGCTCGATGAGATAAGCATCACCCACCAACCGGCGGCGGACGTCGTCCAGTCCGAGCGCCGGCCCCTGCCGGTCGAGCAGGATCCGCATCTGCTCCGCCGCCTCGGCGGCGGGCCGCCCGCCCAGCGACAACGCGGTCTGGAAACCCTGGTGCGCGAGGTCGAAGCCGACCGGCCGGTCGGTGCCGCCGTTCTCCCAGTCCCAGGCGATCAGGCGACCCCGGTGGGTGCCGAGGTTCCACGGCACCCAGTCGCCGTGCCAGTCGCCGAACTCGAGGGTCACCTCGCCGTCCCGGTTCGCCAGCGCGGTCACGGCGTCCCGGACCGGGCCACCCGCCGCCTCCGCCCGGGTGGTCAGGTCGGCCAGGAACGGTGAGCCGCGCAGCGGGCGGGCCGGGCCGGGCGCGCCACCGCGCCGGGCCACCGCCAGCATCGCGGCGATCCGGGGCTCCTCCGGGCGGCGCAGGCCACGCACCCCGGCGGGCATCGGTTCGACCACGGTCACCGCGAGGTCGCCCCAGCCCACCTCGCCCAGCAGCCGGGGCGCGTCGGGCAGGTCACCGCCGTCGCGCGGCAGGCCGCGCAGGGCCGCCGCCTCGGCCCGGACCATGGTCCGGGTCGCGTCGTTCCAGCCGATCTTCGCGTACCCCCGGGGGCGTCCCCGGTCGTCGAAGAGCTGGAGGGTCGGCTTGTGGTGCGGATCGGGCGGACGGATACCGATGGCGGCGTGCAGCCGGCCACCGAGCACGGTCGCCAGATGGTCGACCAGGAGCACCTCGGCCGGGTCCACCCCGGCCGGCACGGAGACGGTCAGCACCGGCATACCCGCCGCCCCGGTGGCCCCCACTCCGGCCAGCAGGCCGACCGCGAGCCGGTTGAGCCGCACCCGGGGCGGACGCAGGGCGTTGTACGCCCAGGTCGAGGCCGCCCCGACCCGTCGCGAGGCGAGCGGCAGGAGGAACCGGGCCCGCTCCACCGACGGCACGACCGCGTACCGCACGGTCACCGCCCCGGCCGCGTCCCGCCGGGTGGCGGCGGGCTGCTCGCGGGAGACCGACAACCGCAGCCGGGGATCCGGGAAGACCGCCCGGGTGACCCAGCCGATGCCGTCCTGCCGCTCCCTGGGGTCGCCGTCCCGCCGCTCCGCCACCACCGTGCCGCCCCCTGTCCGCGCCCGCACCCGGACGCCCGCGCGAACACGATAGGTGACGCCCCACCCGACCCGCACCGCGCGTCCACCCGAGCGCCGGGCCGGGCCGTCGTCGCGTCGGGTCGGGATGGTGTCGGGTGGTAGCAGGGGTCCCCGGTTACCGCTTTCTGATGAGGAGGGGTCCCCTGCAACCACCGTGGAAGAGCCCGCGGAGCCGGCTGCCGCCGTGCGGCGGAAGGGGATGGCTAGCGCTGCCAGACGCGGATGTAGTCGACCCGGAAGTCGGCCGGGAACACCGTGTTCCCGTCCGGGTCGCCGAGCCAGCCACCGACCTGGAAGTTCAGCCGGAGGTTGTACGGCTTGTGGAACACCTCGTCGAACCAGGGCGTGGTGGCGCGGTTGCGCTCGTACACCTTGCGGCCGTCGATGTACCAGCGGATCGCGTCCGGCTCCCACTCGGTGGTGTACGTGTGGAACCCGTCGCCGGGGTACCCGCCGTTCGGGAAGGTCCACCGCTGGTCCTGCTTGACCGGGGTGTAGTCGTAGAAGATGGCCTGGGTGGCGGCCCGGTAGTACTGGTTGCCGCCGGGCAGCTCGACCACGTCGATCTCGCCCCGGCCGCCGTCCTCCGGGCGCAGCCAGAACGCCGGCCAGAGGCCCCGCGAGTCGTACGGACCGTTGGGCGACTCGGCCCGCATCTCGAACCGCCCGTACGTCCACGAGTGGCGGCCGATGGTGTCCAGGTAGCTCTGGGTGTACTGCCGGGTCTGCGAGCTGCACTGCGCGGTCTGACGCTTCGCGCGCAGGGTCAGCACGCCGCCGGAGACGAAGGTGTTCTCCGGGCTGTCGACGTTGCAGCCCTTGTCGATGTCCCGCGCCTCACCGGTCCGCAGGTTCCACTTGGCGCGGTTCACCGAGTTGCCGTCGAACTCGTCGTTCCAGACCATCCGCCAGCCGGGCACCTGGCCGGGCGGGGCCTGCGTCGGGGTCGGTGAGGGGCGGCTCGGGGTGGCCGAGGGGGTGGGCTTCGCCGTCGTCGGGGTTGGCGTGGGCTTGACCGGCGTCCGGCTCGGGGACGGCTTCGGCGCGGGCGTCGTCCGGGAGGGCGTCGGAGCCGGCCGGTTCCCGCCGCCCTTGTAGGTCACCACCAGCTCGGGACGGACCTGGGCGCGGGAATTGTCGCGGGAGGCCCAGTAGATCCGGGTGTTGCGGCTCTGCTGGGTCAACGCGAAGGTGTAGGAGCCGTTGCCGGTGACCGCCGGGCTGACGTCCCACTCGTTGTGCCCCCGGTCGACCTCGTTGACGCCATCCAGCGCCGGCCCGAGGGAGGGTCGCCCGTCCCAGTCACCGGGGAAGGTGGCCGACCCGGCGGCGAAGTGGGCGAAGACCCTGGCCTGGAACGGATCCCAGGCGTGCACCCGCAGGGTCGCCCGGATGTCCCGGGCACCGACCGGAATCGCGGTCACGTCGAACTGCAACAACGCGTCACGGCGGCCGTTCGGGTTCCGGTCGCACAGCCGGGGGCAGCTCGCCAACGTCGTCTTGACGCTGTTGTCGCCGTCCTGGACCACCTGCGTCGCGGTGGTGTCCGCGACCGCGCCCATGGTGACCGACGTGTTCTCGTCGGCGAAGAGCGGCAGCACGGACACGGCCAGCATCACCGTCGTCCCTGCGGCCACCAGCGCGATCGCTGAGCCTCGTCGTAGCATCAGACTCCCCGGTGACAGGTCGGGCACCGATTACTCGATGACCAAAAGTAGTTGCACGCTAACGATGCGGCCCGAATTTGACCAGGTCCGAAGGACAACTTAACCCGTCCCTAAGGGCCGGTGGGCCGGCGTGCCCGCCCGGGCGAGTTCAGGTGACCGATGGTCCGAGCGGAAACCGGTCGACCGGCGCGACTGTTCCGGCCGAAGCGGTGCCACGTTCGTCCAGATGGGACGGTCGACGGCCGCGCCGGCCGCGCGGACGGGTGGTCGGGCGATCGGTGCCGGACGCACACGTGGAAACGCAATCAACGACACAACCTCTTCGATGTCCCGACACTGTCGGCAAGCGGCCGGATCAGCCCTCCGGGCCCGGGGAGCACATACCGGGTTTCCGCAACCGGGCCGGCGACCTCTCCTTCCGCGCCGGTCCTGGCGGGCACCGAGGGTCCCGGAGCGGAGGTTCCGCGTGGGTCAGATCAGGCCCTCGCGGACCGCGTACGCCACCGCGTGGGTGCGGTTGCGGAGCTGGAACCGGGTGGTGATGTCGTGCAGCACGTTCTTGACGGTGCGCTCCGAGTAGCTGAGCCGGGTCGCCACCTCCCGGGTGTCCATCCCGTCGGCGACCAGGCGCAGCACCTGGCTCTCCCGGTGGGTCAGCCCGTTGACGTCGATGCCACGCGGGGCGAGCACCGTCTGCTGCAGCCGGGTCACCTGCTTGACCAGCCGGCCGAGGACCTCCGGCGGCATCGCCGCCCCGCCGGAGGCGGTGCTGACGACGAGCTGCGCGAGCCGGTGGCTGGTCGCCTCGGCGCGCGAGGCGAGCGCCCGTACCCCCAGCTCGACGGCGGGGATCAGGGCCGTGTCGGACTCGACCGAGGCGACCAGCACGAAGCGCCGGCAACCCAGCCGACGGACGGCGCGGAGCAGGTCCAGCGCGTCCTGGTCGAGGGCGTCGGCGGCGACCACCCCGACGGTGTCGGCGGTGATCCGTGCCTCGGGGACGACCTCGATCTCCATCCGACCCCGGAGGGCGGCGGTGATGCCGGCGGTCGAGATCGGGTCGGGGGTACGGATGTGGGCCTGGGTGCGTCCGGTCATGACAGTTCCTTGCCTCGGGCGGTCGGGCCGTCTGCGGTCCGGCCCGGCTCCAAACGGTAGACAGGGCCGGTGTCCGGCCGCTGGCACCGCACTGGACGCTCCCCCATCGACGGCGCTGCCCGGTCCGACCGGGCTCAAGCTGCCCGGTTGCCTGTTGGGGCAACGACACGCCGGAGGGGCACCGGCAGATACCGGCAGAACCGCTGCCCGTCCGGGCCGGATACGGCGGGCCTGATCGGTCAACGATCCACTGTCGTCCGTCCCTGACAGGAGGGATCATGGTTACCGGTCCGGCATGATCACGTGCCGGTGCCGACAACCGGTAGGTCGCGGGGTCGGACGGGGAACCGGGATGATGGCGGACAACGGCGCCGAGCTGAGGCTCCGGCGGTTGCGTGCCGGGCTGACCCAGGAGGAGTTGGCCCGCCGGGCGGGGATCAGCGTCCGCGCGGTACGGGACATCGAGCAGGGTCGGGTGCGCGCTCCCCGGCCGGAGTCGCTGCGCCGGATCGCCGAGGCCATCGGGCTGCCCGACGGTCCGCCGCCGGCCGCCGGGGAACCACCCGGGCGGACGGCGGGCCCGCACATCGGGGTACTCGGTCCGTTGAGCATCCGGACCGGCACACAGCCGGTCGCCCTGGGCTCGGGACGGCAGCGGATGCTGCTCGGCCTGCTCGCCCTGCACCCGGACACCACCGTCTCCCGGCAGGAGATCGTCGACGTCCTCTGGGGACACGACCCGCCGGACAGCTGCCTGAACCTGGTGCACACCTACGTGGCGCGGCTCCGCCGGGCACTCGCCCGACCCGGTGGCGGGACGGGCGGCGGCGCGGCGGCCGGTGGCGGTACGACGATCGTCCATTCCGGCGGCGGCTACCAGTTACGCGTCGGGCCCGGCCAGCTCGACCTGACCCGGTTCACCACCCTGATCGGCCGGGCCGAGGGCAGCGTCGCCGGTGACCTGCAGAGCCTGGACCGGCTGGCCGAGGCGCTGGCCCTGTGGCGCGGGCCGGTGCTGGTCGACCTCGGGCCCGGCGTGGCCCAGCACCCCACCGCCGCCGCCCTGAACCGCCGCCGGATCGCCACCGCGGTCACCTACGCCACGCTCGCCGTCGAGCTGGGCCTGCCGGACCGGGCGGTCCGCGAGCTGAGCGCGGTGGCCGGTCACGAGCCGCTGCACGAGCAGGTGCACGCCCGGCTGATGCTCGCCCTCGCCGCCTGCGGTCAGCAGGCCCGAGCGTTGGCCCTGCACCGGAAGCTGCGGGACCGCCTCGCCGACCAACTCGGGGTGGAGCCCGGACCGGAGCTGCGCGAGGCACAGTTGCGCATCCTCCGGCAGGACCTGCCGGCGATCGGGGCACGCCCGCCGACGCCACCCCGTCCGGCCGAGCCGGCCCCACCCGGGCTGCCCGGTCACCGACCGCCGGCCCAGCTGCCGGCCGACGTCGCCCACTTCACCGGTCGGAGCAGCCAGATGGCCGCGCTCGACGCCCTGCTAAAAGCGTCGACCGGCGGCAGCGGACCGGTCGTCGTCGCGACGATCACCGGGATGGCCGGGGTGGGCAAGACCGCCCTGGCCGTGCACTGGGCACACCGGGTCCGGCCGCACTTCCCGGACGGCCAGCTCTACGTCAACCTGCGGGGCTACTCGACGGCCAGTCCGGTCCGCGAGGGCGAGGCGCTCGCCGGGTTCCTGCACGCGCTGGGCGTGGCGGCCGAGCAGATCCCGGTCGACTCCGGGCAGGCCGCCGCCCTGCTGCGGACCCTGCTGGACGGCCGCCGGATGCTGCTGGTGCTGGACAACGCGGCCAGCGCCGACCAGGTCCGTCCCCTGCTGCCCGGCACCCCCGGCTGCATGGCGCTGGTCACCAGCCGGGACCGGCTCAGCGGGCTGGTCGCGGTCGACGGGGCCCGCCGCATCGCCCTGGACGTGCTCACCGGGGCCGAGGCCAGCGCCCTGCTCACCCGGATCATCCCGGCCGAGCAGGTGGCCGCCGCCCCGGCCGAGATCGCCGAGCTGGCGGAGGTGTGTGCCCGGTTGCCCCTGGCGCTGCGGATCGCCGCCGCCGACCTGATCGACCATCCGGGTCGGCCGATCAGCGCGCACACCGCCCAGCTCAGCACCGGCAACCAGCTCGCCGGCCTGCGGGTCGAGGGGGACGACCAGGCCGCCGTCCGGGCGGCCTTCGACCTGTCGTACGCGGCGCTGCCCGCCTCGGCCCGCCGGCTCTTCCGGCTGCTCGGGCCGGCGCCCGGGGCGGACGTGACGGTGCCGGCCGCCGCCGCCCTCGCCGCGCTGGACGAGGTCACCGCCGCACGGGAACTGGACCGGCTCGCCGCCGCACACCTGGTGCAGCTGCCCCGGCCCGGCCGGTACACCTTCCACGACCTGCTGCGGATCTACGCCGTCGAGCGGTCCGTCGCCGAGGATCCGGTGCCGGAGCGGGCCGCCGCGCACAGCCGGCTCTACGCCTGGTGCCGGCAGCGGGCCGAGGCCGCCGCGGCGGCGATCTACCCGCAGATGGTGCGCCTACCACCGGACGGGAACGACAGGGAGGCGACCGTCTTCCCCTCCTCGGAGGCGGCGATGGCCTGGCTGGAGGCGGAACGGACCAACCTGGTCCGGGTCGTCGCGCACGCCGCCGACCAGGGCGCCGAGCCGGCCGCGTGGCGGATCCCCGACGCGCTGCGCGGGTACTACCAGTTCCGTCCGCACAACGACGGGTTCCTGGCCGCGTCGCACGCGCTGCGCGCCGCGCAGGCCGCCGGGGACGAGGCGGGCGAGGCGGCGAGCCGGCTCGGGCTGGCCAGCCTGCACCTGCGGCGCAGCGAGTACCGGGTGGGGTTGGAGCACGCCACGGCGATGATCGACGCGGCGACCCGGGCGGGGTGGCCCGAGGGGCTGGCGGCGGCGTACGGCACCTGCGGGTTGATGCACCTGCGCGCCGGACGGCTGGCCCAGGCGGCCGAGCTGACCCGACGGGCGGTGGAGATCCACGAGCGGCTCGGTGGAGCGGAGCGGCTGAGCACCAGTCTCGGCAACCTCGGGGTGATCTACCGGGACATGGGGCGGCTACGCGCCGCCGAGGAGGTGTTCCGTCAGGGGCTGGCGCTGACCCGGCGGACCGGCACCCGGATGAACACCGGCATCAGCCTGAGCAACCTCGGCGACGTGGAGCACGCCCTCGGCCGGTACGACCGGGCCCTGGCCCACCTCGGGGAGGCGCTGGAGGTCAGCCGGGAGAGCGGCTACCGCCCCACCGAGGTGGAGAGCCTGCGGCGACTGGCCGCCCTGCACGTGTACGCGGGCGACCTGACCCGGGCGGCCGAGCTGGCCGACGCGGCGTTGGCCCTGGCCGAGCTGGTCGGCGACCCGTCGCAGCAGGCCGCGGCCCGCAACGTGCTGGGTGCGGTGCACCTGCGGCGCGGCGACGGCGACGCGGCGGAGAGCGAGCACCGGCGGGCCCTGGCGTTGGCCCGGGCCAGCGGCAGCCACGGCGAGCGGGCCGAGGCGTTGATCGGGCTGGCCGAGGTGCACCGGCGCACCGACCCGGACCAGGCGCTGACCCTGGCCGGGCAGGCGTGGGAGGTGGCCCGGACCGCCGGGTACCGGGTCTGGGAGGGGCACGCCCTGGTCGCCCGGGCCGAGGCGCAGTGCGACCGGGATCCGGCGACGGCCGCGCGCACCGCCCAGGCGGCGCTGGCGACGCACCAGGACACCGGCCACCTCCTCGGCCGGTTGCGCAGCCTGCGGCTGCTCGTCCGGCTCGGTCCGGCCGCCGGGCTGACCGTGGCCGAGCAGACCGCGTACCGGCAGGAGGCCGACCGGCTCGACGGGTTCGGCCGGTGGCGCGACGCCGGCCGGCCGCCCGGCGTCGGGTGACGCGGAGCGGCCGGCATCGGGACGACGCGAGCGGCCCCGGCGGCGGAACGACGCGAGACGCCCCCGGCATCGGGTGACGTGGGGCGGCCGGCGCGGAACCGGTCCGGTGGGTCCGGGTGGCGGCGGGCCTCGCGGACCGCCGCCTCCGGTCAGACCAGCTCGAACTCGCGGGCCAGGTACTGGAACCTCTCGACGGTGAGCACGGTCGCGAGGATCTTCTCGTCCTCCTCCGAGAGGTCGTCCGCCTCGTCGTCGAGCACCTTGGCGAGGACCTGGCGGGCGACGTCCGGGTCGATGTGGCTGAGCGGTTCCTGGTGCGCGATGTCCGGCTCGTCGGCGGTCACGGTCCCCGGGTCGGACCCGGTGACCGGGTCGTACTCCGCCGCCGTCGGATGGTGCCCGACGGACGGGTCGTGCCCGGTGCCGTTGTCCTGCTCCGTCCACTGCTCCTGGCCGGTCCACTGGTCGGATCCGGTCCACCCGTCCTGGCCGGTCCACTGGTCGTGCGACGCCCACTGGTCCTGCTCGTCGTACGCCTGCTCGTGGTACGCCTGCTCGTCGTACGCCTGGTCGCCGGCCTCCGGGTCCTGGTAGGCGGCGGTGGTCCAGGTCTGCACCACCGAGTCGATCACGCGCGCCATCTCCGCCGCCGGTTCGCCCATCTCGTCGACTGCGAAGATCTCGGCCGGCGGCACCGAGCTGGCGTACTGGTAGACGGTGTTGTAGAAGTCGGCCAGCCACTCGTTGTTCTGGTACCAGTTCGGGTCGCCCCAGCGCTCGCCGAGCAGGCCGGGCAGCATCTCCCAGCTCGTCTCCGGCTGCTCGGCGAGGATTCCGCCGACACTGACCGCCGTCCAGTTCAGGTAGGGGTACGCGTCCGCCAGGCTCGCCGGGCCGGTGGGGTCGAAGGTCTCCGGGTAGTTGCTCATCTCGGCTCCCCTGTCAACTCGTCACGGTGAAGTACTTGTTGCTGTCCTGGTCGAGCAGGCGCAGCACCGGGTTGCCGGACTGGTCGACGCCGAGCCGGAAGTCGCCGTGGTTGTCGTGCGACTGGGACTTGCCCACCGCACCCGCGTGCTGGGCCCGCCAGTTGATCCTCACCTGGGCCCCGACCTGCCCGTTGACCTCCTCGATCCGGGCACCGAAGCGCAGCGTCGACGTCTCGTGGAAACGGTTCTTGATCGCCTTGATGTCGTACTTGGTCCCGTCGTCGCCGACCACGAGCGGATCACCCGCGACGGTGTCCAGCACGGTGATCGACACGTCCCGGAAGCTGCTGTACCGCACCCCGTTCTGCTGGACCACCTGCCGGTTGCCGGCCTGGTCCGGGTCGGTGAAGTAGGAGACCAGGGTGTAGCGGAGCAGCAGCAGCACCCTGATCTTGGTGCGGACCTGACTGCCCATCACACCGCCGTTGCGGACGTACTCCAGCCGCATCGCGCCCTGCCGGCCGTTGGGATCCGCGCGGGCCACCACGCCGTTGGCGGCGGCGCTGTCGACGGTGAGCGTGTCCGGACCGTTGAGCTGGTCGAACCCGAACACCCGCAGGCTGTCGTGCGCGTGGGCGGCGAGCGCGTTCGCGTCCTGCCCGGCACCCCGGACGATCTGGGTGGCGGTGAGCAGGGACACCTTGCCGGCCGGGGCGTTGGCCGCGCCGATCCGGCTCGGCCGGTTGTGTACCCGTCCGCTGAGCGGCGTGATCCGGAAGTGCTTCTCGGTCCGGCCCTCGCCGGGCGCGTACTCCAACAGGCCGTTGCTGTGCACCAGGAACGAACCGACGTCGTTGTGGTTCAGCGCGAGGGTCGCGCCCATGACGGTCTTGGCCTGGTGCTGCACGCGGTAGTTGAGCCGGAAGTGCGGCAGCCCGGTGGTGACCGGCGTGGTGTCGAAGACGAGACTGCCGACCTCGTTGAACTTGTTGAACGGGTTCCGCCCCCGACCGGTGGCCATCAGCGAGATGCCCAACCCCGAAATGCCCCACATCGGATAGTCGGCGAGGAGGTTCAGGTGGCGGGTCCGCAGGTCCTGACCGGCCTTGGGTACGTAGTCGAAGGTGGTGAACCGCACCAGCAGTTCCACGCAGACCCGCTTCTTGTCCGTCACGCCGATGCCCCGGCGCAGGTAGCGCAGCCAGTAGACGTGGTCCACGGACTGGCTGCCCCGCACCATCACGACCTGTCTGTCCCCGAGCGGGTTCGGCGAGGCCAGCATCTCCAGCGGCATCTCCTTCTCGAAGCGGGCGTCGTTGAAGCCGGTGACCTGGAACAGACCTTCGGTCAGTCCCCTCGCCTGGCCGGTGATGAACCCGGTCAGGCCGGCGGCGGTGTTCAGGGCGAGGGCTACTTCTGCCACGGAAATCCCTCCGTCTCAGGTGGACCGCCGGACGGGTGACCGGCGGTGGTGGTCGTGGCGCGGCGGGCCGCGCCGCCGGGGAGCGGTGTCACTCCCGGGCGAAGAACTCGAGTTCGCTGACGGCCACGTCGGTGCCCTTCTCGGCCCGGTAGACGTCGGTGACCTGGATCTGCACGCTGGTCACGCCCTTGGCGGCGGTCAGCGTGAGGGTCTGCGGTTCGCCGGTGTCCTGCACGGTCAGCGTGTCGGAGCGGTTGGTGGACCAGACCAGGTGCAGCTTCGCCGGCCGGTGCGAGGCGGTGTAGTTCTCCGCCGTGCCGGCGATGACGATGAGCCTTTCCAGGTCGACCTTCTCGCCGAAACGCAGGGTCACCGTGGGCGGCCGTTCGGCGTTCCAGCGCACCTGCCAGTGCGTGTTGCGGTACTGGTCGACGGTGAGATCCGGGCCCTGGTCACGGACCGACTCGCTGCCGGTCACCTCCACCGGTCGGGCCGCCACGAACCGGGGGTTGAGCTTCCGGTCCACCCAGGCGCGGGCGTCGCGCACCGGCGGCACCACCACCGCGTTGACCCGCTCCCGCAGCGGCGGGTAGACCAGGTACGCGATGCCGAGGGCGAAGAGCACCACCGCAGCGATGCCGTTGACCCGCTGGTAGATGGTCTGGAGCACGCCGCCGGCCCCGCCCGAACCGCCCCCGCCCGGGGTGCCCGGACGCACGCCCGCCTCGGTGACCTTCGGCCCGCGTCGCGGCAGCAGCCGCTGCCACCAGCGACGGCGGACCACCTCGGCGGTACGCAGCGAGTCGCCGCAGCGGCTACAGAACCGGCGGGTCGGCGGGTTGCCCTCGCCGCACTCGCCACAGACCAGGTCGCCCGCTTGCAGGCGACGGGTGGGCGCGCGCCGGCCGGTGGTGGCGGTACGGGGCCGGACCGGCTGCGGCGTCACCTCCTCCGGCTCGGAGTCGACCGGGCCACCGGCCCGGGACCGGCCGGACGTCCGGCCCTTGGTCGTCCGGTCCGCCGGGTCGACGGACGCGGCGTCCGTGGCGACCAGCGCACGGGTGTGCGGCGCGGCGAGCGCCTCCCGGTGGCGGGACGGCGGGGACGACGCGGGGTCCACGTCCTCCGCCGGGTCGACGACGTCGACCGCAGCGCGCGTCTGCTCCGACGCGGTCGGCTCGTCCTCGGGCGTACCGTCCTCGGCCGGAGTGGTCGACTCCGGATCGACAGGTGTGGCGTGGGGCGTCGTGGACCGTCCCGGTGGCACGGCGCCCAGCGGGCCGGGACGGAGACCGGACGGGCGTTCCGCCACGGTGGGCAGCCGCGCGTTGGCGACGCCGGGTGGTGGCGGCGGCAACCGGCGCACCGGCGCAGTCGGCCCCACCCCCGGTGCACCCACCCCTGGTGGGCCCGGACGGGTCCCGGCCGGACCGGCCGTCCCGGGCGGTCCGGTCCGGATCCCCGGCGCACCGGCCGACCCCGGCGGCCCCGGGCGGGTGCCGGACGGCGCGGGCCGGGCCGGCGCAGCTTCCGTCCCGGGCGGGGCCGACCGGGGACCGGGCCGGGTTCCGGGCGGACCACCCGTTCCTGGCGGACCGGTACGGGGCACGGCCGGCCCGGGTCCGACGCCGGGCGGCAGCGGACGCGCGGTGCCGGGCGGGGACGGACGGCCGACGCCGGGCGGGGGCTGGGGTCCACTGCCGGGCGGACGGCCGACACCGGGCGGCAACGGACGTCCACCGGGCGGACCTGCGACACCGGGCGGCAACGGACGTCCGGTGCCGGGCGGGCCGGGACGTGGGCCGGGTGGGGCGGCGGGACCGCCGGTGCCGGGCGGGCCGAGCCTCGGGCCACCCGGACCGGGGCCCAGGCCGGGTCGGGCCCCCGGGCCCCGGGCCGAGCCGTCCGATACCCGGATCACCCCGGTGTCGACGGCGGTCCCGCCCGGGGGTGGTGCGATCACCCCGGCGATGCGCTGCAACAGCGTCGGCCGGTGCCGGATCTCCTGCTCCGCCTCCTCGACCGCCTCGACGTCGATCTTCGGCGTGGTCTTCTCGCCGGTCCACTCCAGGAAGCTCCCGCAGGAGCCGCAGAACGTGTCGGCGTCCCCGTTGTGGTTGCCGCACTCACGACAGATGATCACGGCCCGAACACCTCCAGGGTCGTCGCGACATGGGCCGGCACGGCGGCGCGGATCAGCTCCGCCAGGGCGTGCCGCGGCACCCGGTCGGGCTCGGCCGTCCGGACGCGGACGTGCAGCCCGGCCGGCGGCACCGCTCCGGTGGGCGGCTGCGGGCGGGTCGACCAGGAGACCCCGGCCGAGTCCACCAGCTCCACCTCGCCGCCGGTGGCCAGTTCCAGCAGCATGCGGAGGCCGGCCACGGTGCCGCGCAGCCGGTGCGTGGCCACGGCGGCGGCGACCATCGCGCGCTGCCGGTCCAGCGGCCAGTTCTCGTCGAGGTGCGCGCCGACCCACTCGCCGAGCCAGAGCAGGAAGTCCGGCGGCGTCAGCCACGGGTCGAGGTACGCGTCGAGGCAGTCCAGGGTGGACACCACCGGGGCGAGCACCTCGTCGAGGCCCTCGGTCCAGCGCACCAGCAGGTCGTCCTCCTGCAACAGGGCCGGCAGGAACCCGGCGATCGGGTACGGCATCCGCACGTCGGCCAGGCCGCGCATCAGTGCTCCTCCACCCGCAGCTGGTGTTCGAAGGAGAAGACCAGGCTGTCCGGCTCCAGGTCGATCCGGCCCGCCTCGGCACCCCGTTCCCCGGTCACCGGGTTGGCCCCGAACAGCCGCAGGTCCTCCACCAGCTCCACGCCCCGCACCCGTTGCAGCACCGCGAAGAGTTCACCGGCCTGCACCGGACGCCCGAAGGGCCAACCCCGCCCGTCCGGGCCGCCCCCGGCCAGCGGGCTGAGGAAGCCGTACAGGGCGGCGAGCCCCTCCTCGCGGACCCGGTCCACCCGGACCCGGGGCCGGGCGACCACCCGGGCCACCACGGTCACCCCCCGGTACCGGGGCGGCTCGACGACCACCCGGGTGCCGATCAGCCGGGTCTCGTCCAGCCGCCCGGCCACCCGGGCCAGGCTCGCCTCGGCCGGAATCAGGTCCTCCAGCCGCAGCCGGCCCCGTTCGGCGGGGGCCGCCGGCACGACCAGGATCCGGGCCACCGGCGGGCCGTCGCCGCCGCTGGGCACGCAGCGCACCCGGGCCAGTTCGGGAGCGGCCTCGCGGGCCAGCACCTCGTGGTCCTCGGCGGTCACCGCCCGGTCCCGGCTGCGCAGCGTCAACGGGCCCCGGCGACGCGCCTCGTCCAGGGTCTCCCCGTCCACGCCGCCGCCGGCCGGGTGGCGGTTCTCCACCCCGGCGACGTACGGGATGCTGGTGCGCAGCGCGCGGACCGCGCCCGCGCCGACGTTGCCCCGGCTGCCACCTCCCACGGCGTAGCGGCGCAGCCGCAGCCGGCTGCCCCGGGGCGGTACCGCGCCGTGCCGGCGTAGCGTGCCGTCGCTCTGGCGGACCGCCGGACCGAACACCACCTCGCCGGTCATCCCGTCGAGCAGGAAGTGCGCGTCGTCCGGGCCGCTGGCCGCGAAGTGGTCGACCAGGGTCCAGGACTGCCAGCCGTCGTCGGAGCTGACCTCCAGCACCGGGGCGCCGAGCCCGACCAGCACCGGCCGGCGGGACAGCGGGAACCGTTGGCCGGGCACCCCCTCCGAGTCGCCGATCTCCTCGTCGTCCACCAGGTCGGCGTGGACGGCGTCGGTGGTGCCGCCCACCGTGTTGGCGGCCAGCCCGAGGATCACCGGCGAGGCGCTGTAGCCGGGCTGTCCCTCCTCGGGCGACACGACCCGGGCCCGCAGCCAGCCGGCGAGGGTGCCGTCGACCAGGGTGGCCTGGTGCCCCTCGGGCACGTGCAGCAGGATCGCCCCGGGCCGGTTGAGCGCGCCGGTTTCGTCCAGGCTGACCTCGCACCCGTGCCAGCCGTCGGCGCCGCGTGCCTCCCAGCGCAGCGGCGGGTGCAGCGGGTTCACGCCGACACCGTCGACCCGACCCTCGAACTCCAGTCGCACCGCGCAGCCGCCGACCGCCCGGTCCAGGCCGACCAGCAGTTCGTCGCCGGGCTCCGGGACGGCGGAGAACGCGACCACCGGTCCGCCCACCTCCAGCGCGGCGGTCTGGTCGCTGATCCCGTCGGCGGTGCGCACCCGCAGGTGGGTCAGGGCGCAGGGCGGCACGGTCAGGTCGTCCAGGGTGGTGAAGACCAGCGGTTCGTCGCCGTCGGCGGCGGTGACCGCCTGGGTGCCGGCCGGGACGACCTGGGTGGCCCGGGCCGGCGTGGAGAGCCAGAACGTCAGCGTGGTCCGGGCTGCGGTGGGCGGCACCAGGCGCACCCCGACCAGTTCCAGGAACTTCACGTAGAGCCGGTCGGGCACCCGGTTGAGCCGGTAGATGAGCTGGTCGGTCAGGGACGCGAACGTCTCGATCAGGGTCACCCCGGGGTCGGCCGGGTGCAGGTCGGTCCACTCGGGGCAGCGGTCGGCGATCAGCTGTCGGGCGTCACCGACCAGGTCGTCGTAGCCGCGGTCGTCGAGCGCGGGAGCGGGCAGCGCCATCAGCCGAGCACCTCCGCCCCGGCCGGGACGTCGTCCCCGGGCAGGGTCCGCAGGTCCAGGTGGAGGCTGTGCGGTTCGTCGGTGCCGCGTACCCGGTAGCGGACCTCGATGTGCAGCAGCCCGCCGCCGGCCGACGGGTCGTCGGTCACCGCGACCTCGTCGATCTCGGCCCGGGGTTCCCAGCGATCGAGCGCGGTACGGACCTCCGCCGCGACCGCCCGCCGGGTCTGCGCCGTGGTCGGCTCGAAGACGAAGTCGCGCAGCCGGGAGCCGAACTCCGGCCGCATCGGACGTTCCCCCGGGTAGGTCGCCAGGATCACGCACATCGCCTGCTCGAGCAGGGCGGTTCCGCTGACCGTGGCGAGCCCGCCGTGGGGTTGGACGCGCAGGGGGAAGGCACACCCGGTGCCGATGACGTCGGCCTGCATGGCACTCCTCAGTTGAGCTGGATGGGTTTGCCCTTGATGGCGGTCGCCGCGGTGCCGCTGATGGTGATCTGCGTACCGTCGATGTCGACCGTCTCGGCCTTGAGCTTCAGGCTGGTGCCGCCGTCGAGGGTCATGCTCCCGCCGGGGCCCGCCTTGATCTCCACGGCGGTCTGTCCGGTGCACTCGATGACCAGCTTCCCGGGCTTGTCAGGGGCACAGCGCAGGGTGACCTCGCCGGCCACCGCGTCCATGGCGAGGGAGAGCTTGTCGCCCTTCGTACCCAGCACCACGTTGGCGGCGGTGGGTTGGCCCTTGCCGCCGGGCGGCACCTCGTCGTGGAAGACCAGCCGGTTGCCGGACGGCGAGAGCAGGCCCCGCCGGATCACCGAGCTGGTCTGGCCGACCGACTTGACGCCGCTCGCGCCGGGTTTCGTCGAGGAGGTCTGCGCGCCGTCCAGGCCGTACCCGGTGTGCCGGCTGGGCAGGCTGCCCAGCACGTACGGCCGGCGGACGTCGCCGAACTCGAACGCCACCAGGACCTGGTCACCCGGCTCGGGGACGAAGAACGCCCCGCCGGCCGGGCCGGCGAAGAGCTGCCCCACCGGGGCCCAGTCGGTCTCGTGGTCCGGCGTCAGCCAGGGCAGGGCGAGTTTCACCCGGCCCAGGTTCTGCGGGTCCTTGACGTTGCTGACCACCCCGCAGACCACCCCGTCGATCCGGGCCGGGCCATCCGTCCCGTCGGCCGCCAGCCCGAGCAGCGAGCGGTCCTGGGTGCCGCCGACGGTGAACTCGGTGCGGTACCCCTCCTCGGTGTCGTCGAAGACGTGCCGGGCGGCGCTGAGCGTCCACGTGCCGGCGAACGGGGCCGGCACCCCGTCCACCCGGACCGCCCGGCCGGCGACCAGTCGGGCGTCGCCCAGCGCCTCCCCCTCGGCCTCGGCGAACGAGCCGCCGACGGTGGCCGCGAGGCTCGCCGCCACCTGGCGTGCCGCGCCGTCGGAACCGTTGGGGACCGGCAGGCCGCGACCGACCAGGACGTGTGCCCGGGGGCCCGGGGCCGGCCCGACGTCGCCGACGGCGCTGTTGCCGGCGCGTGGGGGCGTCGGGGTGGCCCGGGGCACGAAGGGGTCGGCGGCGGCGGTCGGGGTCCGGCCCCCGCCCAGGCTGACCCCGGCGGCGGTGGTCCCGGTCCGGCCGGCCACCACGGTCGCGGCGACCGGGTCCCAGGTCCGCACCTCGACCTCCGGGGCGAGGTTGCCGGCGGTGACCCGGGGCAGGAACCGGCGGAGGTTGCCCCGGAAGGTCAGCGGCAGCGGGCTGCCGGCCCCGCGCACGGTGGCGGCCCGGCGGAAGTGGAACCGGTCGCCGTCGGCGCCGACCTCGTAGCCGATCTCCCGGGCCCGGCCGGCGAGGAACTCCCAGTCGGTCTGGTCGACCTGGGAGAGGTGGGCCATCGTGCCGCCAGTGGCGTCGATGGTGCCGACGGTCAGCTTGGCGGCGGTGGCCACCTGGCGGGCGATGTCCGAGTCGGACTGGTTGAGGAAGGTCCGGGTCCGGCGGACCCGGTGCAGCCGGTGGTCGTGGGTGTAGCCGCGCACCACCACGTACGCGGCGAGGTCGACGAAGCGGCCCTCCAGGGCGGTCACCTCGCCGCTGATCAGCCGCTGTTCGGTCGAGCCGTCCTGGGTCGGGCCGAACACCCGCACCACCGTGCCCAGTTGGAGACCGGCCCGGGTGAGCAGGTCACCGGCCAGGTCGACGAAGGTCAGCTCGAACATGTCCGGCAGCGCCAGCTGGGTGTCCACCACCACCCGGACGAGCTGCTCGGCGACCGCCGCCGGCAGGTCCCGGTCGGCGGCGCCGGTGGTGACCCGGGGGCGCAGGGTGGCCGTACCCCAGATGAGCTGGTGCCGGCCGATGCCGGCCGCCCCGCTCACCGACGGGCTCCGACGGCCGCGCCCCGGGCCTGGGCCCGCATCGGGTCGTCGATGCCGCTGGCCGCGGCCCGCTGCCGCCACTGGGCCGGGTCGGTGCGTACCGCCCGGGCCGGCAGCGGCGCGCCGCCCCGCTGCGGGAAGACCTCCCCCTCGGTCACCACCAGGTCGAGGGTGGCCTGGGCCCGGATCGGCTGCCCCTCGCCGTCGAACCGGGTGAGGTTGACGTTCAGCGTGCTCAGGTTGACCGTCATGGAGAGCTTTCCCCAGCGGAAGGTGAGCTTGGGCAGCACGGACTGGCTGCGGCCCTGGCCATCGTCGGTCTTGGTCTGGCCGGAGAACGCGATCAGCTTCTGCACGTCCTGGGCCACGCCGGCCCCGACCAGCAGCACCTCTCCCGCCATCACCCGCAGCGCGTCGTCGGAGGCGAGCACCAGTCCCTTGCCCTGCCCGATCACCTGGCTGGGCCGGGAGGAGCGGGTGATGGTCATCTTCGCCGGGTTGTAGGAGAACGCGACCGTGCCCAGCGTCGGCGACGATAGCTCGGCCGTCTCCGCCCGGGCCTGGAGGTCGGGGAAGAAGCCCTCGTGCACCAGTTCCAGGCGTTCCAGCGCCACCTGGTTGGTGTCGGCGGAGAGGTCCGGGCCGGCCCAGGAGGCCGGCCGTACGCCGTAGAGCAGCCAGCTGTTGACCGGCTCGCCGTCGGCGTCGAGGAGGGTGATCCGGGCGGTGGTCCGGGTGTCGTCGCCGGTGCCGTCCTGCCAGGAGCGCAGCACCCCGACCAGCCACTGCTGCAACTGCGCGGAGTGTTCCCGGTGCACGGCCCGTTCCAGCACGACCGGCGGGTAGCTGACCTCACCCGGGAGGTGGTATTGGGCGACGTAGTCCCCGGTCACCCGGACCACCTCGGGCCGGAAGTCGGCCCGCAGCCCCCGGCAGGACCGCCAGAGCCCGAGCTGCACGTCGCCGATGGTCACCTGGAACCGCATCGCCAGGCCGAGCTTGTCGGTCCGCCGGACTCCCGGCCCGCTGCGGAACAGCTGCATCAGGCCGCCGGAGGTCAGGCCCTGCGCCGTCTGGCTCGGGTCGCCCAGCATCCCGCCGAGCTGCCCTGCGGAGAGCGCCATCGGTGTCCGTCCTTCGGGTTCGAGAGATGCGGGTCAGAGGGAGAAGGCGACGTCGTCGTCGAGGAACCCGGTGTGGGCCAGTTCGAGGGTCTCCACGGCCACCCCGGACCGGCTCGGGTCCAGCTCGGACACCGACCAGCCGACCGGGAAGAAGTGCTTCAGCTCCCAGCCGACGATCTTGAGACCGAGACTGTCGACGAGCTGGATGCTGCCGCTGAGCGGCCGGTACCGCTTGGCCTGCTGGCAGAGCCACTCCTGCACCACCTGGGAGTCGAAGCAGACCGCCCGGCTGAGCCGGATCCGGCTGTAGTTCGGGGTCCCCACGTAGGTGAAGAGGTCGTTGCTGTCCCCCGCGCGGTACTCGCAGACCTGCCAGGTCACCCCGAGCCCGGAGACCCGGGACCAGGAGCCGAGGTTGTAGCGCTCGTCGTCGATGACCACCAGGTAGCGGTGGTTGACCCCGGTGACCTCGAAGAAGCCGCCCAGGAACCGGGCTCCGGTGGAGAGACCACCCGCCATCGTCGCGTCCTCCTCGTCGTCGTCGGGTTCACGGGAACCGGGTCAGTCGCCCGCTGCGTTCCCGGTCGACCAGCAGTTCCTGGCGGAGCCGGCCGCGCAGCCGCCCGTAGAGGCGACCGGCCAGTTCCTCCAGGTCGTCGGGGTTGTCCAGGTCGACCGCGCGGGCCGGAGACCGGTCGGGCCGCAGGCCGGCATCGTCCCGGTCGGGACGGGCCGCCAGTGCCTTCTCCCGGCCGGTCACGGCCCGCAGCTCGCCCCGGAGCTGTTCCACCGCCGCGCTCACCTCGGCGAGCCGACCGCTGCTCCGGTCGAGCGCGGGTGGGCTGGTCGCGGCGGCCACCTCGGCGCGCAGCGCGGCCAGGGCGGCAGCGCCGTCCGGGGTCGGTTCGGGCCCCTCGCCTCCGATCGCGTCCTCCTGCCGGGCCACCTCGGCCCGCACCAGGTCACGCAGGTCGGCCAGGGCGTCGGCGGAACCGCCGACCGGGGCCCGCTGGAGCGGCGGGCCGCTGCCGGGCGACCCACCCGGGTCGGCCCGCCAGGTCAGGCCACCCCCGGCGGTGGTCCCCCAGGTGCCGACCGGTCCGGCAGCGCCCTCGGAGACCGGGCTGCCGGCAACGCCGACCGGCGCGAACGCCCCGGTGGACGGTCCGGGGCCGACCAGCGGCAGCGGCGGCACCGTCGCGCCGACACCGGCCGGCGGCGCCCCGTCGCCGAAGGCGTACTCGGCCGCCAGGGCCCGCGCCTCCAGATCCCGTCCGGCCCCGGTCGACTCGGCCGGGGGCGTCGCCCCGAGCACCCGCTGCTGCACGACGTGGGCCAGTTCGTGGGCGAGCAGGGCCCGGACCGGCGGCGCGTCGAGCGGGCCGACCTCCGCCGGCAGCAGGACCTCACCGCCCCGGGTCGCGGCCCGCGCCCCTGCCTGCCGTACCAGGGCGGTGGCCGCCGGCCCCCGGCGCACCGGCACGTCCGAGACGTCGACGCCGTACCGCTGGCGGAAGCCGTCCACCAGCGTGGCGGGCACCGGGGTCAGCGGCTCGACGCCGAGCGGCGCGACCGGCGCGGGCGGCGGCGGCACCCGCGCCGGCAGGTCGGGCAGGACCGCCCGGTGCCGCAGCGGCACCGCCGGACGCTCCGACCGGCCGACCGGTGGCGGTCCTGCCGGGTGCACACCGGGCCCGGCCACCGGTACGCCGGGCGACCCCTGGTCGGTCCGGACCGGTACGGACGGGTACGGCGACGTGCCGCCCTCCGCCGCCGGCCGGGGGTCGGGGGAACTGTCGGACACCGACGGTCGTGGTGCGGCGAGGCCCTGGCCGTCCGTGGCCGGTGCCGGTCCGGCAGCGGAGGCCGACACCGGCCACGGGTCCGCGACCACCGGTGTACCGGTGGCGGGCCCGGCCGGGGGTGCCGGGCGCCGCGCGGGCGGGGTGGGTTCGTCGGTCGGTCCCGTCCCGAATCCGGCCGGCGCCACGAGCCCGAGGGCCGGCGGCTCGACGGCCCGGGTTGCCACCGAGGCGGCGGGCCGGGGCGGGGACCACGGATCGGTGGGTGCCGCCTCCGCCATGTCACCGGCCGACGGGCCGGGGAACGGCGGCGGCAACGGCGGGAGACCAGCCGGGTTGACCGGTGGTGACGCGGGCGGGTCGGCCGCCGCCGTGTCGTTGTCCGACGCGGCCACGGGATACCGCACGTCCGCCGGGCCGGGCGGCGTCGAACGGGGCACGTCGGGCGGGCCGGACAGGACCCCCGGGCGTGACACGTCAGGCCGGACGGACGGAACCGTCGGACGGGGCACGTCGGGCCGGCCGAGCAAGGCCGCCCGAGGCCCGACGTCGGGCCGGACACCCGGCGTGCGGAAGCCGGACGGCGTGGCGGCGGTGGCGTCGGGCTGGTCGGGCGACACCGGCCGGGCCGGTGGTGGGGCGTCCGCCCGCCGGGTCAGGAACCGGGCCGGCGACAACGCCGGGGACCGGTCCCCACCGGCCGGACGCCCGGGAGCCGCCTCGGGCACGGTCGGAACGGCACCGGATCGGGGCGTGCCCGGCCGACCGGCAGCCGCCGGGAATCCGGTTGGGTCACCGGTCGGGTGGGGCGGTGCCGGCTGCCGCCCGACACCGACGACCTCATTCGGGAAGGCGTAGCCGGGGCGGCCACCGGTCGGGGCGTCCTCGCCGGAGCGTCCACCGGTCAGAGCGGTGTCGCCGAGGTGTCCACCGGCCGGGGCGACCGGCACCTCCGGCTGGGCGGCGGCACCCGGTGGTCCGTCCGGTCCGGGAGCGTCCGGCGTACCCTCCGCTGCCGGGGCCGGTCGGGGCACGACGGCGCGGGCGGAGCGGGACCGGGACACCACCTCGACCGGACGCGGCGTGGTGCCGCCGGGCAGGCCCGACGGTTCGCCGGGAACGGTGCCGGCCTCCGGCACCCGGTCGGCGGGGCGCGGCAGCGGATTCTCCCGCCGGGCGGCGGCACCCGGTACGGGTCCACCCGCCGCGCGGGCCGCCTCCGCCGCCCGGGTGACCTCCGCCGCGCGGTAGACGTCCTCGAAGCCGGGCGGGGGCCAGACCTCGACGGCGGGCAGGCCGGCGGCGGCGAACCGGGCAGCGGTACGGGCCGCCTCGTCGGGTTCGTCGGCCGGGGGCACCTCCCCGGTCGGCCCGGCGGGCGGCGCGATCACCCCGACCGGGCCGGCGTCCCGGGCGGTGTGCTCCGGCGCGCGGGGCGGACCGACGGCATCCCCGTCGGCCACGGTCAGCGGGGCCCGGACGGAGACCGGGGCGACGACCACCGGCAGGGTGCGGGGCGCACCCAGCGGGTCGGGGGCGGTGACCGGTGGCGCGACCCGGGCGGCCGGATGGCGTCCCTCGTCGGCGCGATCGGCCGGGTGGGGGCTGTGATGGCCGCCGGCCGGGTGGGGATTGTGATGGCCGGTGACCGGGCGGGCGGCGGCGAGGCCGGTGACCTGGCCCCGGGGCACCGATCCGGGGTCGGGTGTGGCCGGTGCCGCCAGCAGCGGCTCGCTCGCCGCCACCCGGGGCACGGTGACGGTGACCATGGCCGGCCCCGGGGCGACGGTCAGCGGGAGGGCCGCCAGCCGGGTCCAGTCGCGGCGCGCGGGTGCCGACCCGAGGGTTCCGTCGACCGGCGCGGTCCCGTCCCCCGGTCCGGTCGATCCGGCGGCGGGCGATCCGACCGGTGAGTCGCGGCGCGACCGGAACGGTCGGCGGAGCCGGAACGGCCAGGCCATGACGCACCTCCTCGGTCAGGTCGGAAACGGGTGTCGCGGTACGGCGGGGCGGTCGAGCTTGCGGATCTCGGCGAGCAGCCGCACCCGGTCGGGGTGTTCGAGGTCGAGGATGCTGTCGAGGGACCAGTGGAGGTGGTGGGCGACGTACGCGACTTCCTCCCAGAGCTGATCTGTCGCGTACGTCAGGATCCCCCCGGCGCGGCCCCCGCCACGTCCACCGCGAACTCGCCCCCGCAGTGCGGGCAGGCGACCTCGGCCTCGGTGTGGCCCTGCTGGTTGATCCGCCGGTAGAGGTCCTGGAGGAAGGCCAGGTCGGAGGCGAAGAGGCGTTCGATCACCGCCGTGTCCACGGCCCGTACCGCGCCGATCCGGGTCACCGTCTGGGCCAGCAGCAGCACGGTGAGGAACGCCGGGTTCTGCCGTACCCGGGGATCGCCCTGGGGGTTGATCTCGTCGCGGGCGGTGGCCAGCCGCATCACGCCCTCCCGGTGCACCCCGCCCCGGTCGTCGACCAGGCCACGGGGCAGCACGAACGGGTACTCGGTGCGCAGGCCCGCCGCCGGTCCGACGGCGGGCTCGGCGAGGTCAGATCCGCGCATTGAAGTCGAACAGGTCGTCGCACATCAGCGTGACCGTCTGGTAGACGATGTCGGTGGAGCCGGCCTTGACCCCGCTGACCTCCACCTTCGCCGGCCAGGCGTTGGTCATGATGTACGTCAGCCGGGCGTCGCCGTTGAGGTCGTCACCGGGGCCGTAGAGCTTCAGCGCGCAGTCCCGGTACGCGTCGTACATCAGGTTGCGCACCTTCTGGTGCCAGAGCCAGAGGTCGCCGTTGAGGTCGAGCCCCCGCTTGAGGGTGACCGTCGGCGGCTTCGTCCGTCCGAAGTGCCGGGAGAAGATCGGCCCGGTGGGACCGGCGGCCATGTACTCCGCGTTCTCCACCTCGCTGCTGATGCCGACCAGCTCGGCGAAGTTGATCGCCGTCATGCCCGGCACCTCCAGCCGGAAGACGGCGGCACTGATGATCTCGGTGTTCTGGCGGGGGTCCTGGGTACCCTGACCTGCCATGGTCGTCCTTCCTGGTTACGTCGGGGGCGGATCAGTCGTCGCCCGCGCCGTGCGAGAGCTGGGAGAGGCGGAACACCACGAACTCGGCCGGCTTGACGGGCGCGATGCCGATGTCGACGGTGAGGATCCCGGCGTCGAGGTTCTCCGGCGGGTTGTTCTCCGCGTCGCACTTGACGAAGAACGCCTCGGACCAGGTGTCGCCCATCAGGGCGCCGCTGCGCCACACCCGGCGGAGGAACATCGTGATGACCCGGCGCACCGCGTCCCAGAGCCGGGGGTCGTTCGGCTCGAAGACCACCCAGTTGGTGCCGAGCAGGATGGACTTCTCGATCCAGTTGAACAGCCGCCGGACGTTCAGGTAGCGCCACTCGGCGTCGCTGGAGAGCGTTCGGGCGCCCCAGATCCGGATGCCCTGGCCGGGGAAGGCCCGGATGCAGTTCACCCCGGTCGGGTTGAGCTGGTCGTGTTCGCCCTTGGTCAGGCCGCTCTCCAGGGCGAGCGCGCCCCGGATGATCTCGTTGGCCGGTGCCTTGTGCACGCCCCGGGTGTCGTCGTTGCGGGCCCACACCCCGGCGACGTGGCCGCTCGGCGGCATGAACACCGCCCGCCCCTGCGCCGGGTCCATGATCTTGATCCACGGCCAGTAGAGGGTGGCGTACTTGGAGTCGTAGCCGGCGACGTCCTGCCGCCACTCCTTGAGGCGTTGCGGGTGCAGCCCGGGCGGCGGGTCGAGGATGGCCACCCGGTCGCCCATCAGCTCGCAGTGCGCGATCATCGCGAGCTGGACGGCCTTGAACGCCTCGTCGTCGATGAGCCCCCGCTGGTAGGCGGCGGCCAGGTCGGGCACGCTGAGCATGGTGACGTCCTCGATCGCCTCCAGCCCGGCGAAACCGGTCCGGTCGCTGACGTCCCCGACGTAGTCCTCGGCGCGCACCCGCAGGTCGCCGTCGGCACCGGTGGTGGCCGGCAGCCCGGCGGTGGCGAGGGCGACCTCGGCACCGCGCCGGGGCGGGGCGAGCGTCGCGCCCTTGACCTCCTCGATCTGGATCAGCTTCGACTGCTGCTTGACGGCGGTGACCACGTTGCCGGAACCCCGGCGGGTGGTCAGGTTGTCCAGCGTCTCGACCGGCTTGCCGGCCTGCTTCACGACCAGCTTGAACGTGTCGTCGCCGCCCTCGGAGGCATCGGTGACCTCGACCGAGAGGTCCTGCCCGGCCGGACCGGGCAGGGCGGCGCGGACGGTGAAGGAGAGCTTCCCGTTGTCCCCGCCGGCCGGCACCGCCGCGGTGGCGTACGCCCCGTCGCCGCCCGCCGGCCCGGCGTCGCCGCCGGTGGTTCCCACCCGGACGACGTACGCGGAACCGCCGCCGTTGAGGAAGTACCCGTAGACCGACAGGGGCAGGAACGCACCGGCCACGAACCCGCCGAAGACGCGGGTGTACTGCGACCAGTTGGTGACCAGGGTCGGCTCGTTGACCGGCCCCTTCTCGGCGAAGCCGACGAACGCGGCGACGGCCGTCCCGACCGCTTCGATCGGCCTCGACCCGGAGGACACCTCCTCCACGTAGACGCCCGGCGACAGATACGTCGGCATCGAACCTCCTGTACGACGGTGTGTTGCGGCGAGCATGCCAACGGTGCGCGGTCGGATCCGTTGCCCGCCGGACCGCCACGGGGGTAGGCCGTACTGCCCCGAAGGGCACCGGATCCGCCCCACCGGCCTGCCCGCCCGCCGAGCGCGGGACCGCCCCGGTGACCGGCAGGGTGACCGGGTGATCTGGGATGTCGACCTGTCGGTCCGGGCCTGGCTGGGCAGTTACCTGCCGCCGGGGGTGCCCGTGGTCTTCGACCCGCCGGACCGCTGCGCGCACCTTGACGGCGAGCGGGTCTCGGCCTTCCTGCTGGACGTCGAGGAGGACTCCAACGGCGTCTCCGCCACCTGGGACGACCTGCGGGACGCCAACGGCCAGGTGACCGGACGCCGCCCGCCGGGGCGGCGTTACCGGTTCAGCTACCTGCTGACGGCCTGGGGACCGGACACCGAACGGGAACACCGTCTCCTCGGTGACCTGCTGGTCGGCTGCGCGGGGTGCACGGCGCTGCCCGCCCGTTTCCTCGCCGGGGCCCTGGCGCGGGCGAACCAGTCGGTGGTGGTGCGCAGCGCCCCCCGCCGCGAGGGGGACACCGGCTCGGCGTGGGTGGCGCAGGGCGGGGCGGCCCGGACCGGCCTGCACCTGCAACTGCTCGTCCCGTTCGTCCCGGAGGCGACGGCCGACCTGGCAGCGGCGCCACGCGAGGTGAGCGTCAACAGCGCCGGCCGGTCCGGCGGCGCCGCCGCTTCCCGCGCCACCCGCCGTCCGGGCCGGATCAGCGAACCCGGCTGAGCGCCGAGCGGACCGGGATGTGCCCCACCGGACCCGGCGCGGGCCGGACCTGCGGGCCCCCGGTTGCCCAATGAGGTACCGACGGTTGCCCGTTGGTGTTCCTCGATCGCGGTACTGCCGGCCCCCGCCGCCCGGCGAGACTGCGCGGCATGAGCGTCGCAGTGGGACTTGCCGAGACCGAGCTGACCGTCGCGCCGGGTGGCGAGGTCAGCTGCACCGTACGGGTGCGCAACACCGCCTCCGTCGTCGACCAGTTCACCCTCGACGTGGTCGGCGACGCCGGGGACTGGGCCGAGGTCGAGCCGGCGACGATGAACCTGCTACCCGGCACCGAGGAGGAGGCACGGGTCACCTTCCGGCCGCCCCGCTCGGCCGCCGTCCCGGCCGGCGACGTCGACTTCGGGGTACGGGTCCGGGGCCGGGAGGACCCGGACGGCTCGGTGGTCGAGGAGGGTCGGGTCACCGTCGGGCCTTTCGTGGAGCTCGCCACCGAGCTGGTGCCCCGGACCTCCCACGCCCGCCGGTCCGGCGCCCACCAGCTGGTCGTCGACAACACCGGCAACACCGAGACCACCGTCGAGGTGCTGCCCACCGATCCGGACCGGCTGCTGGACTTCCGGGTCCGGCCGGCCGCGCCCGTGCTGCGGCCGGGCACCGCCACCTTCGTGAAGCTGCGGGTACGCCCGAAGAAGCGGTTCCTGCTCGGCCCGGACCGCAACCTGCCGTTCCAGGTGGCCGTCACCCGTCCCGACACCGAGCCGATCACCTCGGACGGGATGCTGGTGCAACGGGCGCTGCTGCCCGCCTGGTCGCCCCGGGTGGCGCTGGTCGCCGTCGCGGTGACGGTGGCCCTGGTCGCGCTCTGGTTCGCGGTGCTCAAACCGACCGTGCAGTCCACCGCGAAGCAGGCGGCGCAGGTCGAGACCCAGCAGCTCAACCAGGAGTTGAGCGAGGAGGTCGCCGAGGTCAAGACGCAGGCCAGCGAGGCGGCGCAGACCGCCGAGAAGGCCGAGCAGGCGGTGACTGGAGGCTCCGCCTCGCCGAAGCCGAGCGCACCGGCGAGCCCGACGGACGGCGCGGGGAGCGGCCGGGGCGGCCCGGGCGGAACGCTGGAGAACGCCGATCCGGAGACCGCCGCCGACTTCCGGGTGGCCACCAGCGCCTCCCCGACCTCGAACGAGTTCGCCCTGTCCACGTACCGGCCGGCGGCGAAGAAGGTGCTCTGGGTGACCGACATCGTGCTCCAGAACCCGCACGGCGACGCAGGTGTGCTCCAGATCCGGCGGGGGGACACCGTGCTGCTGGAGACCGGCCTGAACAACTTCCGCGACCTGGACTACCACTTCGTGCAGCCGCTGAAGTTCTCCGCCGATCAGCCGGTCACCGTGGCCGTGAAGTGCACCAACCCGGGCAGCACGCCGTGCACCCCGGCGGCGTACTTCGCCGGCCAACTGGTGCCGGTCGCGCCGGAGGCCAGCCCGTCCACCAGCCCCGGCGCCGCCCGATGAGCGGCCGGCCGGAGTCCGACGTCGCCCCGGTGCGCACCGCGGTCCGCGCCCGCGACCCGATCTCCCAGGCCGGGGTGGTCGCCCAGCTCGGTGCCGATCCGAGCGACCGAGATCCCGCCGGGGTCCGCCCGGTGGTGGTGACCGCCGACGACGCCACGGCGGACGTGCTGGTGATCGTCGGGGACACCGTGGACGAGTGGCTGCTGGCCCAGCTCGACGCGCTGGCCGCCGCACCCGGCGGGGCACCCCGACCGGTGCTGGTGGTGGGGCAGCTCGACGACACGGCCGGGCTCCAGGCCATCGAGGCGGGCGGGCTGAGCATGGTCCGGCGTACGGAGAGCACCGCGCCGCTGCTGCGCGAGGTGGTGCGGGCCGCCGCCCGGGGCGAGGCACGGCTTCCCACCGACCTGCTCAGCTCCCTGCTGACGCGGGTGGGACGCGCGCAGCGGCAGGTGCTGGCCCCCCGGGGCCTGACCATCCTGCCCCTGTCGCCCCGGCAGCTCGCCGTGCTGCGCATGATCGCCGCCGGGGCGGACACCGCGACGATCGCCCGGGACCTGTCCTACTCGGAGCGCAGCATCAAGAACATCGTGCACGAGATCACCGTCCAGCTCGGCGTCCGCAACCGGACCCAGGCGGTCGCGCACGCCATCCGCGAGGGCCTGATCTGAACGGCCGAACCGGCCTACGAAAGGAGCGCCAGGCGTGGGCGTACCCGCGGCGAAGCTCGGCGACAAGGTGGTCGGCACCGACACCCACATCATCATGGTCCCGTCCCCGGGCGGGCCAGTGCCGACTCCGACCCCGATGCCGTTCTCCGGCACCATCGCCACCGGGTGCAGCACCGACGTGCTGATCGAGGGGAAGCCGGCCGCCGTGGTGGGCAGCGGGGCACAGAACGCGCCACCGCACGTGCCGACCGGCGGCCCGTTCCAGGTGCCGCCGACCAACCAGGGCACGGTCCTCGCCGGCAGCCCGACGGTGCTGATCAACGGCAAGCCGGCCGCCCGGCACGGCGACAAGGTCAACACCTGCAACGACCCCGCGCCCCTGCCGAACGGCACCATCGTCGCCACCGGCCAGGTGCTCGTCGGCTGAGGGTGGTCGGATCGAGTGTCATCCGTCCCGCCGAGGGTCCTCCGGCTCGGTTCCCGCACTCCGCTGCCGTGGTTCCTCGGCTGCGCGGAGGACGTCGCGGGCGGCGGTCGCCACCAGGCAGCCCGGGGTACGGCAGACCGGGCAGCGTCCGTCGGGTCCGGCTCGATGCTGGCGGAGAACGGCGCGGGCGGTGAGGATCAGTCGGTTGCGGATCTGCGCCAGAGACAGGTGCGGGCCGGTCACCGTTCAGCCCACCCCGAGGGCGTCGGCGAGCTGGGTGAGCGTGGCCGGGGCGTCCGGGTCGCGGGCGACCTGGGCGAGCACGTCCCGGCCCACCGGCCGGTGCCGGATCTCGGCCGGCGCGATCCGCTCGACGTCGACCAGCACCCGCCCGGCGGCGACCGGGTCACCCACCTCGAGGTACGCGCGGGCAGCGTCGAGCAGGTGCGCGGCACGATGCTCCACGGCCAGCCAGCGCCAGTCCTCCCGCTGGATGGCCTTCTCGTGCCACGCCACCGCATCGCGGGCGTCGCCCAGCTCCACGGCTACGGCGGCACGGGCCAGGGCCACGGCGGTGGGTCCGAACCCGGTTCGGTGGTGGTCATGCCCGTCGCCGACCCGTTCGGCCATGTCGGCAGCGTCGCCGAGCAGTTCAGCGGCGGCAACGTCGTCCCCGTGAGTGGCTGTTGCCAGGGCAGCTTGGACGAGCAACGTGCCGCACAGGGACAGCTCGGCCGGGCTGCCGTACTCGATCACGGGTGGGGCGATCCGGTACGCGGCGGCCAGCATCGCCGACTTCGCCACCCGTACCCGCCCGGAGGCGCGGAGCACCTGCCCGAGCTGCACGGCTGCGGCGGCGACCAGGACCCGGTCACCGGTCGCGGCGGCCATGGCCCGGTCGACGGCCAGCCACGCCAGCTCGGCGTCACCGAGCTTGGCCAGCAGCGACGCGGTAATCCGGTACGCCTCGACCAGCGGCACCCGGCCTGCCCCCGGATCGCGGGCATGGGTGCGTTGCGCATCGGTCAACAGGTCCGGCAGCAGGTCGGTCACCTTCGGATAGCGGGCGTGCTGGAAGGTCGTCCAGGCGTGTTCGACCTCGCGGGTCAGCCGGTCGACCGGCAGCACCGGACGGCGACCCGCCGGCCGCGCGAGCGCGATCTCGTACCGGGACAACGCCGTCCGGATGCGCTCGACATCTGCGGTCCGCTCGGTCCCCTCTGCGGGCTGGGCGTCCCGGCCCAGCAACACTGCCGTGTCGATGCGCAGGACGGCGGCGATGTCCTGAAGGGTCGACACCTTGTCGAGCGAACGGACACCGCGCTCGACCTTGTCCACCCAGCTCTTCGACTTGCCCAGCCGATCGGCGAACACCTGCTGCGACAGCTTCCGCCGCCCCCGCCAGTACGCCACCCGCCGACCGACCGGCAACAGCTCAGTCCTGTCCACGACGCCACCGCCGATCCGGCACCGCCCGGGTGATCTCCTCCACCGGTATTCGATCCGTCTCGGTCTGCGCGAGAAGCCGCTGCTTTGCCGCTTCCCGTTCCGCCTGCTGGATCCGTTCGCCTCTGCTGTGGTTCGGAGCGTCGTCGCTCATTCCCGCCTCCCTTGGGAAGGGGCGCGGCGACCCTGCTCCTGCAAAGGCCGATGCCGCCACGCCCCAACCGGGGCGCGCAAGTTGCAGCCGTAGCGGTACCGGATGGTCCGTACGTGTCGCGCCCCGAACACAGCCTGTGACGACTCGGCTAAGTGATCCAGGCGGACGCCGTCCGCTACTGTCCGCCGAGCCGCCCGCGACCGACGGCGGACAGGTCAGCGGCCCGGTCCAGGAACTCGTTCACTGCCGCCACGTCCGGAGCAGCCTCGGACAGGATCCGACCCAGCTCAGCCACTCGCCGGACCGCTCGGTGCGACTGCGCCCGCCGAGCCATCTCCAGTGCTCGCCCAGCCGCCCCGGCCGCCTGCTCGACCTCCCCTGCCTGAACCAGACCTTCGGCGAGCCACGTGAGATACAGCGACGTCTCCCGGGGCACCTCGTGGCCGTAGCGGGCGGTCACCCGTTCCAGGATCGGCACCGACCACAGCGGCCGGCGCAACTCCGTCCACACCCGGCCCGTCATGATTTCCACCTCGTCGGGAGTCAGCCAGTACGCCCACGGTGGAACAGCGTCCGGGTCACGGGTCGGGTACACCTTCTCCACCACGCCCAATGCCCGCTCGGCCAGGTCCGCCTCGCCGACCCGGGCATGCGCCCACGCGACCCGTTCCAGCAGCAACGCCCGCCCGGTGGCCTCGGCGGCCTGCCGGCCACCCGCGTACGCAGACCGAGCCAGGGTGACCGCCTCGCGTCGGTCTCCGATACTCGCCTCGAGATAGCTCAGCGTGCTGAGGCAGTTGGCCGCGCTGGCCGCGTCTCCGGCCGCATGCGCGGCCCGCATGCCAACCAGGTAGTACCGGCGCGCGTCCCCAGCCTGGCCAGCATCCTCTGCGACGAATCCGGCAAGCTGACACAGGTCCGCGACTACGGCCAGCAGTCGACGGCCGACCACCTCGGAATGCGTGCCCTCACGGAGCAGGCCGGCGGACGCGTCCAGCTCGACCGCGACCATCGCATACGTCTCGGCGCCGCCGACGTGATCATCCAGACGACGGAGCTGCCGCACCCGACGCTCGACGCGATCCACCGTCTCGGCTCCCACCCGCCGGCCGGCGCTCAGCTCGTAACGCTGCGGAGGTTCCGCGATCAGCCACTGATGCGCCAACTCGGCAGCGTTGTCCGGAGTCGGGACCGTGGTGACGAGCAGGTCGGCAAGGTGCTCGGCGTCGCGGTGCCGCCAGCGCGTGCCGCAGTCGAGCATCCATCGCCCGTCGTCATGGATACACGCGAGAGCGGCCAGTTCACCTCCGGCGTCCAGAGCCGCGTCCAGCGCCTGGGCAGCATCCGCCGTGGGTGGCTTGCGTCCGTGCGCCAGGTCGTGGAGGTAGCTCTTGCCGTAGTAGGTGCGGGCGGCGAGTGCCCGGTACGTGATACCTCGTTCCTTGAGCAGCGCGCGCAGACGTACGGCAAACCGCGAAGAGGCAGACACGACGGATGCTCCCAGGTGAAGATGCGGTCGGCAGCACCGCCGGCCGCTACTCCGACAGGCCGCCACTTCGGACCGTACCCGAAAGCTATCCGAGAGTGACGGCCAGCACCCGCCCAACTACCTGAGGCGAGCGGACGCGGACCGTCGTGGCCGGTCGCCACCGTCACCGCGCGGATCCAACTCGGCCAAAGCGATTCGGGCGACCTGCTCGGCAGCCGGGTCGCCCGCCCAGGCGGCGCTGCTGCCTCTCACCGCTACCAGCGACTTGTCGACGTCTGACGGTGTCTTGTACCCCATCTGCGCCCCAGCAGACTGCCGCACCTCCAGCCTCCCCGGTAGGCAGCCGCAGTGGGTAGACCAAATCTCATACCTACTCCGGCCGGACGCTTACCCGCCGACCGCCGAGAAAGGTCTTGTAACGCTCCCTACGCTCGAACGAAGACAAGGGCCAGATCGCAGGGCGCCCGACCTCTTTATAGAGGTGCAATATCTCGTCCTGCGACATAGCCACTCCCACATGAGCGCCATACGGGTCCTGAGTAGAGTTGAAGAGGACCAGGTCGAGGGGCCTGATCGAGTCCGGGGTGACAGGCTCCGGTTCGACGGCCGACCAGAGTTCACTGGAACGCAACGGCGGCACGTATAGATCGAACAACGCCAGGACCGAGTAGGCATACCGCTGGCAATTCGCACCCGCACTCACCGGGGAAACCGGGCGGGACGGTGGATGGCAGGTGCCGTCGTAGGGCGCATCCCAGACCCACGATGGCCACCCACCCAGCGGCGTGGGCCATCCCGGTGTCAGACCTGCCAGGCGCTCATTCCAAAGCCCCACGGCCTTGTCCCTGTCGCTCATGGCATCCAACGTAGACAGCCGAGGTCAGCCGTCGCGCCCGTAGGATCTGCTGATGATCGAACCGTCGCTGGCAACCCGGGCGTCGTTGCGGCACGTCATGCCGATCGTGGCACCGGTGCCGATGGCCGAACTGCCGACTCGCACGTGGTCCGACGAGCAGTGGGAACGGATCAAGCTCGGCTACGAGGCTTGGGACATGGACGAGAAGTGGATGGTGTTCGTTGAGGGCCAGGTCGCGTTCCTGCATCGCAGCTGGACCGGCAACGGGATCTTCGAAGCATCGTTTTCGCCTGTCGACGGCGGTGGTTGGTGTATCTCGGCGGGGACGGTGGAGTCTGACCCGTCGCGTTACCGTCGCAGCTCCGATCGATATGACCGGGTGATGGTCGAGCTTGTGCTCAGCGCGATCGTGCTCGGTGAGCCTGCCGTGGACCTGCGCGCCGAGATGGTCGAGCTGACGATGCAGAAGACCGGGCGCACCGACGTTCCTGCAGGCCTCATCGAACACAGCGCGCTCGGGCTGAGATCGAGCTAGCGTTCCTCGTCTTAATCCCGTTTACGGCAGTCGTCGGTCAGCGGGCGTCGACCCATCCGCACGGCCGGAGCCGCTGCGGACAGTAAGGTCGTCAACGTGTTGAGCGGACCGGCGGGTAGGCACGTAGTCGTCGTCGGAGCTGGCATTGTCGGCGCGTCGGTGGCCTATCACACCGCCCGGGCGGGCGCCACCGTGACGTTGGTCGACGCCGGGTGGCCAGGTGCCGGCGTGACGGCGGACTCGTTCGGCCCGTCCGGGGTCGGCCGCTCATTCCCTGAGTCGGAAGCGCGCTCGGTTCCCCTCGATGATGAGATTGAACAGTTGCACCGGCGTTCCGTGAGGATCTGTCAGGGTCACGCTTTCCAGGATGTGTTTCGATGCAAGAGCCGCGCGTTCGAAATCCCCGGTTCTCAAGCCGTCGACAGCGTCGATGAAGAAGTCACGCAGTTCATGCTCGAACGAGCCGAACGGATGGAATTCGCCGTCCGTCCAGAACATGTCGTAGAACCCGCACCCCCGAATCTCGCCCACGAGTTCTCGGCCCAGAAAGAGGCGCCAGGTTTCCCCGTCCGGCTGAGGTTCTCGCATGCCGCGCACTCTACCTGCGACGACACGGCCATCAACCGTGTCGTCAGCGGCGGCGGGTGAAGACGCCCGGCTGGGCCGTCGGGGACTGCACCAGGAACGCCCCGCTGGTCACCGTACCGACCGCCGGCACCGACGCGACCGCCGTCCGAGGGCCGGCCGGCGCGTCGGCGAAGACCACCATCGGTACGGCGAACCGGCCGGCCGCGTCGGCGACCACGGTCACCGCGCCGGTGCCGCCGGCCCAGGTCACCGTCACCGGCTGGCCCGGCGGGAAGTCCCGCCCGAGACCGGTGACGACCTGGCCGGGTCGCCCCACGCCCGGGTTGAACTGGAAACTCGGGCTACGGCCGGCGACCTGGACGGTAAGCGCCTGCGTCGCCTGCCCGCCGGTGTCGGTCGAGCTGGCCAGGGTGAGCACCGCCTTGGCGACCCCGACGGTCCGGGGCGTCGCGCCGACGTCCAGGGTGCAGGACTCGCCGACGGCGAGCACCGGGTTGCAGGTGTTCGCGGCGACGGTGAAGACGTCCGGCAGCGTGGCGGACGCGACCAGCAACGAAGCCGTCCCCGACGCAGCCGGCGCGAGCGTGGCGGCCACGCGGAGCGGGTAGTCGCCGGTGTTGCTGAGGGTCACCCGACGGGTCGGCGTGGCGACACCGAGGGACGCCTCGCCCAGGTCGAGCAGGGTGGTGTCGGAGTGCAGCACGGGCACGTCCGGGGCGGCCCCGGTGACCTGCACCACCAGCCGGTCCGGTCCCTCCTGGAGGATGCCGTCCACGGTGAACTCGGCCCGGCAGGCGTACTCGCCGTTGCGGGCCTTCGGGTCGACCCGGACGGCGAGGACGAAGTCGACGCTGTCGCCGCTGTCGACGGTCCGTTCGGCGGGTGTCACGTCGGCGGTGAGCTGCGGGTCGCAGTCGGAGATCCGGGCGGCGACGGTGGCCTGGATGGCCCGGATGCCGGTGAGGATCGCGGTGGAGACCTCGCCGGCGCTGGCCGCCTTCAGCAGTACCCCGCCGGTGCGGGCGGTGATCTCGGTGAACTGCCCCGTCTGGTCGAGGCTGGACAGCGGGGAGGCGGTGACGTCGACCGCCACCACCCGGACGCCCCGGGCGGTCAGCGCGGCTACCGTCCCGGCGAGGTCGTCGCCGAGAACCGGGTCGTGTGACGGGGCGTCCCCGAAGATCACCACGATCGGGCTGCTCTCGGCGCGGAAGCCGACCGCGCCGCTGGCGATCCGGGACAACGCGTGGAGGTTCGCCTCCGGGGTGTCCCCGCCGCCGGCCGCGGTCCAGGTGTTCACCGCCTCCTGCACGGCGGCCGGGTCGCCGGTGAGGTCTTGGTTGACCCGGAAGGCGTACTCGTCGGTCGCGTCCCGGTACTCGGTGACCGCGAACCGGGCGTCCGGCTGCACGGCGCTGATGTCCCCGACGATCCGGCGGGCGTTGGCCTTCACGTCCGCCAGCGCCAGGCCCATGCTGCCGGTGGTGTCGGCGAGCAGCACCACGTCCGGACGGGGCGGCACGGTGGTGGTGGTCACCGTACGGGTGAGCGTCGCCGCGCCGCCCGGGGTCAGCCCGATCGTCGTGCCGTCCGTCCCGCCGGTCGGCGGGAGGGGGGTGGTCGGCGGGACAGGGGCGTCGGCGACGCTGATCCGGAACTCCGCGCCGCCGCCGCTGGTCGGTGCCGCCAGCAGCGCGGCGTACCCGGCCGGTGGGGCGGCGCTGGCCACCAGGAGGCCCACGACGGCCAACGCCGACGCGGTCCGCAGCGGACGGGAGGCGAAAGTGGCCATGCCGGGCAGTAAAGTCCGTCCGGCCGGTGCCGCGCAGCGGATGGCCGGACAGACCTTGGTGCAGTCCTCCCTGCCCCTGCGGGCAGCACCGACCGCACCCGGGTCCCGCGTCGACCGGCCCCGCGTCGGGGTCAGTCCAACACCCGCACCGTCATGCCGTCCGAGCACCGACGGACCACGGCCACCAGGCTGCCCTGGTGGCTCGCCTTGACCGGAGTGACGGTGAAGTGCGCCTTGCGACCCTTGCCGTGCCGCACCACGTAGCTCTCCGCGTCGCCACCGACCCACAGGTCGCCGAAGGTCTTCAGCACGTTGTAGATCGGGGTGTTCATGTCGTTCTCGTCGACGTAGAACATCACCAGGTCCTTGTACTGGACGTAGTGGGTGTACGCGCCGTCGGTGTCGAGGGTGGCGATGATCCCGGTGTTGTGCGCGTTCAGCGCCGAGTCGATGGTGACCTCCACGTGCACGGACGTACCCATCACGTTGATCGTGATCCGCTCGTCCCGGTAGGCCTTCACCGGACGGGACGCCATCGCCTCGTCCATGTGCTCGACGAACTCACCCAGGTCCACCCCCCAGCTGCCCAGGTGTGCCTGCGCCTCGTCCCAGCTCATCTGCCCGGGCAGGAACGCGTTGGCCTCGGGATTGATGGTGAAGGCGACCCCGAGCCGGAACGAGTGGGACAGCCAGGGGTAGCGCTGCCCGGCGACCTCGTCCGGCTCGCTGAACTGCACGCCGCGCCTGCGGACGACGGTGACCATGCCCTCCTCGTCCGCCGAGGAGTCGTCCGGCTCGTCCGGGTACTCGTCGTACGAGGACTCGTCCGTCCCGCCCCCCGGGAAGTCCGGGTCGTCGTCCACCCGTTCCTTGCCCTTGCCCTGCTCCTGCTCCGCCTGGTACGTCTTCGCCTCGTGGGCGAGGTGCAGGCAGTCGTCGAGGAAGGCGTCCAGCACCCCGCCGTCGCGCAGCACCGCGACCGACGACTCCTGGAGTTCCTCCCGCCACTTCCGGAAGGTGTCCGGGTCGGCCGTCAGCGCGTCGGCCAGCACCGCCACCTCGCTGTCGTCGCGGACCTGGACGGGCACGTTCCCGAACTGGGCGGAGGTGCGCTCCAGCGCGGTGAGCATCGCGCGGTCCTCCCACGGCCGGGCGACCCGCCGGTGGAAGGTCTCCATCGTCTCCGTGACGTTGTCGCCGTGGTGGTTGGTCACCAGCAGGTACTCCACGGCCCGGATGAACTCCCGGGAGTCCGCCGGGTGCCGCTCGTCGACCCACCTGCCGAACATCCGCGTGCCGTAGTCACCGTCGAGGACGGTGGCGAACTCCACGGCGGCGAAGTACGCGGGGTCGGAGGCAGCGTCGTGCCAGTAGGTCTCTCGCCAGGTCATGACCGCTCTTCTCACTCGGCGACAGTCGACGCGCTCACCCTGGCGCACGGGTGCCCACGCCGACACGCACGGTTGGCGGTCTTCCGGGCAGTCCGGACTGCCTCACCGGGCAACACCCGCGCGGCAACGTCGCGGTGGGCTCCGTCGGTCCCTGGCCCTCATCGCGGTGGCCGGTCCCGCTGCCCCGGAGCCGGCCGCCGAGCGGGGCCGGTCCGGGGACGACGTCGGCGCAACTCCACCGCCAGCAGAACGACGACGGCGACGCCGAGCAGCGCGGTCGGTCCCCACGGCCGGCTCTCGACGGAGGCCCGGAACGGGGCCGCCACCCCGGCGGTGACCACCCGGCCCTCGATGGTCCAGGTCCCGAGGGCCAGGGCCGGCAGGGACACCGGGACGCGTACCGCACGCTCCTCCCCCACCGCGAGATCGGGCACGGTCGGGGGTGGGACGAAGCCGCTCGGGTCGTCGCCCCGCCCCACGGTCACCGACAGGGTGACGGCGGCGGGCGCGGTGCCGTCGTTGCGCAGCCGCACCACCAGCGTGATCCGGGCCGGCCCGCCGAGCCGGCTCCACCAGCCCGGATCACGCTCGATCGCCACGGCGGTGACCACCGGCGGGGTGGTGGCCCGGTGCTCCCCGGCGGGAGCGGGCCGGGCACCCGGGGCACCGGTCAGCGCCAGCGGCGCGGCGGCGGTGAGCCGGCGGTCCAGCGTGGTCACCCGCACCTGGCAGGGGCAACCACCGGGCGGTACGGCGGCGGTCAACGCGGCACCGCCGAGGCCGGTGCCGGAGAGGTGGGTCTGCACCGACGAGTCGACCGCGCACCCGGTCGGCACGGTGCCGCACACCTCGATCACCACGGTGCCGGCCGGCCAGCCCGTGAGCCGGACGAGCACCCGGCCGCCCGGTCGTACCTCGGCCCGGTCCAGCGTCACCGTCGGCGCCGCCGGGGTGGCCGCCGGGGCGGGGGCCGCCGCGACGACCCACACGGCTGCCGCGACCGGGTTCGGGACCGCCCCGCCGGCCGGCGCCACGGCCATGAACATCCCGACGGCCAGGGCGGCGGTTCGGCGCGGGAGCCTCATCCGGCCGACGTGGTCGCGGCGGCGGCAGGCGTGGGCCCGGCCTCGGCAGGTGCGGTCCCGGCGCCGGCCGCGCGGGCACGCCGACGGGTGCGTAGCCGCGTGACGATCAGCCACGCCACCCCGGCCAGCAGCACCGCCACCCAGACCCAGGGCATCGCCCAGGTCGAGGCGGTACGGCTCAGCGTCGGCAGCGGACCGTCCACGGTGGCCGGATCCACGGCGACCCGGACGCTCAGCCGGCCGGTCGGGACGATGCCGTTGATCTGCTCGGTCACCACGAAGGCGGCCCCGGGCAGCAGTTCGGGCACGGCGACCGGCTCGGTCCCGGCGAGCCGCCAGCCGAACGGGGCGGCGACGTGCACCTGCCCGCTGCCGGTGAGCCGGACGTTGCCGGTGTTCCGCAGCCGGTAGCTGACCACGACCGGGCCGGTGCCGAACGGGTTGACCGGGTTGTCGTACGCGATCCGAAGGGCCTCGACCTCCAGCGCGGGACGGACCGCACCGGCCACCCGGAGGTAGATCCGGGCGGCCACCCGGCGGTCGACGGTGACGGTCCGGCCGGCGGCGTCGGCCCGCACTCCGGCGGCCGAGACGACGATGCCGCCGGCGTGGTCCCCGGGACTGGCGTTGGCCGGCACGGTCACCTGGAACGGCACGACCACGCGTTTCCCGGCGGGTATCCGGTAGGTCCGTTCGGCGATGGTCACCCACGAGCCGACGTCGGTCGCCGGCCGGCTGGCGGGTTGCAGGGCGAAGCCACCGTCGCCGGTGGTGAACGCGTCGGCCCCGTAGACCGCGAACGTCATCGGGGTGCGGCTCAGGTTGGTGATCGCGACCCGGTCCTCGATCCGTCGGCCGGGCGCGGCGTCGTACACGAAGTAGGCGCGTCCGGTGGGGCCGGACGCGCTGGACGGCTGGACCGCCCAGGTGAAGCCGTCGGCGGCGCCGGACGGGGCGGCCGGGACCGGCGTGGCGGGAGCCGGGGCCGCGTGCAGGGCCGCCCGGGGTGGGGCGGCGACGGCGGCGGCCGGTCCACCGGCCAGCACGGTGACGATCGCGGCGAGCGCCGCGACCACGTTGGGTACGGCACCGGCACGGCGGCCGGTGGTCGTCAGGTGCGGGTGAGGGCACCTCGTCATCGTCGGTCGCACAACAAGGTGCCCTTCCGCTCGTCAGGACAGGGTCAGGGTGAGGGTGGCGGTGTAGTCACCGGGCGCGGTGGATGCCGGCACGCCGAGGTCGAGCGCCGCGCCGCACTGGAAGGTGCCCGCGCTGGCTCCGGCCGCCGCGCCGCAGAGCGTGCGCGCGCCGCCCAGCCCGGTGCCGGCGCCCGGCACCGCGCGGCCGCCCGGGGTGACCGTTCCGGCCGCACCGACCAGGCCGTCGGTGACCACCGACGCGCTCGGCGTCCAGCCGAGGTTGTCGGCGGCGATGACCCCGCCGGGGGTGCCGGTGAAGTCCTCCACCTGCCCGACGACGTTCCAGCCGGCGTTGCTGCCCCGCAGGTCGCTGACCGTGACGGCGTTGAGCGCACCGCCGGCCACCGCGCCCGGGGCGGCGGCGGAGAGCGCCACCGACGCACCGGCCGAGGTCAGGGTCAGCGGCCCGGTCTGGAGCACCTGCGTGGTGATCTCCTGGTCCGCACCGCCGCCGCCCGGCCCGCCGGAGCCCGCGAAGGTGATCGGGGTGGCGGTGTCCTGGCTCCGGTCGGCGGAGCCGTGCGCGGCGAAGGTCAGCACGTAGCACTGGGTCGCCGTGCAGTCGACCGCGTCCCCGTTCCCGTCGGTGTACGTCGGCAGCACGTCCAGCGTGGTGCTGAAGGTGCCGTCAGCGTTCAGTTTGGCCTGCCCGCCGGAGGAGGACGCCGCCTTGTGCACCCACTTGACCGGCTTGTAGGGGCGGGCGTTCGTCCAGAACTCGGCGTTCTTCGGTCCGAAGGCGACGTAGAAGCCGACACCGCCGTTGGCGTCGGCGTCGAAGCCCGAGCCGGTCACGGTCAGCGTCGCGCCGGCCGGATCGACCGCCGCCGACGGGGTCACGGTGACCGAGGGGGTGGCCGGTCCACCGCCGCTGCCGGTGCCGAAGCCGAACGACAGCGGATCGAGGACCGTGCCGGCGGCGAAGAAGCCGTTGAAGGCGGTCGCGCCGGTGGCGGTCATCGTGGTGGTCAGGTTGCTCCAGTTCACCGTGTCGCCGGAGACGACCGGGGCGACACCGGAGGTGCCGAGGGTGGCGATCTCGGCCTGGTCCAGGCTGACCGGCTCGAAGCCGCCCCCGCTGACCTCCAGGTCGACGTCGGCGCGCAGGGAGCCGCCGGCCGCGTCCACCTGCACCGTGGGGTTGGCCAGCGTGATGGTGAAGAAGTGCGCCGGGTACGAGAAGACGACCGTCCCGCCGTAGCGGACGGTGGTCGCGCCGCTCGCGGCGTCGTACGTCCCGCCGGTGGCGGCGAACCGGAACGTGCCGTCGGTGTTGCGGGTGGCCCCGTCCTCGACGGCGATCGGCGGGTTGCCGTTGCCGGTCGAGACGTAGCTGCGGAACGAACTCTTGAAGCCCCAGTCGAGGCTTCCCCCGCTGACGTCGACGGGTGCCGCCACGGCGGTGCCGACGACGCTCAGCGACGCGGCGGCGCCGAGCACGGCCGCCGCCGCCCAGGGAATCGACCGGCGGAACGGGCCGCCGGTCCGGAGTACGGGCATCGGGTGTTCCTCTCTTTCAGGGGAGGGTCGACTTAGGTTAGCCTCACCTAACTGATCGGAGAATCCACTGAACACCCTCTTGCGCCGACCGCAAGATCTTCTTAGGTTAGCCTAACCTAAATAAGAGGAGGTCACGATGACTGCCCGCCTGGTGACGGCACTGGTCGGCACCGCCGTGGTCGCGACGGGTGTGTTCACCGCCGCTCCGGCCCACGCCGACACGGTCGGCAACGGACCGAACGGTCAGCGACTGTCCGTCAGCCGCACCGCCGACCTGCCCCGGGGTGGCACCACCGTGACCATCTCCGGTTCGGGGTACGACAGCACCAAGGGCATCTACGTCGCGTTCTGCGTCGACAACGGCAGTGGCACGGCCCCCTCGCCCTGCGGCGGGGGCGCCGACATGGGCGGCACCTCCGGCCTGTCGCACTGGATCTCCTCCAACCCGCCCTCCTACGGCGAGGGACTCGCCGTCCCGTACGGATCGGGCGGCACCTTCCGGGTCCAGCTCCGCGTCTCCCCGAAGATCGGCGACGTGGACTGCACCGTCCGCCGGTGCGTGGTGTCCACCCGCAACGACCACACCCGGGGTTCCGACCGCAGCCAGGACGTCCGGATACCGGTCACCTTCGCCGGCGCCGCGGCCGCCCCGACGAGGACCACCGCCGCACCCCCGGCTGCCCCCGCCCCCACCGGCGGCGCACCCGCCGCCCGGCCGACCGGGGGCGTACCCGCCACGGCCCAGCCGACCGGCGGCACCGCCGGGGTGACCGCCTCCGCCGGGGCCGCCGCGCCGGCCGACGGCGGCGGGGCCGGCGGCCCCGGCGCGACCGCCGGCGGAACGGACCCGGCCGCCACCCAGGTCACCGAGAGCGCCGGCACCGGCCGGTGGTGGACCGTCGTGACGGCCGGTCTCGCCGTCCTGCTCGTCGCGCTCGCTGCGGTGCGCGTCCGCAACCGTCGCCGGGAGCGGTCGTGAGACGACCGGTCCTCCTGCTCGCCGCCCTGGTCCTGCTCGGTGGCACGGTGACCGCCTGCGGTCCGGGCGGCACCCCGACCGCCACACCGGCCGCCAGCTGCGGCCCCACCACCGCCGTGGTCACCGACACCGACGTCGACCCGGTCGGCCCCGACCCGGGCAGCGCCCTGCCGGTCACCGTCGAATCGGCCGACGGGACCAGGGTCACCGTCACCAATGCCAGCCGGATCCTGCCGGTGAACCTCTACGGCTCGATCGCCGAGATCGTGTTCAGCCTCGGCCTCGGTGACCGGGTGGTGGGCCGGGACACCTCGACCACCTTCCCCGCCGCCGCCCACCTGCCGGTGGTCACCCCCACCGGGCACGACCTCTCCACCGAGGCGATCCTCCGGCTGGCCCCCACCCTCGTGCTGGCCGACGAGAGCATCGGCCCGCCCGAGGCGCTCAAGCAGCTTCGCCGCTCCGGCATCGCGGTGGTGCTGGTCGACGACGAGCAGACCCTCGCCGCCGTACCGGCGCACATCCGGGCGGTCGCGGCGGCCCTCGGCGTGCCGGAGTCCGGCGAACGTCTGGTCGCCCGGGTCGACGCGGAGATCGTCGCCGCCCGGCGCGCAGCCCCGGAGACCGCCGACCCGCTGCGGATCGCCTTCCTGTACGTGCGCGGCACCGCCGGCGTGTACCTGATGGGCGGCCGGGGCGCCGGATCGGACGAGATGATCAGGGCCATCGGCGCGGTCGACGCCGGCACCGAGATCGGACTCACCAAGTTCCGTCCGCTGACCAGCGAGGGACTGATCAACGCGGCCCCGGACGTGGTCCTGGTGATGTCCGAGGGGCTGGCGTCGGTCAAGGGCGTGGACGGGCTGCTCGCCCTGCCCGGGATCGGGCAGACACCGGCCGGCAAGAACCGCCGGATCGTGGACATGGACGACGGGCTGCTGCTCACCTTCGGGGCCCGCACCGGTCGGGCCATCCAGGCACTGGCCGCGGCCGTCCACGGACCGTGCCGATGAGGCGTGCGGCCCTGCTCGTCGGACTCGGCGGCACGCTCGTCCTGCTCTGCCTCGTCGCCGCCGGCACCGGACAGGTCCGGGTGCCCCCGGCCGAGGTGCTCGGCTCGATCCTGCACCGCATCGGCCTCGACGTCGGCCCGCTGCCCAGCGTCGCCCACGGCGAGGACGCGCTCTGGGTCGTCCGGTTCCCCCGCGTGGTGCTCGCCGTGATCGTCGGGGCGTCGCTCGGCTGCGCGGGTGCGCTGATGCAGGGCGTGTTCTGCAACCCGCTCGCCGAGCCGGGCGTCATCGGCGTCTCCTCCGGCGCGGCCGTCGGCGCGGCCACCGCCATCGTCACCGGGCTCTCCGTTCTCGGCGGGTGGACCGTCGCCGGGGCGGCGTTCCTCGGCGGCCTCGCCGCCACCGCGCTGGTGTACGCGATGTCCCGGACCGACGGACGGACCGAGGTGGTCACCCTGGTGCTGACCGGCATCGCGGTCAACGCCGTGGCCGGGGCGCTGATCGGTCTGCTGATGTTCTTCGGCGACGCGGACGCCGTCCGGGCGATCGCCTTCTGGCAGCTCGGCAGCCTGGCCCAGGCCAACTGGGCGAACGTGGGAATCACCGCACCGTGTGCCGCCGTCGGCATCGCGATCGCCGTCGCCACCGCCCGCCGGCTGGACCTGCTCGCCCTCGGTGACCGGCCGGCCCGGCACCTCGGCGTCGACGTCGAACGGCTGCGGGTGGGCATGATCGGGGTCACCGCCCTGCTCGGCGCGGCGGCCGTCGCCTTCACCGGCGTCATCTCCTTCGTCGGCCTGGTGGTGCCGCACCTGGTACGGATGGTCGCCGGCCCGGGGCACCGGGTGCTGCTGCCGGCCAGCGCGCTCGGCGGCGCGATCGTCGTGGTGGCCAGTGACCTCGCCGCCCGGACCCTGGTCGACTACCAGGAACTGCCGCTCGGGGTGCTCACCGCCGTGGTCGGCGGGCCGTGCTTCTTCTGGCTGCTGCGCCGCACCCGGGCCAGGGCGGGAGGCTGGGGATGAGCCGGCGCTTCCGTCCCCCGGCGCGGCCCGAGCGCGGTGGCGTCCACATGCGGGTGCGTGGCCTGGACGTGCGGCGCGGGGCGAGGGACGTCCTCTCCGGCGTGGACATCGACATCCGCGCAGGCGAACTGCTCGCGCTGGTCGGGCCGAACGGCGCCGGCAAGAGCACCCTGCTCGGCGCGATCTGCGGAGACCTGCCGGTCAGCGCCGGCGCGATCGAGTTCGACGGCGCGCCGCTGCCCGCCTGGACACCGATCGAGCTGGCGCGCCGCCGGGCGATGCTGCCGCAGCGGTCCACCCTGTCGTTCCCGTTCACGGTCGCCGAGATGGTGGCGATGGGCCGCGCACCGTGGACCGGTACGCCACGCGCCGGGGAGGACGACGAGGCCGTCGCGGAGGCGATGCGGCTGACCGGGGTGGAGTCCTTCCCGGGGCGGGTCTTCTCGGCTCTCTCCGGCGGCGAGCAGGCCCGGGTGGCGCTGGCCCGGGTGCTCGCCCAGCGGACCCCGATGCTCCTGCTCGACGAGCCGACCGCCGCGCTCGACCTGCACCACCAGGAACTGGTCCTCACGCTGGCCAGGGACCGGGCCCGCAGCGGCGACACGGTGGTGGTCGTGCTGCACGACCTGGGGCTCGCCGCCGCGTACGCGGACCGGATCGCGTTGCTCGCCGGGGGTCGACTGGTCGCCGACGGGCCGCCGGCCGAGGTGCTCGTCCCGGAGTCGCTCAGCACGGTGTACCGGCACGAGATCGAGGTCCTGCCGCACCCGCGCACCGGTACGCCGCTGGTGCTGCCGAAGCGTCCGGCCGACGAGCCGGCGCCCCGTCCGTCCTGATCGCGCCACGACGGCGAGGGAACCCGACCGAGAAGCTCGACGGCACGCCCCGCCGTAGACGGGCCGGTCTGGCGGTGTTCGGTGCGGTGGCGGGGCGGGGCGGTGGCCTCAGGAGGCGTCGGCGCGGGGCGTGATCCCCAGCTTCTCGCACGCCTCCCGGTACATCCGGGCCGCCTCGGCGCGGATCTGGCGCCGTTCGGTGAGCCGGGTACGGAACGGGATCCGGACCGGCACCGGCGCGCCGTCGACCGTGGCGACGAACTCCATCGCCTCGTCGTCCATCCCGGACATCCGCGCTTCGGTGGCCCGGGGCTGGTCGCCGAGGCCCTGACAGATCAGCCGGCAGTCGTCGGCGTGGTCGTCGTTCATGTGCCGGGCCACGGCGGCGACCACCTCCGGCCCGAAGGTCGTCACGCGACGGCCCCCGGCAGCACGGACCGGCCCAGCTCGGTCAGCATCGCGGTGTTCAGCCGGTAGGCCAGCGAGACCTCGTCCAGGAAGCGCTGCCGCTCCACCTCGTCCCAGGGCACCTCGTCGAGCAGGTTCCGGTAGCGCTCCTTGAAGGCCCGCGCCTCGATGCCGGGGAAGAGGAAGAACCGGACGCCGTCCTCGGCGAGCCCGAACGACCGCTGCACCGCGCGCAGCATGACCTGCCCGCCGGAGAGGTCACCGAGGTACCGGGTGTAGTGGTGCGCGACGTAGCCCGCCGGCCAGGTGAAGGCGATCTCCCGCAGCCGGGCCTGGTACTCCAGGGTCGCCGCTCCCGGGGTGATCCGCGCGGCCCAGTCCGGGCCGTGCAGGAACTCCAGGTCGGCCGCGAGCGCCGGGACCCGGTGCAGTTCGTCGACGACGAAGGGGCCGGCGACCGCGTCGGTCCGCATGACCTCCGCAGCCTCCTCCAGCGTCTGGTAGACGAAGAAGAGCTGTTCGGGCAGGGCCGCGTAGCCGCCCCGGTCCAGCTGGCCGCCGAGCAGGGCGTCGAAGTACCCGAGATGCTGCGCCACCCGATGGTCCGGCCTGGTGCGCTCCCGCAGTTCCGCCGCGAATCCCATGATCCACCTCCGTTAGGCAAGGCTAACCTAAACGGCCGACCAGGGAAAGGGCGTCCCGATGTCGTCGGACGTGGTGCGGCGGGCAGGAGCCCGACGGCCCGACGTGCGGCGGCCAGACCGGCGTCACCGGGTCGTGCGTGAACACCCTCCGGAACCGTGTCCTCCCGGCCCCCGCACGACGCACTCATCGAGTACCGCCTCAAGACCGGCCGTGGTTGCTCAGCCCCCGGTCACCTGCCAGGAGCCGGATGTCCCGGATCGAGGAACGGGGGAAGACCACCCGGCCGAGGAGGGTGAACGTGGTCGGGGCCGAGGGGCAGGGAGACGATCCGGCCGTGCCGGCCGGTGATCTGGAACGCGTAGAGCCGCCCGCCGCGCAGGGTCAGGCCGAAGTGCCGCCCCGGCGAGAGCATCCTCGGCCGGCCGTCGGCCCACACCACGATGCCGTGGCTGGTGGAGGTGACGAAGGACGGGTCCGCCGGAAGGTCACCGATCGCCTGGGGCACGGCGGTCCAGGGGGTGGGCGGTACGGGCTGCCTCGCCGTGCCCGTCGGATGGGCCGCCGTCAAGACCGTCGCAGCGGACCAGGGAGAGGCCACGCCGGTTGCTGCCGCGAACGCGTACCCCCTGGCCGTGTTTGACGGCGCTGACGAGCTAGGGATCCGGCCAATGGCTTCGGGTCAGGTCCGCTTGCGGCTCGCGATCTCGTCAGAGAGCTGCTGCACATGGGCGGGGTCCGCGTCCCGGGCAAGGGCGACGTAGTGGTCCATGACAGCCGGCCGGTAGCGCACGGGCAACGTCTGTCCTGGGGCGAGTCGGGAGAGCTCGGTGATCGTGAGGTCTTCGTCTGCGATACCGCGGAACGAGATGCCGTCGGCGGTCTCCACGTCGAACATCAGGACCACGCGTGGACTGCCGTCGCTGCTGACCTCCCGCCAGTCGACGAGAACGCCGAGCGCAAGCGCCCCCGTACGCAATTCCGCATTGCGCTTCCGTGCATCACTGCTCAGGAGCGGGTTCGGGGCGACGCCCGGGAAGTCGGGCCCGACGCCGAGCGATTCCCGACTCAGGTCGGGCCTGAGCTGCGCCATCAGATCGTCGAGCTTCTTCTTGAAACCGAACATCCTGCCCCCTCCCTCACACCGGTGCCGGAATCTCGGCCTAGCGCTTCGCCCTCACCGCGATTGTACGTCACGGCCATTCCCGACCACCGTCGCATCGCCCCGTCCCGATGGGGGTCGCCGTCTGCGGTCGCGGACGGAACTTTTAACGGAGGCACGCGCTCTACGCGCCGAACTTGCCAGAGTGGACACGGACATCAAACTTGAATCTGCCGATTGGAAGTCGCTCGGGTCAGACGGCGAAGTATCTGCGCTCATTTCCTTCCGGTTTACGCAGGTCGACCCGTCTACAGGTCGCGTAACCTTCATTAAGGGAAGTAAGCACGAATGGCGCTTCCAGGCAACAAAAGAGCGGGGCATCGACGGTGGCTGGAAGATCTGCCGTGTCGACGCCCCGCCCTCGTGCGGAAATCATCTCCACTGCTACCGCCTAATGCCACGTCGACACTGCTGCGCCATACCGGCAGCACATGGTCCGCGCAGAGTGGCGCGACGCTCAAAGAGCTGATGGCGAGGATCGGGCATTCGAGCACCCGCGCCGCGATGATCTACCAACACGCGACCCGTGACCGGGATCACGCCATCGCCGCTGCCCTTGACGCTCTGATCGAGGAGGCAAGAGACACGATCAACGCTTGATCTGGCACGGATCTGGCACAACGCAGCGTTAGCAGGCCAGACGCAACGAACGCCCTGGTTCGGGATTCGGTCCCGTACCAGGGCGTTTCACAAGGGTGGAGCCGAGGGGACTCGAACCCCTGACCCCCACACTGCCAGTGTGGTGCGCTACCAGCTGCGCCACGGCCCCTTGCCGGTGTCCCCGGTCGCCCGGGCACGGACGAAACTATACACACACCGGCGCGCATGGTCATCTCGCGGGGGGTCACCCAGAAGGTCAGTTGAGCGACACGTCCGGCGGGAAGTGGGCTACGGCCGCCATCATCCCGCCCTGCCGGCGCAGCACCATCGGCCACAGGTCGTCGGGACGGTCGACGAAGGCGTCGCCGGGCAGGGCGTCCAGGACGAGCCAGGAGCCCTCCTCGATCTCCTGCTCCAACTGCCCGGCACCCCACCCCGAGTAGCCGGCGAAGACGCGGATGCCGGAGACGTTCTCCCGCATCCGCTCCGGGTCGACGGAGAGGTCGATCGTGCCCACCGCGCCGAGCACCTGGTGGAAACCCTTGAGCCGGCGGACCGGGTGGCGCATCCGGGCCAGGCAGATCGCCGAGTCGGGTTGCACCGGGCCGCCCTCGAAGAGCACCGCCGGATCCCGGGCCAACCCGCTCCAGTCGCCGAGCACGTCGGAGACGGGCACCTCGGTGGCCCGGTTGAGCACCACACCCAGCGCCCCGCCGGGCTCGTGCGCGACCAGCAGCACGACGGTGCGGTCGAAGTTGGGATCCTTCAGAGCCGGGGTCGCGACCAGCAACTGCCCGGTCATCGACGCCATCGAACGACCGCCGATCGCCTGTCCCTCTCCCTGCATACCGCCCATCCCCTAACCATGCCGCGACGCGGTCACGCCACCTGCGGAACCTCCTGCCAGGACGTCGCCGAGTGCACCGGGTCGACCCGGTGCACCGGGAGCGTCCGTGTTCTCAACGCCATGCCTGGCACCATAGCCTGCACCTTGCACGGTGGCTAAGGTCTGACCGGCCGGTAGTGGAACGAGTTTGGGGAGAATCGATGGATCCTACGGCGGAGATTGCGGTCATCGGCGGATCGGGCCTCTACGCCCTCCTCGACAACGCAGTGGAACACCGGGTGGAGACCCCGTACGGGCCGCCGTCGGACGCGATCACCGTCGCCGAGGTGGCCGGTCGGCCGGTGGCCTTCCTGCCCCGGCACGGACGTGACCACCGGCATCCGCCGCACCTGATCCCCTACCGGGCCAACCTGTGGGCGTTGCGTTCCCTGGGGGTACGCCGGGTGCTGGCGCCCTGCGCGGTCGGCGGGCTGCGCCCGGAGCTGGGTCCGGGCACCTTCGTGGTGCCGGACCAGCTGATCGACCGGACCAGCGGCCGGACGCAGACCTACTACGACCGGGGCGCGGTGCACGTCTCCTTCGCCGACCCGTACTGCCCCGCCGGCCGCCGCACGCTGCTGGACGCGGCGGCTGGGCGGGGGGTGTCGGCGGTCGACGGCGGCACGGTGGTGGTGGTCGAGGGGCCGCGCTTCTCCACCCGCGCCGAGTCCCGCTGGTTCACCGCGATCGGTGGCTCGGTGGTCAACATGACCGGGCACCCGGAGGCCGTCCTCGCCCGCGAGCTGGCGCTCTGCTACACCTCCATCGCCCTGGTCACCGACCTGGACGCCGGGGTGGAGGGCGGCCATGCGGTGACCCACGAGGAGGTGTTCCGGGTCTTCGGCGAGAACACCGACCGGCTGCGGGACATCCTGCTGGACGCGGTCGCCGCCCTCCCCGCCGAGCGGGAGTGCACCTGCGCCTCCGCGCTGGACGGCATCAAGCTGCCCTTCCCGCTGCCCTGACGCGGGTCGCCCCCCAGGGGGTCGTTGACGGATTGTCGGAATCATCCCCTCCCGTGCTGGTTAGATTCGTTCGGTCGGGGCAGCCCGCAGGCTGCCCCGACCACCGGACGAGGGCACGGAGGCCGACCGATGGCGACGGTCCGCGACACCAGCTACGAACTGCTCCGCGCCCTCGGCATGACCACCGTCTTCGGCAACCCCGGCTCCACCGAGCAACCCTTCCTCCAGGACTTCCCGGCGGACTTCCGGTACGTGCACGCCCTCCAGGAGGCCTCGGCGGTGGCGATGGCCGACGGGTACGCCCAGGCCACCCGCCGGCCCGCGCACGTCAACCTGCACACCGCGCCGGGCACCGGCAACGGCATGGGCAACCTGGTCACCGCCTGGCACAACCGCACCCCGCTGGTCGTCACCGCCGGCCAGCAGACCCGCCAGATGCTGCTGACCGAGCCGCGCCTGGCCAGCCCCCGGGCCTCCGAACTACCCCACCCGTACGTCAAGTGGAGTCACGAACCGGCCCGCCCGCAGGACATCCCGGCGGCGCTGATGCGGGCGTACGCCACGGCGGTGCAGCCGCCGGCCGGACCGGTCTACCTCTCCCTGCCGCTGGACGACTGGCACCAGCCGGCGGACCCGCCACCGCAGGTGCGTACGGTGGCGACCCGCTTCGCCCCCGACCCCGACCGGCTACGGGAGTTCGCCGGGATCCTGGCCGGCAGCCGCGATCCGGTGCTGGTGCTCGGCGCGGCCGTGGACCGCGCGGACGGCTGGCCGGCGGCGGTCGCCCTGGCCGAGCGGCTCGGCTGCCCGGTCTGGTCCGCCCCGGCCCCGGAACGGGCCGTCTTCCCCGAGGACCACCCCCAGTTCCGGGGAGTCCTCCCGTTCGCCATCGGCCCGCTCGCCGAACGGCTGCGCGGTCACGACACGGTGCTGGTCGTCGGTGCGCCGGTGTTCCGTTACTACCCGCACGTCCCGGGCGACCACCTACCGCCGGGAGCCCGGCTGCTGCACGTCACCGACGATCCCGGGGAGGCGGCCCGCGCCCCGGTCGGGGACAGCCTGCTCGGCGACGCCCGGCTCACCGCCGAGGCGCTGCACGACCTGCTGCCCCCGGCGCCACGGACGCCGCCACCGCCCCGCCCGGATCCGCCGTCCCCGGAGACCGGGATACCGCTGAGCGCGGATGCGTTCTTCGCCACGCTGGGCGGTCTCTGGCCCGCCGACGGGGTGCTCGTGCAGGAGTCACCGTCCAACCTGGCCGCGCTGCGCCGGCACCTGCGGATCCGCCGCCCGGCGTCGTACTTCACCATGGCCAGTGGCGGGTTGGGCTTCGGGTTGCCCGCCGCGGTGGGCATCGCGCTGGCCGAACGGGACACCGGACGCGGCCGGCCGGTGGTGGCGGTGATCGGGGACGGCTCGTTCCACTACTCGGTGCAGGCCCTGTGGACCGCCGCCCAGCTGGGCCTGCCGCTGGTCGTACTGGTCCCGGTCAACCGGCAGTACGCCATCCTCAAGGCGTTCGCCGAGCACAAGCGGACCCCCGGCGTGCCCGGACTGGAACTGCCCGGGCTGGACGTCACCGCGATCGCGGGCGGCTACGGCTGCGCCACGGCGGTGGCCGGCACCCCGGACGAGATCGCCGCGGCCCTCGCCGCCGGGCTGCGCGCAGACCGGCCCACGGTCGTCCCGGTGCCGATCGACACCGAGGTGCCGCCGCTGCTCTGAACGTCCCCTCCCGAGGGGCGGCCCGCGCCGGTTCCCGTCGCCGCCGCCCCGCCGGGGGACGGGCAGTCACCCGCCGAGCAACGACACCGGCGCCCCACCCACCACGTCCAGCACCGTGCGGGTGCCCAGCGGCGCCTTGAGCGTCGCGCTGACCGGCTCCAGCTTTAACTGGTCCGTGCAGACCCCGGTGCTCCGGACCACTCCGGCCCCGACCACCACCACGTCGTCGAACTCGGCGACCAGCGGCTCGATGCCGGTGTCGCAGGCGCCCACGCCGACCCGCCAGGTCAGCTCGGCACCCTCGACGGAGACGACGTTCTGGGCGGCGGCCAGTTCGGGGGCCGGCGGTCCGCTCGGACCGGCGCCCGCCGGCACGGCGGTGATCGCGCTGGGCGCCACGGCCACCCGGGCGACCGGTACGGCAAGTTCCTCGACGGTGAACAGCCAGGCCGGCACGGTGGCCTCGCCCCGGCTGGTGCGCAGCTCGGCGGTGCCGAGCTTGACCCCGGTGACGGTCAGCGGCGCGCAGGACACCACCGTGGAGGTGCCGGCGACCGGCCCGTCCGGGCCCGGCTCGACCGTCGGTCCGGGAACCTTCGGTCGGCCCTCGCACGGCGGCGGGTCCCCCAGGTCGATCTGCCGGTACGCCTCGGCGGCGCTGAGCAGTGGCACGTCGAGCGTGCCGTCCGGGAACCGGACGGTGCCCTCCGCCGGGCGGGTCGTGGGAATCGCGACCTGCTCCCGGTACCAGCCGGCCTGGAAGGCCTGCTCGGTCTCCGGGGAGAACTTCGGATCACCGGCGAGGACGGTGGGGCTCTCCAACGGGATGTAGCTGGTCGTCCAGGCGGGGCCGGGCTGCCACGCCTCGGCCACCTCGGCGGCCCGCCGCTGGAACGACTCCCAGCGGTCCTCCGGTTCGGCCGGCGTGGCCCCGTTCTGGGCGCAGCCGGTCAGGGCCAGCATGATCGGCAGGCCCAGCAGCAGAGTCACTCGTCGACGCATGCCGGTTCGACGTACGCCGACGCGTCTCCGGTTCCCACCGACCGCGATGTGCCGACGACTCCCCGCAGACGGCGATGCGCCCCGGTCCACTGGTGGGACCGGGGCGCATCACGGTGTCGGTGGAGGTGCCGGGAATCGAACCCGGGTCCTTCGCCGCCTTGTCAGGGCTTCTCCGAGCGCAGCTCGCTGTGCCTCTACTCGGCCCCTCCGATCACGCGAGCGAGTCGGTGTGACGGGCCCAGTCGCTGATTAATCTCGCCGCACGGACCCCGCGACCGGGTCCGATTGGCCAGCCTCCTAGCTGATGCCGGCTAACTGGGTCGAAGGCGCTCCCAGGCCGACAGACTCACTACTCGCCTCAGGCGGCGAGAGCGAAGTCAGCGCGATTGTTCTTGGCGCTTATTGGTTTCCGACGACCGATTCACGAGACGACGTCGGCTTCCTCGGCTCGCTTCCCCTGACGCCACGCACGAAGTCGAAACCAGTCACCCCCTCGAGTGGCTGCCCCTGTCGGCAGCTCCACCAAGCCTAACGCCTCCCGCAACGGGTTTCATCCCGAGCCCCACCCCGCGACCGGCTGCAGCCGACCATGGCGGACAAACGGGACGAATCACTCAGCCATTCCCTTACCTCGCCGACCCATCGCCCGGTTGATCTCCCGGTCCGCGTCCCGCTTGGCCAGGTCCTGGCGCTTGTCGTAGGCCTTCTTACCCTTGGCCAGCCCGATCTCGACCTTGGCCCAGCCGTCGGAGAAGTAGACCTGCAACGGCACCATGGTCAGCCCGCCCTCCCGGCTCTTGCCGATCAGCCGGTCGATCTCCAGGCGCTTGAGCAGCAGCTTCCGGGTCCGCCGGGGCTCGTGGTTGGTCCACGTGCCCTGGACGTACTCCGGGATGTGCATGCCGTGCAGGAAGAGCTCCCCGTCACGCTCCTGAGCGAACGCGTCCACCAGGGACGCCCGCCCCGCGCGCAGCGACTTCACCTCCGTGCCGGTCAGCGCCATGCCCGCCTCGTAGGTGTCGAGGATGCTGTAGTCGTGCCGCGCCCGGCGGTTGGAGGCGACGACCTTCCGCCCCTTCTCCCGTGGCATCGGCCACACCCCTTTCGTGATCGACCCGGCGGACAGCCCGCCCATGCTACCTGAACGGAAAGGACCCCCCGGCACCATTTGTTCCCGGTGCCGGAGGGTCCTCATCGCCCGGAGATGACCCGCAGAGGTAACTAGACCCGCAGGTAGAAGCGGAGCGTGACCCAGGCGGTGACCGCGCTGACCAGACCGCCCACGCCCGCCATCAGCGGGAACATGATCAGGATGTCGCCCCAGCTGACCGGGGAGAGCAGGCCCTGGAGGGACTGCAACGACCCGTCGAACAGGAACTGTTTGGCGCCGACCAGGGCGAGCAGGCCGAGCAGTGAACCGATCAGACCGGCGACCACGGCCTCCAGCACGAACGGCGCCTGGATGAACCAGTTGGAGGCACCGACCAGTTTCATGACCGCGACCTCACGCCGCTTGCTGTACGCGGCGACCTGGATGGTGTTGGCCACCAGGAGGAGGGCCGCGATCGCCATCACGGCGGCGGCGGCGAGCGCGATGTTCTGGATCGCGGTCAGGATGTTGAAGATCTTGTCGAGCAGCGCACTCTGGTCGACGATCTCGTCGACCGCCGCGTCGTCCTTGTACTGGTCGTAGATCGACCGGTACTCCTGCGGATTGGTCAGCTTGAGCCGGAACGACTCGGGCAGCACGTCCGCCTGGACGGCCCCGACCAGGTCCGGCGCGTCCTGGAACATCTGCTGGAAGCGCTGGTACGCCTCGTCCTTGTTGACGTAGACGACCTCCTCGACCAGCGGGTCGCCGTCCAGCTTGACGCGCAGCGAGTCCCGCGCCTCGGCGGGGACGTCGGTCTTGAGGAAGATCGACACCTCGATGTTCTCGTAGTAGAGCTCCTTCATGTCGGAGACCTGGCGGTACATCAGACCGCTGGCACCGAGCATGGTCAGGGACACCGCCATCGTGATGATCATGGCGATGGTCATGGTCACGTTGCGCCACAGTCCGACCAGCACCTCGGACAGGACGTATTTAACGCGCATCGGGCATTCCTCCGGGTCTCCGGCAAGTGTTCGTCGTCAGATCGGGCCGCAGGGCCCCGTTCCGGGGGCGGCGAGCCGCAGGCCCGCCGCGGGGGCGGCGGGCCGGGCAGGCTCAGCCGTAGACGCCGCGGGCCTGGTCCCGCACGATGCGTCCGCTCTCGATCTCGACGACCCGGCGACGCATCTGGTTGACGATGTTGGAGTCGTGCGTGACCATCACGACCGTGGTGCCGGTGCGGTTGATCCGGTCCAGCAGGCGCATGATCTCGATGGAGGTGTCCGGGTCGAGGTTTCCGGTCGGCTCGTCCGCCAGCAGGATCAGCGGCCGGTTCACGAACGCCCGGGCCACCGCCACCCGCTGCTGCTCACCACCGGAGAGCTCGTGCGGGTACCGGTGCTCCTTGCCACCGAGGCCGACGAGTTCCAGCACCTCGGGCACGACCCGGCGGGCGACCGCCTTGGTCTTGCCGATCACCTCGAGGGCGAACGCCACGTTCTCGTACGCGGTGCGGTTGGGCAGCAGCCGGAAGTCCTGGAACACGCAGCCGATGGAGCGCCGGAACTGGGGACGCTTCCAGGACCGCATCGACGTGACGTCCTTGCTGTTCACGATGACCCGCCCCTTGTTCGGGCTGACCTCGTGCAGCAGGAGCTTGATGATGGTGGACTTGCCGGAGCCGGAAGGGCCGATGAAGAAGACGAACTCGCCCTTCTCGATCGAGACCGACACGTTGTCGAGCGACGGGCGGGACGCCTTCGGGTACGTCTTCGTCACTTGCTCAAGCTGAATCACGGAGAGGGAGTCTACGCCGTGTGACGGGCGGGGCGTCCCCCACGCCCCGCCGACGCGTGTGGAGTCATCGATTTAGTAGGTTACGCGACAATCGATCAACGCGCTGCGCCCGGAGTCGATCACGCACCGTCAGCGGCGAGCTGCTGCTGCTTCCGCCACCGGACCCCCGCCTCGATGAAGGCGTCCAGCTCACCGTCGAAGACCGAGGTCGGGTTGCCCGTCTCGTGCTCGGTACGCAGATCCTTCACCATCTGGTACGGGTGCAGGACGTACGAGCGCATCTGGTCACCCCACGAGCCGGCCGCGTCGGTCTTGAGCCCCTCCATCTTGGCCTGCTCTTCCTGACGCTTGCGCTCCAACAGCCGGGCCTGGAGCACCCGCATCGCGGACGCCTTGTTCTGGAGCTGGGACTTCTCGTTCTGGCAGGTGACCACGATGCCGGTCGGGATGTGGGTGATCCGGACCGCCGAGTCGGTGGTGTTGACGCTCTGGCCGCCCGGCCCGGAGGACCGGTAGACGTCGATGCGCATCTCGTTCTCGGGGATGTCGATGTGGTCGGTCTGCTCCACCACCGGCAGCACCTCGACCCCGGCGAAGCTGGTCTGCCGCCGCCCCTGGTTGTCGAAGGGGCTGATCCGGACCAGCCGGTGGGTGCCGGACTCGACGCTGAGGGTGCCGAACGCGTACGGGACCTTCACCGCGAAGGTCGCCGACTTCAACCCGGCCTCCTCGGCGTACGAGGTCTCGTAGACCTCGGTCGGGTAGCCGTGCCGCTCGGCCCAGCGCAGATACATCCGCAGCAGCATCTCGGCGAAGTCCGCCGCGTCCACGCCGCCGGCCCCGGCCCGGATCGCCACCAGCGCCTCCCGGGAGTCGTACTCCCCGGAGAGCAGGGTGCGCACCTCCATCTCCTGGATGGCCTTGCCCAGCCCGGCGATCTCGGTCTCCACCTCGGTGAGCACGCTGGAGTCCGACTCGGCCTCGGCCAGCTCCAGCAGGACGCGGGCGTCGTCGAGCCGGGACCGCAGGCTGCCCAGCTTGCTGATCTCGCCGTTGACGTACGACAGCTGCGAGGTCACCTGCTGGGCGCGGGCCTGGTCGTCCCACAGGTCCGGCGCGGAGGCCGCCTGCTCGAGCCGGGCCTTGTCCTCGTGCAGCCGGTCGAGGTTGAGGACGGCCTCGATGTTGCGCAGGGTCGCGTCGAGTTCCTTGAGCTGTTCGGCGTAATCGGCAGCGGTCACGACAGCCAAGCGTACCGGCGGAAGCGGGCGGCGGGCCGGCGAGGCCCGCCGTCGGAGCGGAAAGCTTCCGGGCGAGGGGCCCGGCGGGCGTCGCCGGCCCCCGGTCCGGGGTGCCTGGTGGCGTCGTGCGGGTGGTCAGCGGGCTGGTACGACTCCACGGTCCGCGGGCGGGCCCGGCGGCGGATCGGCGCTCAGCCGGGGACCGGGGCGTTCTTCAGCCAGGTCAGGGCGGCCTTGTGGTAGGCGACCGCGAACTCCAGGGCGCTCGCGTCGAAGGAGGCGCCCTCCTTCTTGGCGTTGCGCACCTGCTCACGGACGTGCGCCAGCGCCTCGGTGTGGTATTCGTTCGCCGAGGTGTAGAGGTTGCGCAGCTGGGTCGCCGAGTGCAGTTCGCCGAAGGCGATCCGCAACGCGACCGGGTTGCGGATGGTGTCCTTGCCCGGCCCCTCCGCCAGCCAGCGGGAGAACGTCCGCTTCCCGGACGGGGTGATCGCGTACGGCTGGCTGGAGCGTGGACCGGGCTTACCCATCCGTACGAGTCCGCGCTCGGCCAGGACCGGCAACTCTCGGTAGACCTGACTGCGGGTCATCGACCAGTAGGGCGCCAGCCGGCGCTCGGCGGCGGCCATCAGTTGACCGCCTGTCATGGGACCCTCATGGAGCAGCCCGAGCAGGGCCGCCGCTGTGGGATTGATTCCGGAATCCGCCATGCCCATTACGCTGCCACTTTGCTGACCCGGCGTCCAGGATTTGGCGCAATCAGCACACCCCGTGACTTCCTATGTGCACTGTCGGAGGACGACAGTCCATTGAGGATGATCGATACATTGGGGAGCCTGGAGGACGCCTACCTATATGATCATTTGATTACGCAGGGTACATGAAACGCCTGACCCCATGTCCGTTTTCGTCTAGATTCCACCACGGCGGGTCAGTCCGACGGCATGCCGACGGGCCCCGCCCCGCCGATGGACGGCGGAACGGGGCCCGTCGGGACGACACGATCGGACGCGAGGCGCCCGGACGACCTCAGCCCATGTGCGGGTAGGTGTGATCCGTCGGTGGGACGAAGGTCTCCTTGATGGTGCGTGGTGACATCCAGCGGACCAGGTTGTGCCAGGAGCCGGCCTTGTCGTTGGTGCCGCTGGCCCGGGCACCTCCGAACGGCTGCTGCCCGACCACCGCGCCGGTCGGCTTGTCGTTGACGTAGAAGTTGCCGGCCGCGTACCGCATCCGCTCCGCGACCGCCTCCACCACCCGGCGGTCCGTCGCGAAGATGGACCCGGTCAGCGCGTACGGGGCCACCGACTCGGCCTGGGCGACCACGTCGTCGAAGCGGGCGTCGTCGAAGACGTGCACGCCGAGGATCGGCCCGAAGTACTCGGTGGTGAACGTCTCGTGCGTGCCGTCGGTGCACTCGAACAGGGTCGGCCGGACGAACCAACCCTCCGAGTCGTCGGCGGTGCCGCCGGCCAGCACCCGGCAACTGTCGTCAGAGGAGATCAGCTCCAACGCGGCGGCGTGCCGGTCGAACGCCTTCGCGTCGATCACCGCACCACCGAAGTTGGCGAGGTCGGTCACGTCGCCGTAGGTCAGCGACTCGGCGGTGGCGGCCAGCCGGTCCCGCAGTCCGCCCTCCCAGATGGACCGGGGAACGTACGCCCGCGACGCCGCCGAGCACTTCTGCCCCTGGTACTCGTAGGCGCCCCGGATCAGGGCGGTGTGCAGCGCGTCCCCGTCGGCGCTGGGATGCGCCACCACGAAGTCCTTGCCGCCGGTCTCGCCGACCAGCCGGGGGTAGCCCCGGTACCGGGCGATGTTGTCCCCGACGGTCCGCCAGAGGTGCTGGAACACCTTGGTCGAGCCGGTGAAGTGGATGCCGGCCAGGTCGGGGTCGGCGAGGACCACCTCGGAGACCTCCTCGCCCCGACCGGTGACCATGTTGATCACACCGGGCGGCAGCCCGGCCGCCTCGAACAGGCGCATGGTGAAGTGCGCCGCGAACTGCTGGGTCGGCGCGGGCTTCCAGACCACGGTGTTGCCGAGCAGCGCCGGGGCCGAGGGCAGGTTGCCGGCGATCGCGGTGAAGTTGAACGGAGTGATCGCGTAGACGAAGCCCTCCAGCGGGCGGTGGTCGAACCGGTTCCACACCCCGGGCGACGACATCGGCTGCTCCGCCAGCAACCTCCGCGCGAAGTGCACGTTGAACCTGAGGAAGTCCACGAACTCGCAGGCCGAGTCGATCTCGGCCTGGACCACCGTCTTCGACTGGCCGAGCATGGTGGCGGCGTTGAGCGTGTCCCGCCACGGGCCGGCGAGCAGCTCGGCCGCGCGCAGGAAGATCGCCGCCCGCTCCTCGAACGGCAGCGCCCGCCACATCGGAGCCGCGTCCAGGGCCGCCTTGACCGCCGCCCGCGCGTCCGCGTGGTCGGCGTGCGCGGTGACCCCGAGCACGTGCGCGTGCCGGTGCGGCTGCACCACGTCGATCCGCTCGCCGCCGGCCATCCGCTGCTCACCGGCGACGGTCATGGTCAGGTCAAGCCGCTCGGCGGCCAGTTCGGCGAGACGCCGCTGGAGCCGCTCCCGATCGGCACTGCCCGGCTCGTAGGCGCGTACCGGCTCGTTACGCGGTTCGGGTACGGAGAACACGGCGTCCATCACAGCTCCTGGCGATCTCGACGGCGGTGGCGAAACCGGACCCGCAGCCACCGACCGGACGGCCGGCCACCGGGCGTGACGCTTCACCGGATCGCGGCGACGGGACCTGCCGCGATTCTCCCACGACCGACCCCACCCACCTAGCCGGCCACGTCCCACCCGGATGAGGTGGGTGCAGGGGTCCCCTGCTCGGCAAAAAGCGGTAACAGGGGACCCCTGCTCACACCCGGGCCGGCCGGGCGGGCGGGCGCGTACCCTGGGGAGCCGGTGACCCGCTCGCCACCTTCCCGTACCCGTCGGAGACCGTGCCCGTACCCGTCGGAGGTGGGTCGCTGGCGCGCGTTCGCGTCGAAGGGGAGACGATGACCCAGCAGCCCGGCAGCTCGACGGCCGCGGACCCGGACCAGCCGGTCGACGGCCCGTCGGCCGGGGAGACCACCGTCCCAGCGGGTTCGCCGGCGGCTGCCCTCCTCGCGCTGCTCGCACTCGGCTGGCTGGCCGCCATGCTGTGGTCCACCCGGGCCGCGATCACGTCCGCGCAGGCCGGTGTCACGGCGGTCAGCCTCTCCGCGTACGCGCTGCCCGGGGTGATCTCGGCGGCCCTGGTCGCCGGCGGTGGGATGGCGCTCGCGGGGACCAACCTGCTGGCCCGCCGGGGTGTCGACCGGGCCACCCTCCGCTTCGTCACGGCCACCGGGGTCGGCCTGCTCGTCGGGCTGCTCACCGCCGTGACGATCAACCTCTTCTACGCCGACAACGCGACCACGAACGTGATCGCCGGCACCACCGCCGCAGCCGCCGTCGTCGGTGGCGCGCTGGCCGGCGCCCGCAACGCCCGGGTGGTCGGGGCCATGGTCGCCGCCACCCTCACGGTCCTGGTCTTCGTGGTCGCGTTCAGCCGGGTCCGCGATCCGCTGTTCGAGCTCTACGGCGGTGGCGGCACCCAGGAGGCCATGGTCGGGGCGGCCCGGTGGGTCTCCCGCACCGAGTCCCTGCTCGCCGGACTGGTGGCCGGTGTGGTCGCCTTCGGCTACCTCCACCTGGCCCGGCGCCGGGCACTGCGGCGGGACCCGGAAGCGCCGGCCGACCGGTGGCCGGCGTACCTGGTGGCCGGGGCCGGGCCGGGTCTGCTGCTGCTGCTCACCGAGGTGGTCCTCCGGATCGGCGGGCGCTCACTGCTCGACCTGGCCGCGGCGCTCAGCGAGGCGGACGCGGTGGCCCAGACCACCCTGGGCACCTCCCGGCTCGACAACGGCATCTGGGTGCTCTTCGTCGGTGCGCTCACCGCGATGATCGCCTTCGGCCGCACGCTCGGCCCGACCCCCGCCAACGACGAGGACGAGGACGAGCCGGCCGACGGCTGAGCGACCGCCGACGGCCCGAGGACCGCCCCGCGCTCAGGAGACGGTACGGAGCAGCAGGTCCAGCTCGGAGGGGTCGTACCACTCCAGTTCGTGGTCCTCCACCCCGTCGACCGTGAACTGGGCGTCCTCGTCACCGGCGAGTGCCCGGTCGACGACCGCCACGGCGGCGGTCACGTCCGCGGTCGCCTCCGCACCGTCGACGTGCAGGGCGGCGACCGCCTCCAACGGGACCGGCCGGGACAGGTGGACGACACTGGAGCCGAGTTCGCCGTCGGGCCGACCCAGCGCCCCGGCCGGCACGTCCACCGAGACCACCGCGCGTCGACGGGGCGCGGACGGGTCGTCGTGCAGCAGTCGCAGCGCGTCCTGGGCGGCCCGGGTGAAGGCGACGTACTCCAGCTCCTCCTCGTCACCCTCGGCGTACCACTCGCGCAGGCCGGGCGTGACCGCGTGCACCGCACCGGCCGGCAGGCCCTCGTCGCGCAGCCGGGTCAGCATCGGTACGGTCGCCGGCACGTACGCCCGGACAAGGTCGTCGGTCACGCTGGTCTCCCCGCTCGAGGCCGGCCGGTCCTCCGGCCGGGACGCCGGCCGTGCCGGACGCCGTGACCGTAGTACACCCGGCACGACCGGCGGAAAGGCATCCCCGCCCGGCCCGGTGCGCCCTGGGGCCCACCGGTGGCAAACTGAGGCAAACGCCGGCAACGCGAGGGGTCTGACATGGAACCGAGGTTCCTGCTGCTGTCCGACGTGGCGGCCGAGCTCAACGTCACCGACTCGCAGGTCTACCACATGGTCCGCAGCGGCGAGCTGCCCGCTATCAAGATCGGCGGGCGGGGGCAGTGGCGGGTGGAACGCGCCGGGCTGGAGGAGTACATCCAGCGCAAGTACGCCGAGACCGCCGAGTGGGTACGGGCCAATCCGCTCACCGAACGCGACGCCACCGAGTAGCCGTCCGATCACCGACGGACATTGACCGGAGCCGTTCCATGTCTGAAGATGGAGGCTGTCGGAGGCAAACGTAGGCAAACGAAGGAATGAAGGGGATCTGATGGTCGACTCCCGCAGTCCGGTGCCACCACGTCCCCCGGTCCGGTTGCGACCCGCGCCGCCCCTCGACCCGCCGTTCGCCGACGATCAGCTCGCCGATCTCTGGCCCCGTCCGTCCGCCGCCCAGCTCGCCCTCGACCTGGTCGACGCCGGCCGCCCCGGCCGGGGGCGGCCCGTCGGGCGAGCCACCCGCCGTCCCACCGCGCCGCGCCCGCCCCGACCGGCCGCTCCCGCCGTCGGGCCGCCCGCCACCGCCACCCCGGAGGCCACCCGGGCGGCGCACCGGTTCGTCGGCACCTGCCTGGAGGTCGTCAACGGCTACCGGCCGCCCGGCCAACTCCGACCACTCACCGACCCGCTGCGCACGGCCGCCGTGCTGGAACAGCTCGCCCTGGCTACCTCCCGGCTCGGGCCGGTGCGGCGACGCGCCACCCGCCCCATGGTGCGGCTACGCCGCCTCCGGGTGTGCCAGCCGCAGCCGGCCGCGATCGAGGCCGCCGCGGTGCTCGCCGCCCCGAACGGACGGAGCTGGGCGATGGCGTTACGCCTGGAGCGTCGTGGGCCGGGCTGGATCTGCGTCGTCCTCCAGATCCTCTGAGTCGTCCCCGCTCCCCCGGTCCGCACCCGGGAGCGTGAGCCGCAACCGGCGCGGAGTGTGCACCGCAGCCGGCCCGATGCGTAAGCCGCAACCGGCGCGGAGTGTGCACCGCAGTCCAGCCCCGGTCCAACCCCGGAGAACGCCGCGAGGGGCGCCCACCGCGTACGGTGGACGCCCCTCGTCGGTCGTGTTCGTCGGTCAGTTGCCGCCGTTGGGCGCGCCGTGGCAGCGCTTGTACTTCCGGCCGGAGCCGCACGGGCAGGGCGCGTTCCGGGACGGGCCGTTGCCCCCCTCGGCCTGGCCGGTGGGCGCCCGCCGGGCACTCGGGGTCGGGGCTGCGGGGCCACGCAGGCCGGCCGACGGACGGGACGGCGTGGGCCGCTGGGGAGCGGATCCACCGACGCCGAGCGCCGGGGCGGACTGGCGCGGCGGCTCGGCGGGCTGCTCCTCCGGCCGTTCCACGGCGACCGCACCCGCGCCGGCCTCCCCGTCGATGGTCGGCGCGGAGTACTGGAGGCCCTGCTGCTGCGGGGCCCGGTTGAGACCCTTGGCCCGGATCTCGACCGGCTTCTCCAGCAGCTGGACCTGCTCCGGCTCCGGCGTGGGCTCCTCGACCTGGACATCCAGGTTGTAGAGGAAGCCGACCGTCTCCTCCTTGATGCCGTCCATCATGGTGGCGAACATGTCGAAGCCCTCGCGCTGGTACTCCACCACCGGGTCGCGCTGGGCGTACGCCCGCAGGCTGATGCCCTCCTGGAGGTAGTCCATCTCGTAGAGGTGCTCACGCCACTTGCGGTCGATCACCTGGAGCAGGACCATCCGCTCCAGCTGGCGTACCGCCTCCTCGCCGAGGGACTCCTCACGGCGGTCGTACGCGGCGTTCGCGTCCTCCTTGAGCCGGCTGACCAGGAAGTCCTGGTCGATGCTGGCCCGCGAGCCGCCGACCTCCTCCTCCAGCTCCTCGATGGTCACGCCGACCGGGTAGAGCTGCTTGAGGTTCGTCCAGAGCTGTTCGAGGTCCCAGTCCTCGGCGTACCCGTCGCTGGTGGCCCCCACGACGTACGCCCCGACGACGTCGTCGATCATGTTGCGCACCTGGTCGGAGAGGTCCTCCCCGTTGAGCACGCGCAGCCGCTCGGCGTAGACCACCTGCCGCTGCTTGTTCATGACCTCGTCGTACTTGAGGACGTTCTTGCGGATCTCGGCGTTCTGGCCCTCGATCTGCGCCTGGGCGCTCTTGATCTGGCGGGTGACCATCTTCGACTCGATGGGCACGTCCTCGGGGATGTTGAAGCGCTCCATCACCGCCTCGACCGCACCGGCCCGGAACCGCTTCATCAGCTCGTCCTGGAGCGAGAGGTAGAAGCGCGACTCACCCGGGTCGCCCTGCCGGCCGGACCGGCCGCGCAGCTGGTCGTCGATCCGGCGGGACTCGTGCCGCTCGGTGCCCAGCACGTACAGGCCACCGGCGGCGCCGACCTCCTCGGCCTCCGCCTCGCAGGCCTGCTTCCACTTGGGCAGGATCTCCTCCAGCGCCTTGGCGTACTCCTCCGGCTCCTCGGCCGGGTCGAGGCCACGCTGACGCAGCTCGGAGGCGGCGAGGAACTCGGGGTTGCCGCCGAGCAGGATGTCCGTGCCACGGCCGGCCATGTTGGTGGCGACGGTGACCGCGCCCTTCCGGCCGGCCTGGGCGACGATCTCCGCCTCCCGGGCGTGGAACTTCGCGTTCAGCACCGCGTGCGGGATGCCGCGCCGCCGCAGCAGCGTGGAGAGGATCTCCGAGTTCTCCACCGAGACCGTGCCGACCAGCACCGGCTGACCGGCCACGTGCCGCTCGGCGATGTCCTCCACCACCGCGTTGAACTTGGCCTTCTCGGTCTTGTAGATCACGTCGGGGCGGTCCTGGCGGACCATCGGCCGGTGCGTCGGGATGCTCACGACGCCGACCTTGTAGACCTTGTTGAACTCGCCCGCCTCGGTCTGCGCCGTACCGGTCATGCCGGAGAGCCGGTTGTAGAGGCGGAAGTAGTTCTGGAGGGTGATGGTGGCCAGGGTCTGGTTCTCCTGCTTGATCTCCACCCCCTCCTTGGCCTCGATCGCCTGGTGCATGCCCTCGTTGTACCGGCGGCCGTGCAGGATACGGCCGGTGAACTCGTCGACGATCATGACCTCACCGTCGTTGACGATGTAGTCCTTGTCGCGCTTGTAGAGCTCCTTGGCCTTGATCGCGTTGTTGAGGTAGCCGACCAGCGGGGTGTTCACCGACTCGTACAGGTTGTCGATGCCGAGCCGGTCCTCGACCTTGGCCACGCCACGCTCGGTGACCGCGATGGTGCGCTTGGCGTAGTCGACCTCGTAGTCGCCCTCGCCGTCCTTGCCGGCCTGGAGGCGGGCCACCACCGTGGCGAACTCCTGGTACCACCGGGCGGAGTGCTCGGCCGGACCCGAGATGATCAGCGGGGTCCGGGCCTCGTCGATCAGGATCGAGTCGACCTCGTCGACCACCGCGAAGTTGTGGCCGCGCTGGACCAGGTCGTCGCGGGACCAGGCCATGTTGTCGCGCAGGTAGTCGAAGCCGAACTCGTTGTTGGTGCCGTAGGTGATGTCGCACTCGTACGCGGCCCGGTGCTCGGACGCCGGCCGGTTCGGCAGGACCACGCCGACGGTGAGGCCGAGGAACTCGTGTACCCGCCCCATCCACTCGGCGTCGCGCTGGGCCAGGTAGTCGTTGACGGTGACCACGTGCACGCCCTTGCCGGACAGGGCGTTGAGGTAGACCGGCATGACCGAGGTCAGGGTCTTGCCCTCACCGGTCTTCATCTCGGCGATGTTGCCGAAGTGCAGCGCCGCCCCACCCATGACCTGGACGTCGTACGGCCGCTGACCGAGCACCCGGGCCGCCGCCTCCCGACACACGGCGAACGCCTCGGGCAACAGGTCGTCGAGGGACTCCCCGTCGGCGATCCGCTCCTTGAAGTGGTCGGTCATGCCGCGCAGCTCGTCGTCGGTGAGGTTGACGTACTCGTCCTCGATCGAGCTGACGGCGGCGGCGATGGCCTTCAACCGGCGCACCATGCGACCCTCGCCGGCGCGAAGGACCTTTTCCAGAATCGACACGGATCAACGCTCCCCTAGACAGTCTCGAACCATCGTAGGCGCTCCATCGGCCCAATGGTCACTGGTGGCGTACGTGAGGTCCACGGAAACCGACATAAGACGCGCGTCACGACCGTGGCACGGGGATATGCGGTTACGCCCAGCGCGAACGGTCGGGCACGATGGCTCCGTGGAGCCTGTGGAGATCATCGAGGACGGCCTGCTGCTACGCCCATGGCGGCCCGCCGACGCCGACGACGTGCACCGGGCCTGCCAGGACCCGGACATCCAGCGCTGGACCACGGTACCCCGACCGTACCTGCCGGAGCACGCCACGGGTTTCGTGACCGACCTCGCCCCCCGGGGCTGGGCCGACGGCACCTCGGCGACCTTCGCCGTCTGCGACGCCGGCAGCGGCGAGCTGCTCGGCTCCTGCGGCCTGGTCAGCATCGACCGCGGGCTGCGATCCGGTGAGATCGGCTACTGGACCGCCCCGTGGGCCCGGGGGCGCAACCTCGCCGCGCGGGCGACCCGGGCGGTGGCCCGGTGGGCCTTCGACCGGCTGGAACTGCGCCGGATCGTCTGGCAGGCCGGGCTGGGCAACCACGCCTCCCGACTCGCCGCACTGCGCGCCGGCTTCCGCATCGAGGGTCGGCTCCGGCTGGCCGCGCCACCGCCCGAGGGCCCCGAGGACGGCTGGATCGGCTCGCTGCTGCCCGGCGAGGTGCCCGAGCCCGGCGCCTCCGGACCGGCCGGGCCGGGCACCCTGGCGGCCCGCCACGCGGCGGTCTTCGGCCGGCCGCACCCCGAGCTGTTCGCCACCGTCGGCGCGGTCGAGCTGCGGCTGCGCGCGATGGACGAGCGGGACCTGGACGCCCTCGTCACCACCTGCCGGGACCCGGAGACCGTCCGCTGGACCAGCGTGCCCGACCCGTACCAGCGCTCGGACGCCGAGGCGTACCTCGCCTACCACCGGTCGACCTGGGCCGACGGGCGGGCCGCCTGCTTCACCGTCGCGGACCCCGACGACGCGTACGTGGCCAACGTCGACCTGCGCATCTCCCCGGTGGATCCGGGGCTGGCCGACGTCGGCTTCCTGACCGCGCCGCACGCGCGCGGCCGGGGCTACCTGCCGGCCGCCCTGGCGGCGGTGTCCACCTGGGGGTTCGCCACCCTCGGGCTGGCCCGGGTCGAGTGGCGGGCCAACGTCGGCAACACCGCCTCACGCCGGGCCGCCGAGAAGGCCGGCTTCCGGATGGAGGGCACCTCCCGGGCGGGGATCGCGTACCGCGGCACGCGCGCCGACGCCTGGCTGGGCGCGCTGCTCGCCGACGACCAGGCCGGACGGTGAGGCGCGCCGCCGGGCACGTCGCCGGCCCCACCGCCCGCCGGGGCCGGGCCGGACAGCGGCCCCGATCCGAGACCGAACGGGAGACGAGATGGAACCACGGGTGATCGAGGGCGACGGGGTGCGGCTGCGGCCGTACCGGGACACCGACGTAGCCGACCTGGTGGCCGCCTGCAACGATCCGCTCATCCGGCGCTTCCTCGGCGGGCTGCCCAGCCCGTACACCGAGGCGGACGCCCGCCGCTGGATCACCGAGAGCGCCCCGGCCGCCGCAGCCGGCGGTGGGACGGCGTACGCCGTCACCGATCCGGACTCCGACCGGCTCCTCGGCGCGGTGGGCGTCGACCGGCTGGTGCCGATGCGCCGGCAGGGGGAGATCGGGTACTGGGTGGCGCCGTGGGCCCGGGGCCGGGGCGTGGCCACCGCCGCGACCCGGGCGCTGACCGGGCACGCCTTCGCCACCGGCCTGGTCCGGCTGGAACTGCTCACCGAGGAGGAGAACGCCGCGAGCCAGCGGGTCGCGCTGGCCGCCGGCTACCGGCACGAGGGGGTACGCCGGGCCGCCGCCGCGCAGCGCGGCGGCGGCCGGTCCGACCTGATCGCCTGGGTGCGCCTCGCCGACGACCCGCCCGGCCCGACGCCCCGGCTCCTGCCGGACCTGCCGCCCGGCGGGCTGACCGACGGCGTGGTCGCGCTGCGCCCGACCGGCCCGGACGACGTGGACCTGATGTACCGGTTGCACACCCGGCCCGAGGTGGTCGCCAACCGGGTGCCGCCGGAACCCCCGCCCCGCTGGGAGGTCGACCGGCGCTGCCGGGTGGCGGCGAGCAACTGGCTGGTCGGCACCGTAGCGGACCTGGTCGTGGTCGACGTGGCCAGCGGGGAGGCGGGCGGCGGCCTCGCCCTGCGGTACGACGAACCGCGCACCGGTCAGGCCATGCTCGGCGCGAGCATGCTGCCCGAGTGGCGGGGTCGTGGCCTGCTCACCCGGGGGGTACGGCTGCTGGTCGACTGGGCGTTCGGCACGGTGGGCGTCGCCCGGCTGTGGGCCGGCTGCCGGCCGGAGAACGTGGCGCCGCAACGGGTGCTGGAGAAGGCCGGGTTCCGTCGGGAGGGCATCCAGCGTGGTCGGCTCCCCGGCCCCGACGGCACCCGCGTCGACTCCGTGATCTACGCGCTCCTCCCCGGCGACCTCTCCTGATCCCGCCCCGCCCCTCCCTCCGTCGACCGTGACGGCGGATCGACGATCGCCGCCGGCCTCGTGGTCGACGCGGAGAGGGGGCGGGGTGGGGGTCGCCGGTGGGCGACCCCCACCCCGCGGGTGTGGACTCAGATGTCCAGGGAGATGAGACCGTAGTCGTAGGCGTGACGGCGGTAGACCACGCAGGGCCGGCCGGACTCCTTGTTGTGGAACAGGTAGAAGTCGTGGCCGACGAGTTCCATCTGGAACAGGGCGTCGTCGACGGTCATCGGCTGGGCGGGGTGCACCTTCTCCCGTGCGATGTGCCAGGGCTGGTCGTCGGGCTCCTCGTCCCGTTCGGCGACCGCGGTGGCTGTGCCGGACGCGCCGGTGGAGAACGTGGGCTCACCGAGGTCCGCGACCGGCAGGCCGGCCGTGGCGGCGGCGACGGAGATCGGTGCGTGCCGTCCCCGGTGGACACGGCGGCGGTCGGCCGCCCGACGGAGCCGGGTGTCCAACTTGGCGATGGCGGCGTCGAGCGCGCTGTAGAAGTCGTCGGTGCAGGCTTCCGCCCGCATCACCGGCCCGCGCGACACGCAGGTGATCTCGACGCGCTGGCAGTGGTCCGCCTGGCGCGGGTTGCGCTCGTGGAACAACTCAACGTCGACCCGGATGAGCTTGTGGTCGTAACGCTCGATCTTGGTAAGTTTCTCTGCTACGTGCACCCGGTAATGGTCCGGCACTTCGACGTTACGGCCCTTGACCACGATGTCCACGTGACCTCCCTTGATCGGATGGTCTTCGATCTGGATCCGGCCGACCCTGGGGGCATCCCTGCGGCGTCGACCGGTTGGTACGGCTACGCCTCCTTCCACGCCGGGAGCGGTGGATGGGACCCCTCCTACCCCCGACACCGAAACGCTAACTCCTCCTCGCGAACCAGTCACCCCCGGTTGTCATGGCGGACCAGAGAATTTCACAGCTCGGTCACCAAGGGGTGAAACGGAACGACGGAGAGTGACTACGATCGGCGTTTCCGGGTGGCCGCGAGGACCGCCGCGACCGCCGGCGGCAGTCCGGCCGCACCGAGCGTCCGGCCCACCGCCGCCAGGGTGGCCCCGGTGGTGAGGATGTCGTCGAGCACCACCACCGTGCCGCCCGACCCGACCGGACCGACCGGTGGCCACGCCCTCAGCCGAAACGCCGAGGCCGCTGCCGCCGCCCGGCCGGCGCTGTCCAGCCCCACCGAGTCCGGTCGGGGCAGGGCCCGCACCGGCCGCCGCACCCGCACCGGCCAGCCCGCCGCCCGCAGCCGGGCCGCGGCGTGCCGGGCCAGCCGTCCGAGGTGGTCGCCGTAGCGGGCACGCGCCGCCGCGGCCGTGTCCGGCACCGGCACCAGCAGCACCGGCCGGACCTCGCCGACCGCCGCCGCCACCACCTCGGCCAACAACCCGCCCAGCGGCCGGGCGAGGCCGTGCCGACCCCGTTCCTTGTACGCCAGCAGCGCCTCCCGCAGCACCCCGTCGTACGGGCCGAGGGCGACGCAGGGTGGCAGGCCGGCGGGGACGGGATCGGGGCGTACCGGAGCGGGCCGCAGCGCGCCCAGCGTGGCGACGCAGTCGGCGCAGAAGCCGTGCCGCAACGGGGTCCGCCGGGTCCGGCAGCCCGCACACTCCACCGGCAGCACCAGGTCGGCGAGATCCGCCCAGAGGCCGTCCGGCATGCGGATCAGTAGAGGAAGAACGGGGCGGTCGGGCTGCCCGGCCGGGCGTCGGCCCCGGCCGGGCCGGCCACCTGGACCTGTTCCCGCAGCACCTGGGTGAGCGGCGGCCCGGCCCAGGTGACCCGGTTCGCCTCGTACATCACCGGGCTACGGGTGAACGGGGCGACCCGGTTGTCCGGGTAGGCCACCAGGTGGGTCACCTTCGCGCCCAGGTCGGTCCGGAGCGCGACCTCGGCGCCGGCCCCGTCAACGCCGATCTCGAAGACCGCCGGCTGGCCCTGCGCACCGGCCAGGACCAGCCGGGACTCCCTGGCCCAGTCCACCGCGGTGAGCGCGGTCAGCGAGGTGGGCACCTGCCGGGTCGGTCCGACGGTGACCCCGCCGCCGTCCACACTCACCGCCGCCACGTACAGCCGGCCGTCGACGACCAGGGCGATCCGGTGCCCGTCCAGCGCGGCGGCGACCGCGGTGACCGGACCGGGCACGATCAGCGGCACCGGGGTGAGCTGGGCGTTGGTGTCGAAGCGGTGCAGTCTGCCGTCGGCGACCACCAGCCCGTGCGCGGCCCGGACGTCCGGGGTCTTCAGCCACACCGGCCGACCGATCGAGGCGTACGTCGCGGCGCTGCGGGCGGTGACCCCTACCGGAGCCGTCCCGCCGCCCACCGCGAGCCGCTGACGTCGGCCGTCGGTCACCACGAGCGCGGCGAGGATCTGCTCCCCGGCCCGGCTGAGCCCGGCGGAGACGACGTTGCGGTTGTCCGCCGGGGCAATCGGGTCGGTGCTGCTGACCTCGCCGAGGAACGCCAGCGGACGCACCTCCCCCTCGTACACGCAGAACCGCTGCGGGTCCTGCCGGACCTGGTACACCGGGTGGGTGAGCCGATGCTCGGCGGCGCTGGGGATCTGCCGGCGGGTCTGGTTGCGCACCTTCAACTCCAGCGGGCCGTCGACGTCCGGTAGCGACCAGGCGAGCTGGGTGACGAGCCGGTCGAGCTTGGTCCCGTCCTCGCCCGACATGGCGATGTCGATCTCCCACCGACCGTCGGTCTCGGTGGCGTTGTTGATCAGTTGGGCGCCGTCGGGCAGCCGGGTCACGGTGGGGGTCAGCCACTCCGACGGGCCGTCGGTGAGCCAGCCGACCGCCTCGGTGACCCGGCGCTCCCGGGGCACCGCGAGGGGGAGGTACCGCTGGTCCGGGACGAGCCGGGTCTGGTCGGAGTTCCAAAAGTAGATCGTCGAGGGCCGGTAGTACTCACGGAGCGCCTCGTCGCTGAGGAGCAGCGTGCTCGGCGGGTCCACGACGTAGTAGCCGGCGTCCTCGTCGCCGGAACCGGCCGGCGCGGCGGCCCGCAGGTCGAACTGGTACTGCGACTCGGTCGCCACCGGCGGCGCGAGCGTGCCGTTGGCCCGCAGCAGCCCGACCTGCTGCACGGTGACCCGGACCGAGAAGGTGGCCTCCTCGCCGGTGGTGCCCTGCGGGTTCACCGTGGTCACCGGGTCGTCGAGCAGCCGGACCACGTTCACCGCGAAGTCGCTGCCCTGCTTCGCCTGGAGCCGGTTCCGGTCCTCCGGCGCGATGAACTGCAACACCCGGTCGTACGCCCGGTTCGGCTCACCGGCCGGGGCGGCGAGGAGGTTCCGGATGAACGCGGCGGAGTCGCTGCCGCTGGCACCGCGCGGCGGTGGCTCGCGGTTGCGGCCGTTGACCGATCCGGCCTCCCCGACCGGGCCCGGGCCGTCCACCCGCACCTCGGAGAACCGGGGGATGCCGCAGCCGGTCGGCCCGACGACCACCAGCGCGGCGGTGAGCAGTGCCGCCGCCACCCGCCGGTTCACGGGCCGACCTCGGCCCGCTCGCCGTCTCCCGCCGGGCCGATGGCCAGTGCCCCGCCGGGCCCGGGACCGATCGCCAGTAGTTCCCCGTCGCGCGGGCCACCGAAGGGCAGCGTGGCGTCGGCGGGCACCAGTCGCAGCGGCGAGGTGGTCAACCGGTCCCCCGCGCGGGCGGGCAGGGTGAGCCGGAACTGGGCCCCCTGCCCCGGTGCCCCCCACGCCTCCAGCCAGCCGCCGTGCAGCCGGGCGTCCTCCAGGCTGATGGAGAGACCGAGGCCGGTCCCCCCGGTCTGCCGGGCGCGGGACGGGTCGGCCCGCCAGAACCGGTTGAACACCAGCTTCTCCTCCCCCGGCTTCAGCCCCACCCCGTGGTCGCGCACGGTCACCGCCACGGCGGTCTCGTCCACGCCGAGGGTGATCCGGACCGGCCGTCCCTCGCCGTGCTCGACCGCGTTGCCGACCAGGTTGCGCAGCACCCGCTCGACCCGACGCGGATCCACCTCGGCGATCACCGGACTGGCCGGGACGTCCAGCTCCAGCGGCACCCCGACCCGCTCGGCGAGGCTGCCGAGCCGGTCGGCCACCCGCTGCACCACCGGCACCAGGTCGGTCGGCTCGGCGTCGAGCATCGCGAACCCGGCGTCGAATCGGCTGATCTCCAGCAGGTCGGTGAGGAGTTCCTCGAACCGGTCCAGCTCGGCCTGGAGCAGCTCGGCGCTGCGGGCCACCGCCGGGTCGAAGTCGTCCCGCTCCGCGAAGATCAGGTCGGCGGCCATCCGGACCGTGGTCAACGGGGTCCGCAGCTCGTGCGAGACGTCGGAGGTGAACCGGCGCTGGATACGGGACATCTCCTCCAGCCGCAGGATCTGCCGCTGGAGGTTGGTCGCCATCTGGTTGAACGAGGCGGCGAGCAGGGCGAGGTCGTCCTCGCCGTTGACGGTCATCCGCTGGTCGAGCAGGCCGGCGGAGAGACGCTGGGCGGTCCGGGCCGCCGCCCGGACCGGGCTGACCACCAGCCGGGTCACCAGGGCGGCCAGCAGCCCGAGCAGGAGCACCAGCGCCATCCCGGTGGCGACCACGGTGGCCCGCGCGTCACCGGCCGTCTCGGCCTGCCGGGTCAGCGGTACGAAGTAGTACAGCTCGACCTGGCCGAAGCGGGTCGGCACGGGTGAGCCGTACACCAGGTAGGTGGTCCGTTCGCCGGTGAGCTGCCCGGTGCGGATCTGGTGGGCGACCTGGCCGTCCGCGACCGCGGCCCGCAGCTCCGCGCTGACCAGGGGCCGGACGTCCACGTCCAGCGAGGTGCGCGACTTCAGCACGCCGGAGTACTGGTCGGCGGTGATGGCGACCACCACCCCGCCGGTCTGCGCCGGGTCGCCCCCGCCGGCCAGGTAGTTGACCGTGCCGTCCAGGGTCTCCTGGAGCTTCGCCTCCTGCGGCTGGCTGAACACCCGGAACTGCTTCTCGGAGTACTCCCGCCCGCTCGTGAGCCGCAGCAGCACGTCGGTCTGCGCGTTCTCCAGCAGGATGCCGGTGATCTTGTCGGCGATCAGGTACGCGAACCCACCGACCAGCAGGCTGGAGGCGACCAGTGTGATGGTCACCACACGCACCTGGAGGGAGCGCCGCCAGGTCTGCCGTACCCCGGCGGTGAGCCGGCCGGACCAGCCGAGCAGGGCGTGCCAGAAGGCCCACGCGGCAGAGAACCGGTGGGCCCGGGAAGCCGGATCGACGAAGGTCGGGGAGTCACGCACAGTGGTCCCCAGGTTATCCCGTACCCGCCTTGTAGCCCACGCCCCGCACGGTCAGGATGATTTCCGGCCGCTCCGGGTCCGGCTCGATCTTGGCGCGCAGCCGCTGCACGTGTACGTTCACCAGCCGCGTGTCGGCCGCGTGCCGATATCCCCAGACCTGCTCCAACAGGACCTCGCGGGTGAACACCTGGCGCGGCTTGCGGGCCAGCGCGACCAGCAGGTCGAACTCCAGCGGGGTGAGCTTGACCTCGTCGCCGTTGCGGCTGACCGTGTGCGCCGGCACGTCGATGGTGATCTGGTTGTCCGGCGGTCCGATGGTCAGCATCTCCGGCGCGGCGTCCTCGCCCCGACGCAGCCGGGCCCGCATCCGGGCCACCAGCTCCTTGGGCTTGAACGGCTTGACCACGTAGTCGTCCGCCCCGGACTCCAGCCCGAGCACGACGTCGACCGTGTCGCTCTTGGCGGTCAGCATGACGATCGGCACGCCCGACTCACCCCGGATCGCACGGGCCACGTCGATGCCGCTCATCCCGGGCAACATCAGGTCGAGCAGGACGATGTCGGGCCGGTTCTCCCGGAAGGCGGCCAGTGCGCGCTCCCCGTCGGCGACGAAGGAGGGCTGGAACCCCTCGTTGCGCAGCACGATGCCGAGCATCTCGGCCAGCGCAGGGTCGTCGTCGACCACCAGTACCCGTGCTCTCATGGGATTAATATTCCATCCCCGTTCGTCATCGTGGGATCGGTGTCACCGGCGCGAGGTCCGCGCCGGCAAGCTTGCCACAGAACACCCGCGATCAGCAGGGCCCGCCACCCCTAGAAGTCGGTGCCGGGATCCACCACCGGCAGGGCCGGTGCGACAGGAGGGACCGGCATGCGTGTCTTCGGCCCGTGGCTGGCCGTGCTGGCCGTCGTCCTGCTGCTCAGCGCGCTGCGGTTGCGCGCGCTCGCAGCGGCCGTCTCGGTGGGCTGGCTGGTGTGGTGCGTCTGGACCTGGATCCGGGCGGCGGTGCGGCGCGACGGAAGCTGAGCCGGCGGCAGCCGGGCCGGCTCAGCCGCCGCCGGGCACGGCCCGGGGCCGTCGGGCGGATACGCCGGACCGGGCCGGCTAGGCACAGCCGGCCCGGTCGCGTCGGTGCTCAGTAGCGGTAGTGCTCCGGCTTGAACGGGCCCTCCGGGGAGATGCCGAGGTACGCGGCCTGCTCCTTGGTGAGGGTGCTCAGCTTCGCGCCGAGCGCGTCCAGGTGCAGCCGGGCGACCTTCTCGTCGAGGTGCTTCGGCAGGACGTAGACGCCGACCGGGTACTGCTCGGTCTTGGTGTAGAGCTCGATCTGCGCGATGGTCTGGTTGGCGAACGAGTTCGACATGACGAAACTCGGGTGCCCGGTGGCGTTGCCCAGGTTCAGCAGCCGGCCCTCGGAGAGCACGATGATCGCGTGGCCGTCGTCGAACCGCCAGACGTCGACCTGCGGCTTGATGTTCTCCCGGGTGACGTCCGAGCGCCGGGCCAGGCCGGCCATGTCGATCTCGTTGTCGAAGTGACCGATGTTGCCGACGATGGCCTGGTGCTTCATCCGGGCCATGTGCTCGTTGGTGATCACGTCGAAGCAGCCGGTGGCGGTGATGAAGATGTCCGCCTGCTCCACCACGTCCTCGAGGGTGGCGACCTGGTAGCCGTCCATCGCCGCCTGAAGGGCGCAGATCGGGTCGACCTCGGTCACCACGACCCGGGCGCCCTGGCCGCGCAGCGACTCGGCGCAGCCCTTGCCCACGTCGCCGTAGCCGAGCACGACCGCCATCTTGCCGCCGATCAGCACGTCGGTGGCCCGGTTGATGCCGTCGATGAGCGAGTGCCGGCAGCCGTACTTGTTGTCGAACTTGCTCTTGGTCACCGAGTCGTTGACGTTGATGGCCGGGAAGAGGAGCTTGCCGTCCCGGTGCATCTCGTAGAGGCGGTGCACGCCGGTGGTGGTCTCCTCGGTCACGCCCTTGATGCCGGCGGCGATCCGGGTCCAGCGCTGGCCGTCCTCGGCGAGCGAGCGGTGCAGCACGCCCAGGATGACCGCGAACTCCTCGGAGTCGGCGGACTCCACCGGCGGCACCACGCCGGCCTTCTCGAACTCGGCACCCTTGTGGACGAGCAGCGTGGCGTCACCGCCGTCGTCGAGGATCATGTTCGGCCCCTGGCCGTCGGGCCAGGCGAGCACCTGCTCGGTGCACCACCAGTACTCCTCCAGGGTCTCGCCCTTCCAGGCGTACACCGGAACGCCGGCCGGGGCCTCCGGGGTGCCCTCGGGGCCGACGACGATGGCCGCCGCGGCGTGGTCCTGGGTGGAGAAGATGTTGCACGACGCCCAGCGCACCTCCGCGCCCAGCGCGACCAGGGTCTCGATCAGCACCGCCGTCTGGATGGTCATATGCAGCGAGCCGGTGATCCGCGCGCCGCGCAGCGGCTGCGCCTCGGCGAACTCGCGACGGATCGCCATCAGGCCGGGCATCTCGTGCTCGGCGAGCCGGATCTCCTTACGCCCGAACTCGGCGAGCGACAGATCCGCCACCTTGAAGTCGCCCTCGGCAACGGTGCGCGGCCGGGCCTCGGACGGCGCACTGCTGGACGCCGGGAGGGTGCTGGTCATGAGAGCTCCTGTCGGAACGAGATTCTTGGGCGGCTATCCACCTTACGCGAGACAGCGCGCGGGGCGGTCGAGCACAGACAGAGAATCCGTCCAGCATCGGCCGCCCCGCGCATCCCCCCGGTTTGGTTCCCCGCCCGCTTCTCAGACCTGCGTCGCGATAACGGTGCGTACTCACAGGTTCACATCACCAGCCCGGCACGTCAAGCATTTCCGGAATATCCGGCATGCGTGTTGCGCCCTGTTCGACCCTGTTCGCCATCTGTCCCCGATCGGCTCCTCGGAGCAACGTCAGCGCAGGCCAGCGGCGGCGACGAACGCATCGCCAGGCCCCCCGACGACCAGCGGACCGGCACCGGCAGCGCCGATCGCCGCCTCGCCGCACCGCAACGTGACGCTACCCGCGTCGTCGCCCACGGTGACCGTCCCCGCCACGCAGAGGACCACCCGGGGACCGGGCACCGGCAGCGGCACCGCCGTGGACCCCGCCGTCCCGGCGATCCGGTAGAGCACGAAGTCGTCGACCGGTACCGGCCAGGTCACCACACCCGGTACGACCGGCCGGGCGGCCACCACCGGATCGTCGAGGACGTCGAACCGGAGGATCCGCAGCAACTCCACCGGATCGACGTGCTTCGGGGTGAGCCCGCAGCGCAGCACGTTGTCGCTGGCCGCCATCAACTCCACGCCGGTGCCCCGCAGGTAGGCGTGGAGGTTGCCGGCCGGCATCCAGATGGCCTCGCCCGGCGCCAGGCGCACGCGGTGCAGCAGCAGCGCCACCAGCACGCCGGGATCGTCCGGGTACCGGGCGGCCAGCTCGCGGACCAGCGCTGCGTCCGGGCCGCCGACCGGTGCCGCCACCACCGCGCCGACCAGCTTGGCCCGCTGGGCCACCGGCCAGTCGAGCAGCAGCCGGACCGCCTCCCGCAGCCCCGACGCGCCGTCGTCCAGGGCGGCCACCACCGGCGCCAACGCGGGCACGCCGAACCCGGCGAGCGCCGCCGCCGAGACGGCCGGGTCGCGGAAGCCGCAGAGCGCCTCGAACGGCGTGAGCGCCACCAGCAGCTCCGGCTTGTGGTACGGGTCGACGTAGTTACGGTGCCCGTCGACGCGGGCGCAGTCGGCGGCGTACCCGGTTTGCGCCTGCTCGGCGTCCGGATGGACCTGGAGGCTCAGCGGCGCCTCGGCCGCCAGCACCTTGAGCAGGAAGGGCAGCCGGGGACCGAACCGGTCCAGCACCTCCCCGCCGAGCCAGCGGGAGGGATCGGCGGCGAGCAGGTCGAGCAGGCTCACCCGCGCGCCGTCCCGGTCCACGGTCGCCGGAGCGCCCGGGTGGGCGCCCAGCCACAGTTCCGCCTCCGGCCCGTCGCTGGGCACCGGACGCCCCTGGAGTTCGGCGATGGCCGACCGGGACCCCCACGCGTAGTCCCGGATCGGTCCGTACAACTGCTCCATCGTCAGTGCCCGGACTGTCCGTCGGCCGCCCCCGTGCCGGGCGTCGCAGCGCCGTCGCCAGCCGTCACGGCGGTTTCCGCCGCACCGTTGCCGCCGGCCCGCGCCCGGGCGGCCGAGTAGATGTCCGGCTCGAGGTAGATCACCCGGGCGACGGGCAGCGCCGCGCGGATCCGGGCCTCCACGGCGTTGATGCCGTCAGCCAGTTCGGCGGCGGTCTCCCAGGCCGGTACGCCGATCTTCGCCGCCACCAGCAGCTCCTCCGGGCCGAGGTAGAGGGTCTTCATGTGGATGATCCGCTCCACCTCGGGCCCGTCGGTGATGGCCCGCTCGATCCGGGCCACGTCGTCGGCCTCGGCGCCCTCACCGAGCAGCAGGCTCTTGGTCTCGATCGCCAGCACCACCGCGATGGCCACCAGCAGGACGCCGATCGCCGCGGTCCCGGCGGCGTCCCACTCGCCGTTGCCGGTGATCAGGGTCATGCTGACCCCGATCAGCGCGAGGACCAGGCCGACCAGCGCGCCGAGGTCCTCCAGGAGCACCACCGGCAACTCCGGGGCCTTCGCCCGGCGGACAAACTGCACCCAGGAGGCCTTGCCCCGGACGTGGTTGGACTCCACGATCGCGGTGCGGAAGGAGAAGGACTCCATGATGATCGCCGCCACCAGCACGGTCACCGGCACCCACTGCCAGCTTTCGATCCCGTGCGGGTCGTGCCACTTGTGGTACGCCTCGTAGAGCGCGAAGAGGCCACCGACGCTGAACAGCACGATCGACACGATGAACGCGTAGACGTAGCGCTCCCGGCCGTAGCCGAAGGGGTGTTGCGGGGTGGCCTGCCGCCTGGCCCGGCGACCGCCGAGCAGCAGCAGCCCCTGGTTGCCGGAGTCGGCGACCGAGTGGATCGACTCGGCCAGCATCGACGACGAGCCGGTCAGCAGGAACGCGACGAACTTGGTGACGGCGATGCCGACGTTGGCCAGCAGCGCGGCCACGATGGCCCGGGTGCTGCCGCCGGCGCTCACGCCACCGCTCCGTCCGGTGTCGGGGGATGCGGCACGGGTGTGCCGAGCCGGGGGGTCGCCTCGCTCACGGGTTGGCCAGCTCCTTCATCTCGGAAACGGCGGGAACCGCCATCGGGTCCAGACCGTGCGCCAGCGCGAGATAGATCGAGGCGAAGTCCGGCACGGCGACCAGGGAGGCGAGCCGCTCCAACGCGGACCCACCCTCGGCGGTCACCACGTCGCAGCGCACGCCGCGCCGCTCGGCGAGGGTCTGCACCGCGTCGGCCCGGCGCTCCTCGACCGCGAGCGGCTCGTCGGAGTCGTCGTCGGCGTTGAGCCCGCCGTCGCGCAGCAGCACCACCCGCAGCCGGGTGCCGTCGGCGGTGTCGTCCGAGTCGGCGAAGATGTCCCGCGCCGACTCGACCAGCCCACCGAAGACCCCGTCGAGCAGACCCACCCGGCCCCGGCCCGCCTCACCGAGCGCCCCGGCCACCACCGGGTAGCGGGCGTTCGCCGAGAGCGTGTCACCGAAGCGGCGGGCCGCCACGGTGGCCAGCGGCGACGAACCCCAGACGATCGGGATCGAACCGGCCAGCCCGAGCGCCAGCGACTTCGCCGGGTTGACGAAGGACTCGGCGGTGGGGCGGCACCGGTCCGCGTCGGCGTCGAGCCGGGCGGCCGTCTCGGCCAGGTCGGCCTCGTTCACCTTCACCAGGCCGAGCGTACGGGCGGCGAGCAGGACCGGCACGGTGAGCGCCCAGAGGCTGGCCCGGGCCGGAGCCCGGCGCGGCACCGGGATGAACGGGGCCCGGGCGCGTTCGGCCACCGACTGGAGCTGGGAGTCCGGTGCGCCGACGGCGACCAGCCGGGCACCCCGGCGGTGGGCGGCCTCGGCCGCGCCGAGCGCCTCCGGGCTGCGACCCGAGGCGCTGACCGCGATCACCACGTCCGCCGCGCCGACCCAGCCGGGCACCCCGGCGCTGCGGTGCGGGATCACCGGCACCGGGCAGCGCGGCCCGGCCACCGTGGCCAGCACGTCCCCGGTACGCCCGGCGGTGCCGATGCCCGCGATCACCACCGCCCGCGGTCGTCCCTCGTCGGCGAGCAGCTGGAGGTTGGCCTCGGCGGCCAGGGCTGCCGTCTCCCGCACCTGGGCCCCGGCGGAGGCGATGTGCCGGAGCATCCCGCCCGGGTCCTTTTCGGCGAGCGCGTCCGGGTTGTCCAGCAGCGCCTCGTCGGCCACGCGGTGGCCGCTGACTCCGGCCGTACCCTCGATCACGACTGCCGCCCCGGGCGGGCCTCGTCCAGCAGCAGCACGGGCACGTCGTCCCGCACCTCGAAGATCCGGTGGCACTCGGTGCAGGTCAGTGTCTGCGCCTGCGGGTCGTAGTCGAGTGGGGCGTGATGCGTGTCCGGACAGGCGAGGATCTCCAGCAACTGCGGATCCAGGGCCACGGTGCGGCTCCTTCCACGTGTGTGGTCTCACCGGTCGGTCTCGCCGACCGGCGCACGCGATCCTATCGGCGAACCCGGTCGAGCACCTCGTCACGGAGTGCGGCCATCCGATCCCGGGTGGCTGCCTCGACGTTGAGCCGCAGCAGCGGCTCGGTGTTCGAGGCGCGCAGGTTGAACCAGGACCCGTCGGGGAAGCGCAGGGTGAGCCCGTCCATCGTGTCCACCTCCGCCTCCGGGTAGGCGGCCCGCACCTCGGCGACCTTCGCGGCCTGGTCGGCGACGGTCGAGTTGATCTCGCCGGAGGCGACGTAGCGCTCGTACCCGGCGGCCAGCTCGGAGAGGGGACGCTCCTGCTCGCCGAGCGCGGCCAGCAGGTGCATGGCGGCGAGCATGCCGGTGTCGGCGAACCAGAAGTCCCGGAAGTAGTAATGGGCGGAGTGCTCGCCGCCGAAGACCGCGTTGGTGCGGGCCATCTCCGCCTTGATGAAGGAGTGGCCGACCCGGGCCACCACCGGATTGCCGCCGTGCTCCCGGACGATCTCGGGCACCGCGCGGGAGGTGATCAGGCCGTGGATGATCGTCGAGCCGGGGTGCTTGGCCAGCTCACGGGCGGCCACCAAGGCGGTGATCGCGGACGGGGAGACCGGCGCGCCCCGCTCGTCCACCGCGAAGCAGCGGTCCGCGTCGCCGTCGAAGGCCAGCCCGACGTCCGCGCCGTGCGCGACGACCGCGCGCTGGAGGTCGACCAGGTTCGCCGGGTCCAGCGGGTTCGCCTCGTGGTTGGGGAAGCTGCCGTCCAGCTCGAAGTAGAGCGGGACGATCTCCAGCGGCAGGGCCGGCAGGACGGCGTCGCCGAGCACGCTGGGCACCGTGTGGCCGCCCATCCCGTTGCCGCTGTCGACCACCACCTTCAGCGGCCGGATCCCGGAGAGGTCGACCAGGCCGCGCAGGTGGGCGGCGTACTCCGGACGCAGGTCGCGCTGCGCGGCCGGGGCGGTCGGCTGCCCCGCCGGGGCGGACTCACCCTTGTCCAGCAGGGCCTGGGCGTGGTCGCGGATCTCGGCCAGGCCGGTGTCCTGACCGATCGGCCGCGCGCCGGCCCGGCACATCTTGATGCCGTTGTACTGCGCCGGGTTGTGACTGGCGGTGAACATCGCCCCGGGCAGCCCGAGCGCACCGGAGGCGTAGTAGAGCATGTCGGTGGAGGCGAGGCCGATCTCGACCACCGAGCGGCCCTCGGCGCGCACGCCGGCGGCGAAGGCGGCGGCCAGAGCGGGCGAGGTGGCCCGCATGTCGTGCCCCACCACCACCTGGTCCCCGGGCTCCCCGGTGGTGTTCAGCAGGTGCGTGAAGGCGGCGCCGAGGGCTTCGGCGGCCCGTTCGTCCCACTGGTCCGGCACCGTCCCTCGGACGTCGTACGCCTTCACGATCTGGGACAGATCAGACACCGGATTCGCTCCCTTGCCACGGCTCGTCAACGCCACTGAGCGTATCGGAGGGTGCGGCGGCTACTCGGGTAGGCGAGGCATGATGGCCGTCGAGTCACCACCACCGGTGGACTCCGGGGGTGGTGACGTGCCCGGCTGTCCGGATCTCGGTGCCGGGTACACCGGGCCGGCCGGCCCGTACCACTGTCCCGGCGGCGACGCCGGGTAGACCGTGCCCGACGGTGGCTGTTCGGTGCCCCGGGGCGACGCCGGGTAGACCGTGCCCGACGGTGGCTGTTCGGTGCCCCGGGGCGACGCCGGGTAGACCGTGCCCCGCGTCGGGCCGGCCGGCGGGACCGGATAGCCGGTCGGGTCGTCGAGGTGGGCCGCCCCGCCGGGATAGCCGGTGGCGGTTGGCGGACCGCCGAAGTAGCCGGCGCCGGCCGCCGTCGCCGGGCCGGGCTGGCCGCCGGAACGGTAGGTGGTGCCGCCCGGGTTGCCCGGCAGCGGCGTGGACGCCGATCCGCCCACGTCCCGTCGGTCCGCGCGGGACCGGCGGAACAGTAGGAAGATCAGACCGAGCCCGACCGCCACCAGGGCCCCGCCCAGGACCATCACCGGGGAGAACCCGCCGCCCGATCCGCTCTCGTCGGCGGCCCGGCCGCCGCCCCCGCTCACCGCGGCGAGCGTCGACTCCGCCGTCGGATCCTCGGTCGGCGGTCCGGTCTCCACCGGGCTCGGGGTCGGGCTCGGGGTCGGGCTCTTCGTCGGCTTCGGGCTCGGGGTGGCGTTCCGGCCCGCCCGGACCTGGGAGGTGTCGGCCCCACGGCCGATCATCTGGCCGCCCGCGGTGGTCGCCTCCCCCGCCACGGTGAGCTTGCCGGCAGGCGCGCCGGGCAGGAAGGCCACCCGGTACCGCACCGTGATGCTCTTGCCCTTGCAGAGAGTCGGGTTGACCGGCGACGTCCGCTCGGTAACCAGCAGGCCGCCTCCCGAGACCGGGACCGGCCACCACTGGCCGCCGGCGGAGACGTGCACCTCGACCTGGTCGGCCCGCACCCCCTCCAACCTCAGGCGCAGCCCGGTACGGAGCAGGACGCATCCCCCGCTGCGCTTACGCACCTCGACCGAGACCGATCCGGCCGAACCACCGGCGGTGAAGCTGCTGGAGACACGCGCCCGGACCGAGTCGTCGTCGGCCAGCGCGGGCGTCGCACCGACGGCCACCACGCCACCCAGCAGCGCGCAGACCACCGCCAGGCGCGCCGCTCTCCGACGTACCGTCATGATCACCTCGCCGTTCCTCCCCGGTTGGGGTCCGGCCGTCAGGCTACTACCGGCGGCCGATCCGCCCACGGCATCGACCACCTCCGGTTCCTTCGTCCCGCCCCGGCTCCGTTTCCCGGCGTCGGTTCCGCTCCCGGCCTCGGTTCTTCGTCCTGGGCTCGGTTCATCGTCCTGGCGTCGGTTCCTTCGTCCTGGCGTCGGTTCCTTCCTCCTGGCGTCGGTTCCTTCGTCCCGCCTCAGGGGATGGTCAGCTCCGACCGGCGAGCGCCGAACGGCAGAGCTGGTCCGCCGTGCGGGTGGTCTCCGGCAGGCGGTAGCGCGGGGCGAGTGCGAGCACCCGGGCGCAGGCGTTCTCCAGCCCCATCCGGTGTCCGACGGAGACGAAGACCGGCTTCACCCCGTCCTGGGTACGCAGCACCCGGCCCACGACCTCCGTACCGTCCACCAGCGGCGACCATGCACCCCGGCGTTCGGCGGGTGGCTCCCACGTGCCCACCAGCGGGGTCTTCCCCACCCCGATCGCCGGCAGGCCGGTGAGCACGCCGAGGTGGCAGGCGAGTCCGAACCGACGTGGGTGCGCCAACCCGTGCCCGTCGCAGACCAGCAGATCCGGTCGGTTCGTGAGCCGGTCCAGCGCGTCCAGCAGGGCCGGCAACTCCCGGAAGGCGAACAGGCCGGGCACGTAGTCGAACGCCGGCCGGCCGACGGCCACCGCAGAGTCGACGACCCGCAGCGTCCGCGAGTCCAACACCGTGACGGCCGCCGCGAGCCGGTCACCACCCTCGGCGTAGGCGACGTCCAGGCCGGCCACCGTCGCGGGCGCGGCGGGACCCGGTCCGACCAGATCGACCAACGGTCGCAACCGATCCTGTACGCGCAGCGCCTCCGCCACCGTCGCCGGCCACCTGGTGTCCGGGTCTTCGGCCCTGTCCGGCCCCGCCGGCTTCCCGCTGTCGGGTCCGTACCCGTTCCCGGCGAACCCGTGATCATCCCACCGTCCCACCGTATCGGGACTGTTCGAAGAGGGCACGAGCGGTCTGGCCGGAAATCGCCCCACGTCCGAGTACGCGGCGCGCAGGTCGGCGCGACCGATCGCCCGGGACTGGCGACGGCGCGGTGCCCGGGGATAACCTCACTCCGATGAGGATCGGCATCATCGGATCTGGTATGCGGATTCCCACCGACAGACAGATCCGCGCCCTACACAAACGGTTCGCACCCACCCTCGACGCTTTCGACCTCGTCTACACCCATTGCCGGATTGTTTGCGAGTTGGCCGAGCAACTGCTTGCCAGCCGGAAGCACGACCTCGACGTCGAGCTCGTCCGCGCCGGGAGCCTGGTCCACGACATCGGCGTCTATCGCCTGTATGACTCGTCCGGCAAGCTTGAGCAGAGAGACTACGTCCGACACGGATTGTTGGGACACGAACTCCTGCGGGATCTCGGATTTCAGGAGAGCTTATGCCGGTTCTGCTCCTGCCATACCGGCATGGGGTTGAGCCGCGAAGACGTGGTCCGGCAACGGCTTCCACTTCCGGTCAACGACTACCTGGCCGAGTCCGACGAGGAGCGGCTGGTGATGTACGCCGACAAGTTCCACAGCAAGACGACCCCGCCGACATTCATCTCCGCCGCCACCTACGTGTCCGGCGTTCGACAGTTCGGCAGGGACAAGGTGGATCGCTTCGCAGATCTGATGGAGCAGTTCGGCGAACCAGATCTCAGTTCGTTGGCGAGCGGCTATGGACACGCCATCGTGTAGTGGTCGTCACTCACCCACAGCGCAGGGGCGGGGTCAGCGTGACGATCGGCCAGATCGGTTCACGGCTTCCCAATGCCCGGGTCAGCACCCGGGTCACCCTGCTGTTGAAGTTGCTCCTCGAACATAACAAAGGTCTTTCGGCGGATCCCCCTGACCAGAGCCCGCTCGCGGTCATTCAGATAGCGATTCTCTCGCTCCTCAACTTCGGTGATCGCCTTGACGGTTTCATACAGAGCGAAAATGGGCCCTCGCCCGGATAAATAGTGAGCCCGGTAGCGCTCAACCGCCTGAACGAAATCTTCGGATGAGAGCTTGCTAATCTCCCCCGCACGGGCGAACAAAATCTCATCAATGATATCGTTAGCCCTTATCCACCCCCCGTGACCATTGGATAGCCGCCAAGCACACATGCCGCCACCAGGCGTCTCGACCATCTTGACAGGGGTACCGTAATAGCGGTAGTAGCCCGGCAGGACCAACCCTGGCGCGACGTTCACATCTCACTTCCCTTCACAGCCTCCAAAAGCGCCCCCCAGAATAGCTGCTGCTCCCGCCGCAGGATACTGTCCCGGATTGCCTTCTCCACGGTCGACAGCTCTCGCGCCTCCTCCCCTGCTAGCGCATCGAGGTCTCTTCGCACCTCAAAGAGCGAATGTTCCCATTCAGCAACCGCGTCCAACGCCGCAAGGTGGAGTCGAAACTCCGCGATGTGACCGTTGGGCATACGCAACCGGAGTTGAATGTCCCGGTATCCACTATCCTGAGGATCCCGGAACCGGTCGACGAAATCAACAATCCGGATGTCAGACTCGTAACGCAATCGCCGCAGAGCAACATAGATCTGGTCAAGTGAATCGAATTCCACCTTTGCTGCGGCGAGGTCCAGCAATCTCGACGCTTCCCCGCCATACTTCGCGACCTTGTCCTCTGCCCGCCGACGGTCCTTGGGCCGCTTGCGCCAGCCGGCTCTCCCCGCTCTTTTCGTCCCTTCGCCGGCAAGCCGGAGAGCCAACGCAGCCACGTCCTGCTGAGCTTGCTCCGCAGCTGCGTACAAGTCATCCAGATACTGCTTCCGATAGTCGACTTCGCCTTGTCTGCGCGTGTCGAATCCAGGCTGTCGAACCTCCCCTTCCGGAGTCTTGATCGAGGTACTGGTCTCCAGTTGTTCGGCGGTCAGTGGTGTCGCCTGCGGCGCCGAAACCTGAGCGGAAGCTACGGCCGTCGCACCTCGATCCGCGATGTCGTCGAGCACGGAACCGAGCACGTCGATGGCCTGCTGATAGCTGGCGAGGTGGTGCAGGGTTACCGGACGGGCCGTGAGCGAAGCCATCAGCTCCGGTGTCGCGAGAATCATGCTGACGAGATCCGGCCGCTGTGCCAGTTGCCGGACCAGCGTCTCGGCCAACAGCGGCTCGCCCTTCGGTGGGGTCCGCCACGCGTCCTGGAGCATCCGCTGCACGCGGGGTTCGGCCAGGAGCCTCGTCAGCTCCTGGGCGGCCTGCTCGTCAAGGCGTGGGAGGAGTCTCCCAAGGGCGGCCGCATCTGCCGCGACGGCCAGTTCCGCAGGGCTGACCCCGGCCGTGAACACCGCGTCGAGATCCTTGGCCGATGCGATGACCGTGGACGCAGGGATGCCAGCAAGGATCCGTTCCTCACGCGCGCGGTCATGTGCCGCACGCACCGCCTCTGGCTCTGGCTCTGGCTCCGGCTCCGGCTCCGGCTCCGGCTTCAGGGGATCGACGTTTGCGCCAGAACCATCGGGCGCGACCGGCAACTGCCCTGGAGCTGCGGTGAACGGCGTCCGCGCCAGGTGCGGTGCGGGGGCTTCCGTGGTGTTCTGGTCGGTCCTGACAGACAGTGGCCGCTGCTCGCTGAAGTCGCCCACCTCGCGACCGTGCAGGGGCATCGGTCTGCCATCCGGCCCGACCACCAGTGCGTCGAGTCCGGCAACGTTCCCCGGATGCGCCACACCACGGTGAAAGTACGGCGGACGGTCCGACACGGTGCCGATCTGCGGGTCGAGGTACAGCACCGTGCCGTTCTGGTTCAGGGCGACCCACGCGTGCGCGCCGCCGCCCTCCCAGGTGTTCACGAGAAAGGCGAAGCTGCCGTGGCCACCCGAAAGTAGTTGCCCGTGCAGGTCGGCATATCCCTGCATCACCTGCTGCCGGGCAGCGGCCGGCGACAGGCCCTCGGTCGACGGGGTCACCCGCTGGTAGACACCGCCGGTGGCCTGCTCCACCCGTCCCGGTCCGCCCCACTCGCCGTCGATCGGCCGGTTGACGTCACCCTCGAAGTAGCCGTCGAACGTACGCGGCGCGGAGACCCGTGGGCGGCCGTGCACCCACGTCTCGTACAGGGACAGCGTGCAGTCGAGGCAGTTGATGCCCCGGGTCGCATCGGCGCTCGGCCCGCCGTCGTTGACCAGCGAGAACCATCGACCCCGTCGAGGATCGGCCGTCCGGGTCACGCTTCCGCCGGCATCGCGCGGCATCTGCCGTTCCAGGTCCGTCTGGTGTAGCGCCAGCGGCGGACGCAGTCCGCCGCGTTCCCCGTACGGCCGGGTCTGGTCGGTCGGCGGCGGGTCATCGCTTCCGGTGAGTACCGACCGCTCACCCGTCTCGACCCCGCCGGTCGCCAACTGCGCCACGTCGTCGTTGATCCGCCAGAAGTCCGTGTCGTCGTCGACGAAGGTGACTTCCGGCAGAACCAAGCCTTCCCGCACCTCCTCAGCAAGATCCTGCTTCTGGTAGCTGAGACGTTCCCGCTCTCTCGCCTCTACCAGCAGTCCATCTGCGGCCTGGCGCTTCCCGGACCTGTCCAGCTCACGAGATTGCTCGATCAGCCATCGCGCGGCGTCCAGATGGTGCTCTCCGTCAGCACGGAGGCCGACCACCACCCTTTCCCGTCGCCGGTCCTCGAACCAGGCGCGTTGGGCTTCGTAGTAGCCGCGGTAGCGACGCCGTTCGAGTGCCTCCCGATCCGCCGCCCACCTCATCTCGTACCACTGGCGGCTCCTGAAGGCAGGCTCCGTCGTCTGCTGGGGCGTGGGCTCCGGGGCGGGAGTGGGCGGATCTGGCGGTTTGGGCTGGGACGTCTCCGGAGCCAGCGCCTCCAGCAGGGAGAGGTCGAGCACGGGAGGTTCCTGCCGTTCCCGTTTCCCGGCCGGCACGGTTGATGCCGGCCCGGTGGTCACGGACGGGTTCGGCGTGGTTGTCGACATTCCAGAACCGGGCATCGACGCCGTGGCCGGTCTGGTCATGGTGGCGACGGGCGGGGCGACTTCGGCGGTCGCTACCAGGGCCGGCGTGACCACAGGTGCGGGGCCGGACACCACGACGGTGGGGGCACCGTTGTGCATGCCGACCGAGCCCGCGTTGGCCACGGTCGGTGGCGGTGCGCTGGTGACGGTCGGCCCCGTCGTTGCGGCCAAGGTTGTCGTGGCCGCCAGGTCGATCGCGGGCGCAGTGACCGAGGACGCAGCCAGCACCGGATCCACCGGGACGGACGACAGACTCGGCGTCGCGGCGACCGGGACAGGTGCCAGGGGCGGGACGGCGGTCGACAGCGGATTCGTAGCGGCGGTTACCGGTGCGGGATCCACCGGAAAGACAGCCTCGGCCCGGCGGCCGGATTGTCCGTCCGCCCCGCCGGAACCGCTCGCCTCGGCCGAGCCACGTGCATTCGCAGAACCACCCACCTCGGCGGAACCACTCATGTCATCTGCCGGTGGCTGCACCGGATCCGGGTCGGATGTCCTGGGTGAGGGCGCGCTCGTCGCGGTGTCGCCAAGTTCGGCGGCCGTCCGTTGGGTGGGAACCGGCGACGGAACCGAGTCGGCTGCGGGGAGGGGCAGCACGGCCGGTGTGCTGTCGTCGAGCACGGAAAGGGACGTACCGGTCAGTGTGGCCGTACGGGCGTCAAGTCGCGCCTGGAGCGCCGCGTCGCCCTGGCTGACCACCGAACCGGTGGCCCCGGACGCAGCAGCGCGGGCGGCGTCTTCCAGGCTGGTGAAGCCACCTCCGGTCGCCAGGCTGGCCGCCTGCTCGGCGATGATCTCGCCACCCATCTCACGGCCAAGGTGCTCGGCGAACTGCCCACCTCGGCTGCTGGCGTGCCTACCCAGCCCGGCCAGCGGGGCGGCGGCACCGCCGGCGAGTCCGCCGAGGGCGGATGTTCCGAGGTCGGCCAGGTTTACGCCATCCCGCCGGCCGGTGGAGTTCTGGTAGCCCTGGATGGCGAGGTTGACGCCACCCTCCTGGGCGGCTTCCAGCAGGCCGCCCCGCAACGCGTCGCGCCCCAGCCCGCGTAGACCGTCCCTGGAGACCTGCTTCGCGGCCCGTTCGGTGGCCTCCTGCATCCCCTTCTTGAGAGTCTTCCGGGCGAGTTGCGCGATCAGTTTCCGGAAGATCTGCTGCACCACGAACCGGGTTGCGGTGATCGCGGCGGCTGCGGCCGGCGAGGCGGCACCGGCGGTGAGGACGACCGCCACCGTCATGGCGAGCAGTTCGACCACCAGGATGCCCAGCTCGATCCAGACCTCGAGCTTGGCACCCTCGATGTCACAGCCGCACTCCTCGACGAGGCGCCCGAGGTCGGTGCTGACCGCGAGCAGCAACGGTAGGGGCGCTTCGTCCCCCTCGGCCACCTTCCGCCAGGCGGTGTCGAAGGCATTCGCGACCGCTCCCACCGCCCCGTATCCGCTGAGCACCTCCCCGGCAGCGGTGACGGCGTCGTCGCGCGGGCCAGCCAGCACGGCGGCTACGGCGTACCACTCGTCGGCGAGGTCCCAGACCGCCCGCTCGCTGCCCTCCGGCCACTCGACGCCGACCACCCAGTCGAGCGCCTCGTAGACCCAGCCCGGCAGCTGCCAGGGACAGAAGTCGAGAGGGTGCGGGATCGGACTCGGCAGTACGGTCACACCGACGCTCCTGACCGATCAGGGAACATCGGGCCGGGGCTGGTTGCGTACCCGGTTCAGGCGGCCGGCGTTGCCGGTGTCGGTCTCGACGTTGGCGTCGACCGAGCGGACCACGTCCGCGCCGACTCCCTCGACGTGCCGGCCGAGTCCGTCCCAGGCTCGCAGGATGGTCGCCTCCAACCCCCGGTAGGTCTTCTCGAATGCGGTGCCGATGTCGTCCCGGCCCCAGGGCCGCTGCGCGCTTCCCGCCGCGATCCGCGCGCCGAGGTCGTCACGTTTCGCGCGGACCGCCCGGCCGGCGAGTGAGAGATCCGTGCCGCCGCGCCGGGCACGCTCCGGGTCGAGCCAGAGTCGCCCGTCAGCCACGTCGGTCACCGTCGTGGTTCATGACCGCGTCTGCCCGCCGGAGCAGAGAGCCGAAGTCGCCCGAGCGGAGGAAGTCCGGTGCCCCGGAGCCGGCGGGTAGGTAGCCGGCGACCAGTTCCTGCGTCGACGCGGTCGCGGCGGCGGTGGCCTTCTGGACCGTAGCGGTGATCTTCCGGCCGAGCGCCTGGGCGTCACGGGCCTGGTAGACCGACGGGTGCAGTTCCACTGAGAGCAGTTGCCCGCGGGCGTCGACGGTGGCTGTCACCTGGCCGTCGTCGGAGCGTTCCGTGATCCGTAGTTCCGCCAGCCGAACCTGGAGTTCGTCCAACCCGGACCGCAACTGCTGGTACTGGCCGTGTACCTCGTCGAACCGCGCTCGCAACGCACGGTTGGCGTCCCGGTCCGCGTTTCCCGCCAATGCCGCCTCCCGTCACCTTGGGTAGGCCAGACCATACCGGTCCGTCACCGATCCGTGGGGTCGGGTAACTTCACTGCGTGATCGACCGTCAACAGGCCGAGCAACTCGCCAGCATCTGGGCAGACCGGGAGTCACAGCGCCTCGGGCACGAATGCACCCCGCTGGTCGAGGAGTTCGACCTCGGATACGTGATCTGGTACTCGGTGCCGCGTGACCTGCCGATGCGCCCGGGTGACCTGCCGAACACCGTCATCGACCGGGAGACCGGGGAGGTCTCCCACTGGCCGCGAGTTCCGGCGGACGTCATCGCGCAGACGTACCGGCAGCGTCGACCCGACCGGACCGCACCACGCACCGTCGACCCCGCCGCCCAACTGCTACGCGAACTACACCGGTCGTCCACCCCCGGGACCACGGCGCACCTCACCGTCGGTGGCCGCACCTACTTCGCCCGGGGAGCGAAGGGCGACCTCGTCCTGAACCATCACCCCCTGGTCCAGGGCTACCTGGACAGCGTCCCCACCGGACGACTCGTGCGCGGCGTCGACCGTCACGCCGAGCTGATCGTCATCTCCGACGCCCTGCACGACCAGGACCACCGGCGGGAGACCGAAGGACTGGACCCCCTGGATTTCCCGGAGTACCTGGCACTGCTCAACAGCGCCCGCCTGGAGGTCTTCCGGGTACGCGAACCAGGCGACCCGGCCGGCGGGCCGGCGGACGAGGTCTGCGACTCGTGCGCCACCGCCCTGTCCCGGATGCGGCTGCTTCCCTGGTACGACACGGTCTGGGGAGTCAGCGAGTGGCGGCCCGAGCCCCAACCCGTCCCCGACCCCTACCGGTTCCCGCCCGAGGTAGGCAGCGCCCTGGCCAGTGCGGGCTGGAGGGACAATTCGACGGTCAACGAGGCGCTGGCAGCGGGCGCGATCAGGGAAACGCTCGACGTCACCGGAGTGGGGCACAGGCACACGGTCTTCCCGGCCGCTGAGGCGACGTTGACTGCCTTTCCGGCCCTGCTGTCGAAGAGAAGAGGCCCCGGCGAACAGGTGTGGATCAGTCACTTCAGCACGAATCCGCTACGCGGGGCGCACAGTGCTGCCACCTTGGCGGATTTCGGATCGGTGCTGGGCATGCGGCTCTTTCCGATCGGCGCGGAACGCCCACCGGAGAGCATCCTCGCCGTCGACGAACTCGGGCGGATCTTCGCTCTCGACCAGGCCGGCCAGTGGTTCCTCGGCGCGGACATCGACGCCGCCCTGACCACCCTCCTGCTCGGCCGTGCCCCCGCCCGGGTACGCGACGACGGCACCTGGTGAACGCCCTGAAGTGGTAGCAGGGGCCCCCTCCTACTCATAAAGCGGTAACAAGGGTCCCCTGCTACCACCTAACCCGCCACCACCTCACCTGACCGAGCGAGCACCTCAGCAGCTCAGAGCTGCACCCCGGTGAGCACCAGCACCCGAGATTCGGTGTAGTCGTCCATGGCGCTGCGGACGCCCTCGCGTCCCACGCCGCTGCCCTTCACCCCGCCGTACGGCATCTGGTCGGCCCGGTACGCCGGCACGTCGCCGACGATCACGCCGCCGACCTCGAGGGCCCGGTGTGCGGCGAAGGCGACGTCGAGGCGGTGGGTGAAGACGCCGGCCTGGAGCCCGTACGCGGAGTCGTTGACGGCGGCGAACGCGGCCCGGTCGTGCTCGACGCGGGCGACCACCAGCACCGGCCCGAACACCTCCTCGGTGCTGACCCGCGCGTCGGCCCGTACCCCGGTCAGCACGGTGGGCGGGTAGTTGGCGCCGTCCCGCCGGCCGCCGACCTCGATGGTGGCCCCGGCGACGACCGCCTCGTCCACCCACGCCTCGACCCGGGCCGCCGCGTCGGACGAGATCAGCGGGCCGACGTCGGTGTGGTCGTCGGCGGGGTCTCCCGTCCGTAGTTCCTCGACGGCGGCGACCAGTCGGGGCAGGAACGCGTCGTAGAGCCATTCGTGCACGTAGACCCGCTGCACGGCGATGCAGGACTGGCCGGCCTGGTAGTTGGCGAAGGTGGCGATCCGGTGCGCGGCGAAGGTGAGGTCCTCGTCGGTGTTCCAGTCCTCGCAGATCACCGCCGCCGCGTTGCCGCCCAGTTCCAGGGTGACGTGCTTCTCCGGGACGGCCCGTCGGATCGTCGCACCGACCGGCCCGGAGCCGGTGAACGACACCACCGGCAGCCGAGGGTCGGCGACCAGGTCGACGGCGCGCTCGTTGGGCAGCGGCAGCACCGAGAACATCCCCTCGGGCAGTTTCGTCTCGGCGAGGATCTCGCCGAGCAGCAGCGCGGACAGGGGCGTGGCGGGGGCCGGCTTGACCACGATCGGCGCACCGACGGCGAGTGCCGGAGCGACCTTGTGGGCGACCAGGTTGAGCGGGAAGTTGAACGGCGTGATCCCCAGCACGGGGCCACGGGGCACCCGTCGGACCAGCGCGATCCGCCCGGCGGCGGCCGGGTCGGTGTCGAGGCGTTGCAGTTCCCCGCTGAAGCGTCGCGCCTCCTCGGCGGCCCAGCGGAAGGTGGAGACGGCCCGGCTGACCTCGGCGCGGGCCCACTTGACCGGCTTGCCGTTCTCGGCGGTGATCAGGCGGGCGATCTCCTCGGCCCGTTCGGCGAGTCGGCGCGAGACGTGGTCGAGGGCCGCCGCGCGTACGTGCGCGGGCAGGGCCGCGGCCTCCGCGGCGATCCTGGCGGCTGCCGCGACGGCCGTTTCGACCTGCTCCGGCGTGGCGTGCGTGGTACGCCCCACCGGCCGTCCGTCGTACGGGTGGTGGACGGTCAGCTCGCCCTCGCCGTGGACGGGACGACCGGCGACGAAGAAGGCACGTGGCTCCACGCCGCGAGCGTAGAGCACGACGAGCGGCCGGGGCTGCGACCACGCCCCACCACCGGCGCGTATCCGCCCACTGACGGCTGGTGACGAGGAGTCTGATCTACCCCGGATTGCGACAGCAAACCGCCCTCGCATGATCACGAATAGATCAACACATCTCTCTATAGGGCCATCGATGCCATACGATCCCCGTCACTTGATCAGCCTTGATCGATCTGCGTGTCCCGGCACGCGGTTGAACGGAAGGACAACAGAGGGATGACAGACTCCCCTGCCACAGGACGCCGCTGGCGTCTCGCCGTGGCCGCAGCCGCCGCCACCGCCGCCGTATCGGTCGGCACCCCGGCGACCGCAGCTCCCGCCGAGGGGCAGATCCTGCTCGCCGGCGGCGCGACCGCCGTCGACAACTCGTACATCGTGGTGTTCAAGGACACGGCGGTCGGGCGGCCGGAGGTCGGTACCCGGGCCCGCGGCCTGGCCGGCAAGCACGGCGGCGCGGTCGGCCGGACGTACTCCAACGCGCTGCGCGGCTTCGAGGCCCGGATGTCGGAGACGGCGGCCAAGCGGCTCGCCGCCGACCCGTCGGTCAGCTACGTCCAGCAGAACCACACCGTACGGATCTCCGCCACGCAGACCCCCACCCCCTCCTGGGGCCTGGACCGGGTCGACCAGCGTGCCCTTCCGCTCAACAACTCGTTCACGTACGCGAACAACGGCGCGGGCGTGAAGGCGTACATCATCGACACCGGCATCCGGTTCTCGCACAGCGACTTCGGCGGCCGGGCGGTCTCCGGGTTCGACTCGGTCGACGGCGGCACCGCCGACGACTGCAACGGCCACGGCACGCACGTCGCCGGTACGGTCGGCGGCACCGCGTACGGCGTGGCCAAGGGCGTCACCCTGGTCGGCGTCCGGGTGCTGGACTGCCAGGGCAGCGGCACCAACGCCGGGGTCATCGCAGGTGTCGACTGGGTCACCGGCAACCACGCCGCCGGTGAGAAGGCGGTCGCCAACATGAGCCTCGGCGGCGGCTTCGACCAGGCCACCAACGACGCGGTGGCCCGCTCGATCGCCGACGGCGTCACCTACGGCCTCGCCGCCGGCAACGACTACGGCGCGAACGCCTGCAACAGCTCGCCGGCCAGCACCCCCGCCGGTATCACCGTGGGCGCGACCCAGTCCAACGACGCCCGCGCGAGCTACTCCAACATCGGCACCTGCCTGGACATCTTCGCCCCGGGCAGCTCGATCACGTCGGCCTGGCACACCAGCAACACCGCCACGAACAGCATCAGCGGCACCTCGATGGCGACCCCGCACGTGGTCGGCGCCGCCGCGCTCGTACTCGCCGCCAACCCGACCTTCACCCCGCAGCAGGTCCGCGACAAGCTGGTCAACGACGCCACCAGCAACGTGGTGACCAGCCCGGGCACCGGCTCGCCGAACAAGCTGCTCTACGTCGGTGACGGTGGCACCACCCCGCCGCCCACCGGCTGCTCGCGGACCAACAGCACCGACGTGACCATCCGCGACCACACCACCGTGTCCAGCACCGTCGCGGTCTCCGGTTGCACCGGCACCGCCTCGGCGACCAGCACGGTAGCGGTCAACATCGTGCACACCTACATCGGTGACCTGGTGGTCCGGCTGGTCGCCCCGGACGGCAGCACGTACACCCTGCACAACCGCAGCGGTGGCTCCGCCGACAACATCAACCAGATCTACACCGTCAACCTGTCCTCGGAGACCCGTAACGGCACCTGGACCCTGCGGGTCCAGGACGCCGCCAGCGGGGACGTCGGCTACCTGAACAGCTGGACCCTGAACCTCTAGCCCGCCCCGCACCTCCCGTCGGGTGGTAGGAAGGGCCCCTGCAGGGCAGAAATCACCTGCAGGGGTCCCCTCCTACCACCTCAGTCGTCGCAGCCGTAGCCGTCGTTGTCGCGGTCCAGGTCGTAGATGTCGCTGCCGATGACGCGGACCGGGCCGCTCACGTAGGCCGGGCCGTTGCCGCTGCCGCCCGCGCAGTCGACGTCGCTGGCGATCGGCACGCAGCCGCTGTAGTTGGGGTCGCACCGCCGGGCAGACTTCGTGCCGACCACGACGACCTCGGTGACCGGCTTCCGGGTCACCGCCGACCGCACAAGCTTCCGCCCGGTCTGCACCCCGTCGGTGACGGTGACCTGGTAGGTCAGGGTCCGCACCCCGTCGACTCCCCGGGTACGGACCAACCGCTTCCCCTTGGCGAGGGAGGGGTCCTTCACCGTCCGCGTACCGTGCGGAATCTTCTCCGCCGCGGTGTCCGTCCGCACCTCGACCATCGGGGAGGGCGACGGCGAGGGGGACGGCGGAAGCGACGGGGTGGCTGACGGCGAGAGCGACGGCGTGGCCGGCGGGGACGCCACCGTGGGCTCCGCGTGGGCCGACGGTTCCTCGGCACCGGCGGCTGCGGCGGGCCGGGACTCCTGCGGCGGCGGCTCGGCCGTCGCGCCGATGACCGTGAGACCGCCACAGCAGAGCAGGACGAGCGTCAGCGCCCCGCCACTGACGAGCAGTCCGGTGCGCTGCCGTGCGGTGAGTCGGTTGAACCAGCTCGGACCGGCGGCGATCGCCGGAACCATGCCGGGTGGGAAGGTGTGGCGGGGCGGCGGCGGTCCATACCCGGGTGGCGGTTGATGCGGTGGGGGCGGGGGTTGCTGCGTCACAGCGACGAGTGTCGTCGGCGACGGCGCACCGGGTAACCGCCGTGCTGTCGGCCGTCGACGCCGATCAGGCCGGGCCCGACGCGGCTCGCCGGGCTGGCGATCACCGGACGCCGTACCCGACCAGCCGGCCGCCGACGCCGCCCGGCCGTTCGTCCACAATGGCTACCGGGGGAGACCCGGAAACGTGGTCCTATGGATGGGGCAGCTCCACAGCGTCCGCCAGGCGAGGTCGCCCCGGACGGTCCCGGACGCCCCCGGACGCCCCAGCTCGTCCCCGGTTCGCGTGATCCGGCCACCGGACCGCCGGCCGTCCCACCGGCCCGCCCCCGGAACCGGAGCCGCCACCCTTGGCGACCGGCGGTGAGCTGGGTCACGATGGGGGCAAGGAGGTCGCCGTGGCTGACCCGTGGCTCGCCCTGGAATTCGGTGTCGATCCGGACGAACGGATCGCACAGGTCGGTGCCGCCCACGAGGCGTTCCTGACCGGGTCCACCGACGCCGGGCGCAGCGGCGCCCGGGACGTCGTGAGCGGTGTGCGCGACGTGGTGGCGAGTTCGTGGCGGCGCTCGGCGCACGCGCTGCTCGACCCGGAGGGCACCCCGCCGGTCGAGCTGACCGGCGGCGACCTGGAGAGCTATCGGGCGGCCCACCCGCTGGCCCGGGTGCTGCCGCTCTTCCGGGACCTGCTGGGCGGGATCGCCACCGACGGAGCGCACCTGATGGCGGTCTGCGACGCGTACGGGCGGCTGCTCTGGGTGGAGGGGCATCCGGGGGTGCTGCGGCGGGCGGAACGGATGAACTTCGTGCCCGGCGCGCGGTGGGACGAGACGCACGCCGGCACCAACGCCCCGGGCACCGCCCTCGCGGTCGACCACAGCGTGCAGATCTTCGCCACCGAACACTTCAGCCGGCCGGTGCAGCCCTGGACCTGCGCCGCCGCGCCGATCCACGACCCGGCGACCGGGCGGCTGCTCGGCGCGGTCGACATCACCGGCGGCGACCACCTGGCGAACCCGCAGAGTCTGGCGCTGGTCCGGGCCACCGCGCGGGCGGCCGAGGCGTGGCTGGCCGGGCCGCTGGGGCAGGCTGGGCCGGTCGAGCCGGACGCGGTCACGGTAACCGCGCTCGGCCGGGACGAGGCGGAACTGCGGGTCGCCGGGCGACGGATCCGGCTCGGTCGCCGGCACAGTGAACTGCTCGTGCTGCTGCTCCAGCATCCTGAGGGGCGGACCGGGGAGCAGCTCGGTCTGGACCTCTACGGCGACGACCGGCTGCACCCGGTCACCCTGCGCGCCGAGTTGTCCCGGCTGCGCCGCATCCTCGGCCCGGAGCTGCTCGACTCCCGCCCGTACCGCCTGCGCGGGACCGTTCGGGCGGACTTCCGTACCGTCGCGGAGCTGCTCGAACGCGGTGAGGTGGCGGGCGCGCTCGACGCGTACCCGGGAAGTCTGCTGCCCGGCTCGGACGCGCCGGGGGTGGTGCGACTGCGCCGGCTGGTCGACGGTCAGGTGCGGGCGGCGGTGCTGGCCGGCGGCGACCCGGCGCTGCTCGCGGCCTGGACCGCGACACCCGCCGGCACCGACGACCTGGCCGCCTGGCAGGCGCTGGCGCGGGCGTTGCCGCCGGGCGCGCCCCGCCGGCCGCTCGCGGCGGCCCGGATCCACCAGCTCATGCGGGAGTACGGACTCACGCGCGCAACGTCGTTGCAACGTCCCGGCAACTAGCGTGGCCGCCGTCACATCCTCGGACGGCGGAGGTATCCATGACGCGCTACGACGCGCCGACGCACTGGCAGTCCCGGTACGACCACTTCATCGGTGGCGAGTACGTCAAGCCGCACGGCGGCCGGTACTTCGAGAACCCGACGCCGGTGACCGGGCAGACGTTCTGCGAGGTGGCACGGGGCACCGCCGAGGACGTCGAGAAGGCGCTCGACGCGGCACACGGCGCGGCCGACGCCTGGGGGCGCACCCCGGTGGCCGAGCGGGCCCTGCTGCTGAACCGGATCGCCGACCGGATGCAGGAGCACCTGGAGGACCTGGCGGTCGCCGAGACCTGGGAGAACGGCAAGCCGGTACGCGAGACCCTGGCCGCGGACATCCCGCTCGCGATCGACCACTTCCGGTACTTCGCCGGGGCGATCCGGGCGCAGGAGGGTTCGCTCGGCGAACTGGACGACGACACGGTGGCATACCACTTCCACGAGCCGCTCGGCGTGGTCGGGCAGATCATCCCGTGGAACTTCCCGCTGCTCATGGCGACCTGGAAGCTCGCCCCGGCGCTGGCCGCCGGGAACGCGGTGGTGCTCAAGCCGGCCGAGCAGACGCCCGCGTCGATCCACTACTGGCTCTCGCTGGTGGCCGACCTGCTGCCGCCCGGCGTGGTGAACATCGTCAACGGCTTCGGCGTGGAGGCGGGCAAGCCGCTGGCGTCCTCGCCCCGGGTGGCGAAGGTGGCGTTCACCGGGGAGACCACCACCGGGCGGCTGATCATGCAGTACGCCAGCGAGAACATCAAGCCGGTCACCCTGGAGCTGGGCGGCAAGAGCCCGAACATCTTCTTCGACGACGTCAGCGCGGCGAACGACGACTTCTTCGACAAGGCGCTGGAAGGGTTCACCATGTTCGCCCTGAACCAGGGCGAGGTGTGCACCTGCCCGTCGCGGGCGCTGATCCAGCAGGGACACTACGCCGACTTCCTGCCCGCCGCCGTGGAGCGGACGAAGGCCGTCCGGCAGGGGCACCCGTTGGACACCGAGACGATGATCGGGGCGCAGGCGTCCAACGACCAGTTGGAGAAGATCCTGTCGTACCTGGACATCGGCCGGAAGGAGGGCGCGAAGGTGCTCACCGGCGGTGAGCGCGCCGATCTGGGCGGCGAGCTGTCCGGCGGGTACTACGTGCAGCCGACCGTCTTCGAGGGCGACAACTCGATGCGGATCTTCCAGGAGGAGATCTTCGGCCCGGTGGTCTCGGTGGCCTCCTTCGCCGACCTGGCCGACGCGGTGAAGATCGCCAACGACACCCTGTACGGGCTGGGCGCCGGCGTCTGGACCCGGGACATGAACACCGCGTACCGGGCGGGCCGGGCCATCCAGGCCGGTCGGGTCTGGACGAACTGCTACCACGCGTACCCGGCGCACGCCGCGTTCGGCGGGTACAAGCAGTCCGGCATCGGCCGGGAGAACCACAAGATGATGCTGGAGCACTACCAGCAGACCAAGAACCTGCTGGTCAGCTACTCCACCAAGAAGCTCGGTTTCTTCTGATGCCCGGTGCTCCCGACCCGGTGGTGCCCGGCCCGCCGGGCACCACCGCGGCACCCGTCTCCCTGACCCCCGCCGCGGCCGAGCTGATCCGGTCGCTGCGGGGGCAACACGGGCCGCTGATGTTCCACCAGTCCGGCGGCTGCTGCGACGGCAGCGCGCCGATGTGCTTCCCGGCCGGCGAGTTCCGGACCGGGGCGTCGGACGTCCGGCTCGCGGCACTGGAGGTCGAGGGGGTCCCGGAGCCGGTCGAGTTCTGGATGTCGGTGAGCCAGTGGGAGCTGTGGCGGCACACCACGTTGACCGTGGACGTGGTGCCCGGCCGGGGCAGTGGATTCTCGCTGGAGGCCCCGGAGGGCGTCCGCTTCCTCATCCGCTCCGACCTGGCCGCCTGACGCTCCTCGGGCGCGTCAGTTCTTCTCGTCGCAGCCGACGCCGTTGTGGTTGCGGTCGAGGCGGTAGACGTCGGAACCGGTCACCTTGACGGTGCCGGCGATCCACGCCGGGCCGTCACCCCGCCCGGCGCAGTCGACGTCCTCGGCGACCGGCACGCAGCCGCTGTAGTTCGGGTCGCACGCCGCCGTGGTGGCCGTCCCGACCGCCACGACCTGGGTGACCGGGGCCCGGGTGACCGCCGAGCGGAGCAGCCGCTTGTCGGTCGGCTTGCCGTCGACGTGGATCACCTCGTAGGTCAGGGTCTTCACCCCGGCGACCCCCCGGATGCGGACCCGCTGCTGCCCCTCGGGCAGGGCCGGATCGTCCACGATCTGCACCGGGTAGGGGACGCGCGCCGTCTCGGTGACCTGCTTCGTCTCCACATTCCCGGGCGGGGACGGGCTCCCGGTGGCCGGCGCGGCCGGCAGCGTGTCCGGGTCGGCCCACTCCGCGTGCGGTCCCTGTGCCGCCGGTGACCCGCCGGGACGGATGCCGAGCAGTGCGCCGACCACCGTCAGCTCCGCGCCGCAGGCGAGCACGAAGGTGAGCATCCCGGCGAGGAGCGCCACCGTGGTCCGGCCACCGGAGCCGCCGCCGGCCGGACGCGGCCGGTCGGCGCCCTCGCGACGGGACGACCGAGAAGACGTCATGAAGGAAGTTTCGATCGCATCGCACGCGGTGGCAATGGCCAACCGGCAGGGGACCCCTGCTACCAACCGGCGACTAGCCGGAGAGCGGGCGGCCTACGGATCGGGACGAGCGGACGGTGGTGGACAGCACGAGGAGCAGAGCGATCGCGAACATGGCGGTACCGACCACGTTGACCTGCGGCGGGATGCCCCGCTGGGCGGCACCCCAGACGTACATCGGGAAGGTGACCGTGGTGCCGGCGTTGAAGTTGGTGACGATGAAGTCGTCGAAGGAGAGGGAGAAGGCCAGCAGCGCGGCGGCGACGATCCCGGGCAGCGCCAACGGCAGGGTGACCCGCCGGAAGGTCTGCCACTCGCTGGCGTAGAGGTCCATCGCGGCCTCCTCCAGCCGCCGGTCCATGCCGGCCAGCCGCGCCTTGACCGTCACCACCACGAACGACAGACAGAACATGACGTGGGCGACGACGACGGTCCAGAAGCCCTGGGGCACCCCGGCGGAGACGAAGAGAGCCAGCAGCGACGTGCCCATGACCAGCTCGGGCGTGGCCATCGGCAGGAAGATCAGCACGTCGACCGTGGCCCGGCCCCGGAACTGGTGCCGGGCCAGGGCGAACGCCATCAGCGTGCCGAGGGCGGTGGCGGCCACCGTGGCGAGGAAACCGATCTGCACGCTGCGGACCACCGCGTCGCACATCTCGACGCTCGCGCACGGGTTGCGCCAGTTGTCGAGGGTGAACTCCTGGAAGTCGTAGGAGAGGCGGCTCGCCGGCCGGTTGAACGACAGCGCGGCCACCACGGCGACCGGCAGGAGCAGGTAGCCGAGGACGAGCAGGGCCACCCCGACCACCCAGCGGTCGGCCAGCCACCGCAGCACCCGACTCACCATGTTTCCCCGTCCCGGCGCAGGTAGCCGAAGACCACCGCGAGGACGGCCGCCATCAGCAGGAAGGACAGCGCGGCACCCTGCGGGTAGTCCAGCCGGACCAGGAACGCCGAGTCGATCACGTTGCCGATCATGTATTCGTTCGGCGTGCCGAGCAGCTCGGCGTTGATGTAGTCGCCGCTGGCCGGGATGAAGAAGAGCAGCGTCCCGGCGGTCAGGCCGGGCAGGGACAGCGGCAGCACGACCCGGCGGAACGTCTGCACCGGGCCGGCGTACAGGTCGCCCGCCGCCTCCAGCAGCCGCGGGTCGAGCCGCTCCAGGCTGGCGTACAGCGGCAGCACCAGGAAGGGCAGGAAGTTGTACGTCAGCCCGAGCACCACCGCGAACGGCGTGGCCAGCAGCCGCCCGTCGGCGCCGAGGAGACCGACGTCGCGCAGCAGGCCGACCAGGGCACCGTTGTCCGACAGGATGGTCTTCCAGGCCAGCGTACGGACCAGGAAGCTGGTGAACATCGGGGCGACCACGCACACCAGCAGGACGTTGCGCCAGCGTCCCGCCTTCCGGGCGATCGCGTAGGCCAGCGGGTAGCCGAGCAGCAGCGCCAGCACCAGGGCGGCACCGGCGTAGAGGAACGAGCGCCCGAACTGCGGCCAGTACGCCATTACCGCGTCCGGATAGTTGCCGAACGCCCAGGTCATCGCGTACCCGGTGGCGAGCGAGCCGGTGGGGTCGTAGAGGCTGGCGGCGGCGAGCTGGCCCAGCGGCACGACGAAGAAGACGGTCAGCCAGGCCGCCCCCGGCAGCAGGAGCAGGTACGGCAGCAGCCGGTGCCGCCCGGGGCGGGTCGGACGGGCCGAGGTGGTCCCGGTGGCCGGTCCGCCCCTGCCCGGCAGGTGGACGAACGCGGTCACGCCAGGACCCGGCGGGTTCCGGTCCGGTGGGGTGATCCGGTCACGGGGCCACCGTCACCGGCTCGTCGAGCGACGGGCTGCACCGGTCGGCCCGACCGGTGGTGCGGGGCAGCAGGAAGGCGTGCTCCGGTCGCCAGTACGCCACCACGGACGCGCCGACGGGGTACCGCCCGTCGGTGCCGTTGTTGGCCGAGAACACCGACAGGTCGACTCCCGCACCGGTGCGGACCAGGTACTGGGTGCTCACCCCGACGTAGGCGGCGTCGCCGACCACCCCGGCGAGGTGCTGGTGCCCGGCGGGGACCTGCTCGACGGCGGGGGCGAGGCGCAGTTTCTCCGGGCGTACCCCGAGGTGGACCGGCCCCCGGTCGACGCGGGCGCGGGCGACGGGCACGGTGAGGCGCGTGCCGTACGCGGTGACCGCGACCTCGCCCCGGGTGGGCCCGGCGGCCTCGGCGGCGAGCAGGTTGGACTGGCCGAGGAAGTTCGCCACGAACACGGTGGCGGGGAACTCGTAGAGGTCGGCGGGGGCACCGATCTGTTCGATCCGCCCGGCGTCCATCACCGCGACCGTGTCGGCCATCGTCATGGCCTCCTCCTGGTCGTGGGTGACGTGGACGAAGGTGGTGCCGACCTCGGTCTGGATCCGCTTCAGTTCGCTCTGCATCTGCCGGCGCAGCTTCAGGTCGAGCGCGCCGAGGGGCTCGTCGAGCAGGAGCACCTGGGGTTGGTTGACCAGGGCGCGGGCCAGCGCGACCCGTTGCTGCTGCCCGCCGGAGAGTTCCGCGGGGCGACGTCGCTCGTACCCGGCGAGCTGCACCAGGGCGAGCATCCGCTCGACCTGGGGGCGGACCTGGCGGATGCCCCGTCGGCGCAGGCCGAAGGCGACGTTCTCGGCGACGTCGAGGTGCGGGAAGAGGGCGTAGCTCTGGAAGACGGTGTTGACCGGCCGGCGGTACGGTCGCAGCCGGGTGATGTCCTCCTCGCCGAGGAGGACCTGTCCGGCGGTCGGCTCCTCCAGCCCGGCGACCATGCGCAGGGTGGTGGTCTTGCCGGAACCGGACGCCCCGAGCAGGGCGAAGAAGGAGCCCTGCGGGACGGTGAGGGTGAGGCCGTCGACGGCGGTGACGGCACCAAACCGCTTGGTCAGGTCGACCAGCCTCAGGTCACCGGCGGGTGTCTGGGTGGCCATCACGCCCCGATGACCTGCTGGAACTTCGACTCGTACGTCCTCTCCTGCTCCTCGCTGAGCGCCATGAAGACCGTGGACTTCGCGAGCATCGCGTCGTCCGGGAAGATCAGCGGGTTGGCGGCCAGTTCCGGATCGATCTTCTCCATCTCGGCCTGCGCGCCCTGCACCGGACAGATGTAGTTGACGTGCGCGGCGAGCTTCGCGGCGATTGCCGGCTGGTAGTAGTAGTCGATCAGTGCTTCGGCGTTGGCCCGGTGGGTGGCCCGGTTCGGCACCAGCAGGTCGTCGGAGTAGAGGATGGCGCCGGAGTCCGGCACCACGAACTTGATCTTCTCGTTCTCGAAGCCGAGCTGGATGATGTCGCCGGACCAGCCGATGCAGGCGGCGATGTCGCCCCGGGCCAGTTCCGGGGCGTAGTCGTTGCCGGTGAAACGGCGGATCTGCCCGCTCTCCACCGCGCGCTTGAGCGTGGCGAGGGCGTCGTCGAACTGCGCCTCGGTGAAGTCGGCCGGGTCGTGCCCCTTGGCCTGGAGCAGCAGTCCGATCGTGTCGCGCATCTCGCTGAGCGCGGTGACCCTGCCCTTGAGGTCGGGGCGGGTCAGCAGCTCGTCGACGGTGCGGATCTCCCCGGTGACGCTGCCGTTGTACGCCAGACCGGCGAGGCCGGTCTGCCACGGCACGGCGATCCGGTTCTCCGGGTCGAACGAACGCCCCTTCAGCGACGGCAGCAGGTTCGCCTGGACGTTGGGCAGCCGCGCCGGGTCGAGCTTCTGGATCCAGCCGAGCCGGATCATCCGGGCGGCCATCCAGTCGGTCAGCACGATGAGGTCCCGGTCGATGCTCTGGCAGCCGGCGAGCTGGTTGCGCACCTTGCCGAAGAACTCGTTGTTGTCGTTGATGTCCTCGGTGTAGGTGACCTGGATCCCGGTCTCGGCCTGGAACGCGTCCAGGGTCGGCCGCTTCGACTCGTCGGCGGAGTCGACGTCCAGGTACTGCGGCCAGTTGGAGAAGCTCAGCTTCTTCTCGCTGGCGGAGCGGTCCTCGCTGGCACAGCCCTCCTCGGTCTGCTGGGCCGCCTCGGTGCCGCAGCCGGCGAGGGCACCGCCCCCGACGAGCAGTGCGGCCGAGCCGAGCGCACCGGAGAGCAGGCCACGCCGGGAGACCGTCCGGGGGTGACTACGCATGTGACGGCTCCTGGGGGTCGTCGTCGGCGAGGGGCGAGGGGCGCGCCGGCGGAGGGGCCGGGCGATGGGTCGAACGATAATGGCATGCAAAACCCTCGGGGTACGCCAGCGGGTGCGCCGGCAGCCTGGAGCGCGTCGCCGACCGGCCTGAGCGCGTGACACGCCCCGCCGGACGGTGTCCCTCTGCCCTCGCTCTGGCCCCACCCACTCCTCGACGAGCGGTGGACACACCCGGCGACACCACCTCGTGCGGGCCCTTTGGAGCTGCCCCGTCTGCGCTACCGACTCCCGGACCATGCGCCGGCCCGTCGCACTCGGCACCACCCGCCAGCCCGTCACCCGACCAGCCCGTCATCCGCGTGGTAGGGCAGACGGGCGTGGTAGCACAGACGGGGCAGCTCCAAAGGATCCGAACCCCAGGTAGCCGCCCCCGCCGGGACGGTCGCCGCAAGACCGCCTCGACGAAAGGCGAGGGGACGGTGAGCACCTCCGGCCGCCCGCGCCCGGGCCCCCTCGGACCGCGCCGGTGGAAGAGAGAGCGGGGGTGGATCAGTGGGTGGGAGGGATGACGCGCAGGTGGCCCCGGCGACCGGTCTGGGGCGTCTGGGGCTGGTCCTGGTGCGAGTGCTCCTGCGGTGGGCGGGGCGCGGGGCGCGCGGCCTCGCGGACCGCCTCGGCAAGGGCCACCAGGTCGTCGGTGGTGGGCGGGGGCGGCTCGAACTCGCCCTCGTGCCGGACGACGTCCCAGCCCCGGGGCGCGGTGAGGTTCCGCGCGTGCGGTTCGCAGAGGTCGTACGTGTGCGGCTCGGCAAAGGCCGCGAGCGGACCGACGACGGCGGTCGACTCGTTGTAGACATAGGTCAATGTGGCGACCGCTTGCCGGGGGCAGCCGTTTCTGGAGCAGCGCCGTGATGACCTCACGTGCGGCAGGGTATCTCCATTACCGGGTTCGCCGCACTGGTTCACGGTGCGACACGCCCGTCACCGAGATCACAATTCGGCCGCCGGCGGCACCGACGGCGGGAGAGTTCATCGCAGAACGGGCGCGACACACCCGGGCCGGCGCTCCCGGGAGTGCCGGAGCGGCAGGCCAGCGGGGATGGGGACTACCCTTGCCCCATGACCAGTCCGGAACACCGCCGCCCCGGCTCCGGCCGGCGGGTGCACCGCGACCGGCACGGCCGGGGTCTGCGCGGGCGGCTGGTGCCGGCGACCGTGCCGCTGGCCCGGACGAAGGCGGAGGTCTTCGACGACCTGGTGCTGGACACCGTGGAGACGTTGGAGCGCCGGTTCGCCAAGGAACTGGCCGGGGTCGAGTTCGCCGTCGAGGACGTGCCCCCGGATCTCAACGTCTACGACTCGGACGTGCTGGAGGACGGGGAGGTGCCCCTCGCCCGGCTGTTACCGGGACGTCCGGGCCGGCAGGAGATCCCGCCGCGGATCGTGCTCTACCGGCGCCCACTGGAGTTCCGCGCGATGGACCGGGAGGATCTCGCCGACCTGGTCCACGATGTCATCATCGAGCAGGTCGCGAATCTGCTCGGGGTCGATCCCGACGAGTTGGCCTGAGTGGCCCGGCCCGAGGCCCCGTCGGGGGCCCGGACCGGGCGGCCCCCACCGCCCGGCACCGGGAACGTCAGGCCACCCGCCGCTTGAGCTTGCGGCGCTCCCGCTCGGAGAGGCCACCCCAGATCCCGAACCGCTCGTCGTGACCGAGTGCGTACTCCAGGCACTCTGTCTTGACCTCGCATCGGGAACAGATCCGCTTCGCCTCGCGGGTCGAGCCGCCCTTCTCGGGGAAGAACGCCTCCGGATCGGTCTGCGAGCAGAGCGCCCGCTCCTGCCACTCCGGCGCGTTTCCGAGCAGGTCGGCCACCTCAAGCTGGCCGTCCATCAGATGCCTCCTTGTCGCGCACCGGCGTCATCGCCGCTGCAACCCCCACGCGGAAAGGCGCGTTTGTCCCTCCGGTACCGATTTGCTGCGTTCCGTGTAGACAACCCCATTCAAATTACACGCGTGTAATACGTGCGCCGTCAAGCCGGACTTGATAATGGAGTCGTCCTCCCGACACGCTCCGGACGGCCATCCGGGCCGCCCGACCCCGCAACCTGCCCTATCGATTCAGACCCCTGAGGAGTAACGCCCTCTCCGGCGAGTTGGTCGAGATTTCTCCCGTGGCGCTCCACCGTCCGACCCGGACCAGGCCGCCGTCGGGGACGGCCGGAGAGCCCTCGCCAAGATCAGCGATCTTGGTGGGGCACAGGTTAACGCGACTTCCCCGGCACCGCCCGTCGAGCCCCGGGCAGCACCAAGGCTCCGTCCACCATGTGGACAGGAGGTGCCGGCCACCGCCCGTCGGACTGCACGCGAAAGCGAACTTTCCCTGCTCATGGTAGCTGGATCGATATCGATGGCGGCCGGGAAAACCTGACCGATCGCTCCATTTCGTCCCACCAAACGGTACGGACCGCCGCCGGGGAACGGGGACGACGAGTCACCCACCCGTCCTACCCGCCCCGCCGACGGCGTAACCGTCACTGGCCAGGAGCGGTTCACCAGTCAGGACGGCTGGCCGTAGGCCGTGGTCCGCCGCCGGGCCGGACGACCCGCCCCGGCGGCGATGGCGCGCAACTGTTCCTCGGTACGCGCCGACCCGTTGCCGGACCCGGCCATCCGGGAGATGGTCTCCTCCATCAACGTGCCGCCCAGGTCGTTGCAGCCGCCCCGCAACATCGCCACCGTGCCCTCGTCACCGAGCTTCACCCAGGAGCACTGAATGTTGTCGATCCGACCGTGCAACAGCAACCGGGCCATCGCGTGCACCACCCGGTTCTCCCGCCGGGTCGGCCCGGGACGGGCGATGCCGGCCAGGTAGATCGGCGCGTTGGTGTGCACGAACGGCAGCGCCACGAACTCGGTGAACCCGCCGGTGCGGTCCTGCACCCCGGCCAGCACCCGGAAGTGGGCCAGCCAGTGCGCCGGGTGGTCGACGTGGCCGTACATCATCGTGGAGCTGGACCGGATGCCCAGCTCGTGGGCGGTGGTCACCACCTCGACCCAGGCGGCGGTGGGCAGCTTGCCCTTGGTGAGCACCCAGCGCACCTCGTCGTCGAGGATCTCGGCGGCGGTGCCCGGAATGGTGTCCAGGCCGGCCTCGCGCAACTGTCCCAACCACTCCCGGATGGACACGCCGGCCTTCGCCGAGGCGGTGACGACCTCCATCGGGGAGAAGGCGTGCACGTGCATCCCGGGCACCCGCCGCTTGATCGCCCGGACCAGGTCCGCGTACGCGGTCACCGGCAGCTTCGGGTCGATGCCGCCCTGCATGCAGACCTCGGTCGCGCCGGCCGCCCACGCCTGTTCGGCCCGGTCGGCCACCTGCTCGACGGAGAGGCGGTACGCGTCGGCGTCCCGCTCGCGCTGGGCGAAGGCGCAGAACCGGCAGCCCACGTAGCAGACGTTGCTGAAGTTGATGTTGCGGTTGACCACGTAGGTGACGTCGTCGCCGACGGTGTCGCGGCGCACGTCGTCGGCGAGCCGGCAGAGCGCGTCCAGGGCCGCGCCGTCGGCGGAGAAGAGCGCGAGCGCCGCGTCGGCGTGCCGGGGATCGAGCAGCGCCGCCGGGTCGTCGGCGGCCAACCGCAGTCCGGTACGCAGATCCGCGTCCCCGCCCCCGGCGGTGGCCGCTGCGGTGACCCGGGTGGCGACCTGCTCCCAGTCGCCGTAGACGCTGTCGAAGTCGCCCCGCCGGTCGGCGGTCCGGCCGGTGGTGTCGATGGTGGCGTGCAGGTCGATCCGTCCGCCGTTCGCCTCCTCCGGTTCCTGCCACGGCCGACCCACCGGACGGGCCGCCTCGACGGCGAGCCCGGTCTCCGGGTCGGCGAGGGCGGTGACGTGCGGCGTCAGACGGGGGTCCAGCCACGGGTCACCGGCCCGGACGTACTCCGGGTAGACCGTCAGCCGCTCGCGCAGCGTGAACCCGGCGGCGGCGGTGTGCTTGGCCAACTCGTCGAGCTGCGGCCAGGGGCGCTCCGGGTTGACGTGGTCCGGGGTCACCGGGGAGACCCCGCCCCAGTCGTCGATGCCGGCGCGCAGCAGCAGGCCGTACTCGCCGGCGATGAGGTTCGGCGGGGCCTGGATCCGGGCCTTCGGGCCGAGCAGCACCCGGGCCACCGCCACCGTGGCGGCGAGGTCGTGCAGCTCCGCGTCGGGCATGCCCCGCATCGCGGTGTCCGGCTTGGCGCGGAAGTTCTGCACGATCACCTCCTGGAGGTGGCCGTACTCGCGCTGCGCCCGGCGGATCGCGAAGAGCGCGTCCACCCGCTCGGCGAGGGTCTCGCCGATGCCGATCAGGATGCCGGTGGTGAACGGGACCCCGACCCGCCCGGCGTCGTCGAGCACCCGCAGCCGCACCGCCGGTTCCTTGTCCGGTGACCCGAAGTGCGGGCCACCGGGCTCGGACCAGAGCCGGGTGGCGGTGGTCTCCAGCATCATGCCCATGCTGGGCGCGACCGGCTTGAGCCGTTGCAGCTCCGACCAGGTGAGCACACCCGGGTTGAGGTGCGGCAGCAGCCCGGTCTCCTCCAGCACCGCGACCGCGCAGGCGCGCAGGTAGTCCAGGGTGGAGTCGTAGCCGCGTTCGTCCAGCCACCGTCGGGCCGCCGGCCACCGCTCCTCGGGGCGGTCACCGAGGGTGAACAGGGCCTCCTTGCAGCCCTGTGCCGCACCCTCGCGGGCGATCGCCAGCACCTCGTCCCGGTCGAGGAAGGCCGCCGGGAGGCGGTGCGGCACGGTGGCGAAGGTGCAGTAGTGGCAGCGGTCCCGACAGAGCCGGGTCAGCGGGACGAAGACCTTCTTGGAGAAGGTGATCACACCGGGACGGCCGGCCTCGCGCAGCCCGGCGTCGCGGATCCCGGCGGCGACGGCGAACAGCTCCGTCAGTGCGTCGCCCCGGGCGGTCAGCAGCGCGACGGCCTCGTCGGTGTCCAGCGCCCGGCCGGTTGCCGCACGGCGCAGGGCACGGTGCACGCCCGCCCCGGTCACCGCGTCCGCCGTGTCCGCCCCGACAGTCGCCCCCGCCTCGGTGTTCTCCCGCATCCCACAACCCTATTCGGCCCGCTCCCCCGGCCGCGCCGTCCTCCCCGCCAGGTCACACCGGTCGATCCGGCAGGCGGACGGAACACCGGAGAGACGAGTCCGGGGCCGGTCGAGGTCCGGTGGGACGTCGACCGGCCCCGGACAGAGCCGGAACGGCGGCTGGGGTACGGGATGGACCGGAGGTCAGCGCGCCTCGGAACCGGGGTCGCGCGGAACGGCCTGGGTGCGGTCGCCGTCGGCGTCCGACGAGACGACCTGGGTACGGTCGCCGTCGGCGTCCGACGAGACGACCTGGGTACGGTCGCCGTCGGCGTCCGACGAGACGACCTGGGTACGGTCGCTGCCGTCACCGCTGGCCGGGGTCGGGGTGGACTCGGTGAACTGGCGCGGGATCGCCTGCGTCGGGTCGGCCGACGGCGGCTGCCCGAAGGGGGGCGCGGACGGCGTGCCGCCCGCCGGGGCACCGTACGACGGGGTGGACGGGGCCGCCGTGCCGAAGGGCGACGGGGTACCCGGCTGACCGAACGGCGGCGCCGACTGCGGCGGGGCACCGAACGGCGGCGCGGACTGCGGCGGCGCGCCGAACGGCGGAGCCGACTGCGGTGCGCCGGCGTACGGCGGAGCGGACTGCGGGTTCGGCTGGCCGTACGGCGGGGCCGGGTAGCCGGGCTGCGCGCCGTACTGGCCGGGCTGGGCCGGGTAGCCCGGGTAGCCCTGCTGCTGCTGTTGCTGCGGCCAGCCCGGCTGGGGCTGCCCGTACACGCCCGGCTGCGGCTTCGGCTTGGGAACGTGGTACTGCGCCCGCCACACCTTGTGCACCACGACCGCGGCGACCGCGAGGACGGCCAGGAGTGCGACCGAGGTCAGCAGGAGCAGGAAGGCGTTGCCGACCTCGCCCTCGGCGAGCTGGCCGATCACGCCGATCAGGAAGGCCAGCACGCCGAGCACGGCGCTCACCGCGTACTCGACCAGGGCGATCTGGGTGATCTGCTTGGCCTTCGGCACCGCCGGCTGGACGTGCGTGGCGAGCAGGAACGCCAGCACCGGCAGGACGATCGCCTCGACACCGAGGAAGGTGTGGACGACGCTCACCGCCCGGCCGGTCAGGGTGCTGTACTCGGACATCGGCACCAGCAGCCGGATCAACCCGACGAAGAGCAGCACCGCGTTGGCGCCGAGGAGCACGAGAGCGACGAGCTCCCGGAGTGGTTTGGTGTGCTGGGCGGCCTGCGGCGCGTCGGGAGTCGACGCGGGCTCGGCGGGGCTGGTCAAGGGGCTCCCCCTCTTCGGGCGATGTCGGACAGGTGCGACGTGAGCCTAGTCTCTCCGGACCATGCCCGAACGGGGACGCCACGTGCGCGAGGATGGTCGACATGCGCATCGTGGTTCTGGCCGGTGGCATCGGGGGTGCCCGATTCCTGCTCGGCGTCCGGGCGTACGCCCGTGAGGTGGGCGCCGAGGTGACCGCCGTGGTCAACGTCGGCGACGACCTCTACCTGCACGGACTCAAGATCTGCCCGGATCTGGACAGCGTGCTCTACACGCTCGGCGGGGGCGCGGACGCCCAGCGCGGCTGGGGGCGGGCCGACGAGACCTGGACGGTGAAGACGGAACTCGCCGCGTACGGGGCGGAGCCGACCTGGTTCGGCCTGGGTGACCGGGACATCGCCACCCACCTGGTCCGCACCAACATGATCAATGGCGGGTACCCGCTCTCCGCCGTCACCACGGCACTGGCCACCCGCTGGCAGCCGGGCGTACGCCTGCTGCCGGCGACCGACGACCGCCTGGAGACCCACGCGGTGGTCGACCTCGACGGCGGCCAACGGGCGATCCACTTCCAGGAGTGGTGGGTTCGCCACCGCGCCGAGGTGCCCACCCACCGGTTCGTCTTCGTCGGCGCGGAGAGCGCCAAGCCGGCACCCGGTGTCCTCGACGCGCTCGGCGCGGCCGACGTGGTGCTGGTCGCGCCGAGCAACCCGGTGGTGAGCATCGCGCCGATCCTCGCCGTGCCGGGGTTGCGGGAGGCGGTCGCCGACGCTCCCGGCCGGGTGGTCGGGGTCTCCCCGATCATCGGTGGCGCACCGGTGCGCGGGATGGCCGACCGGTGCCTGGCCGTGCTCGACGTGGAGTGCAGCGCCGCCGGGGTGGGCCGCCTCTACGGCGGGCGGGGGGCGGGCGGGCTGCTCGACGGCTGGCTGGTGGCCCCGGAGGACGAGGGGGCGGCCGTGCCGGAGGTGACCGTCCGGGCGGTGCCGTTGTGGATGACCGACGAGGCGGCGACAGCCGGCATGGTCCGGGCCGCGGTGGAGCTGTCATGAGGTTGGAGATCCTGCCGGTGCTCGGTATCGGCGACGTGGCCCGCGGCGACGACCTGGCCGCCCTGATCGCGACCGCCGCCCCGTGGCTGCGCGACGGTGACGTACTGGTGGTGACCAGCAAGATCGTGTCGAAGGCGGAGGGGCGGCTGGTGGACGTGCCGGCGGACGGGCCGGAACGGCTCGCCGCCCGGGACGAGGTGCTCGCCGCCGAGACCGCCCGGGTGGTGGCGACCCGGGGCACCACCCGGATCGTGCAGACGCACCACGGTTTCGTGATGGCCTCGGCGGGGATCGACGCGTCCAACGTGGAGAAGACCCGGCTGGTGCTGCTTCCCGAGGATCCGGACGCCTCGGCCCGGGCGCTGCGCGCGGCCCTGCGGGAGCGGTACGACGTGGACGTCGCGGTGATCGTCAGCGACACCATGGGCCGACCCTGGCGCAACGGCCTGACCGACGTGGCGCTCGGTGTCGCCGGGCTGCCCGCCATCCGCGACCACCGGGGCGAGATCGACCCGTACGGCAACGAACTGCACGTCACCCAGATGGCGGTCGTGGACGAGCTGGCCGGTGCGGGTGAGCTGATCAAGGGCAAGTGCGACCAGGTGCCGGTGGCGGTGGTACGCGGCTACCTCACCGGCGGCGGCGCGGCGGACGGGCCGGGCGCGCGGGTGCTGGTCCGGGACGCGGAGCAGGACCTCTTCGCGCTCGGTACCGCCGAGGCGAAGGTCGCCGGGATGCTCGCCGCCGCCACGCTCGACGACGGCGGCCCCGGCCCGGAGCCGGCCGACCCGGCCGCGGTGGGCCGGGCGATCGACGCGGTGGCCGGCACGGTCGCGTCCGGCACGGTCTTCACCCTGGTCACCGACGAGGAGTCCCGCGCGGTGCTGACGGCGGCCGTCCCCGGCTGGCCGGCGACGGCGACCGGACTGGTCCTCGGCGAGGCCCCCACGCCGGTCAGCCAGCCGGAACTGGTGCGGTTCGGCGCCGACACGCAGCGGCTGCGGGCCGCGCTGGCCGCCCACGGGGTGCCGTCGCTGCTGTTGCCGCCCCCGGCGGGCAGCACCGCCAGCGCCGCCCTGGCGATCTGAGCCCTCCCGCAGCGGCGGTAGCAGCCGCCGCCCGCCCGCCCCTGCTACCCCAACAACCCGGCTCTGCGGATCAGCCGTCGAGGACGGCGCGGCCGAGCGGCGTCAGCGTGTGCAGGACGGTGTTGCGGTCCCGGTGGCTGACCAGCAGGCCGGCGTTGCGCAGCACGGTGGTGTGCTGACTGACCGCCGCCGGCGAGATGTCCAGCCGGCGGGCCACCTCACTGGTGGTGAGCCCGTCCTCGCTGGCCTCCAGCACTGCCGCCCGGGTCCGACCGAGCAGCGCGGCGAGCGCCGTCCGGTCGTCGCCGCCGGCCGGCCCGGCGGCCGGGACGAGCGCGCCGAGCCGGTCCACCGGGTAGACCAGCACCGGCGGCCGGGTCGGGTCGAGCAGGGCCACCGGGGTCCGGGCGCAGAAGAAGGAGGGCACGAGCAGCAGCCCGCGCCCGTCGAGGTGCAGCTCTCGGCTCACCGGGTAGTCGGGGATCTCCAGAATCCCGGACTCCCAGCGCATCGTCGGCCGCAGGCTCTCCAGCAGCCCCTCCGCGCCGCCGTCGAGCATGGCCCGGGCCCGCCGCGTACGGTCCGCCTCCACGGCGGCCTGGATCCGACTCCAGTACGGGCGCAGCGCCACCGACCGGTACCGCTGCAACGAGTCGGCGAGGTGGTGCAGCGCCTCCGGCTCGCCCCGGGCCAGGGCGGCGGCCCGGGCGGGCAGCTCCCGTCCGCCGGCCAGCGTGGCGAGGTCCCGCCGGAGCAGTTCCGGCGAGGTGGCCCGGACCGCGTCCAGCCCGGCCTCGAAACCGTCCACGCTCTGGTACGGGGTGAGGAAGTCGGGGAAGTAGCCCTTCGGCGGGTTGAGGGTGAGCAGCAGGCGCAGCCGGTCGACGTCCTGTTCCTGGCGCAGCCGCGCGGCGACGGCGCGTCGCCAGCCGTTGACCAGCGGGTCGGCCTGGCGCTGCTGCAACAGGTGCAGGCTGAGGACCAGTTCCCACAGCGGGTCCGCCGAGGGTGCCACCCGGGTGCGGAGGACGTCCTCGCGGGAGAAGTGGATTGTCAGCATCGGAGCGCTCCCGTGGGCGCCGGACAGCGCTTGCCGACCGGCGACCGTCTGCACTGTACCGGCCGTGATCTCGGCTTTTAAGTGTGAGCTGAAAGGCATCGACGTCCGGTGGCCGCTTCGGCATGCTGGTGGCTGGCCGGGCGACGGCACGAGGGTCTGCGGCCGATCGCGTCCGCAGAAACGTCGCCCGGCCCTTCAACCGCGTGGCGCGGTCGGGCAGCCACCACCGGCGGAACGCCCCGCGCCGCGACGCCGTCGGGCAGCCGCCCCGCCGTCGTCCCGATCATCGTCCCGTCCCCACCGGTCGGCCAGGCCGGGCACATCGGGCAGCGCGATCGGTCGGGTCCGGCGGTTCACCCACGCAGCCAGAGCGCCACCCGATGGTCCTCGTCGGTGACGTAGAAGCACCGGCCGTCCGTCTCGGCGATCCCCTCCACGTGGTGGAACGGGGCGAGGTCGGCGACGAGTTCGCCGGGCACCAGGTGGGTCGGCTCCACCGGCAGCCGGAACCGGACGTGCCGGGAGGTCACCTCACCGCCGTGCGGGTGTTCGTCGAGCAGCACGGAGCCCTTGCCGAGCGCGTCGATGGAGCCGATGATCGCCGTGTAGCCGCCGTCGTCGGTCGGGGCGACGGCCCGGAAGCCGGTGAGCACCCCGGGCGGGGTCACCCCGGTCAGCGCGTACGCCCGCACGGCCCGGGGCCAGGCCCGGGGCTCGGCGAACATCTCCGCCACCCCGGTCACCTCGACCAGGATCGGTTCGCCGTCGCTGGTGACCGGGAAGCGCAGGCCGAGCAGGACGGAGCCGGTCGGGGTGAAGGCGGCGCCCTCGACGTTGAGCGGCAGGTCCCCCTCGGCCAGCCGGCTCACCCAACGCTTCTCCCGGGAGGTGCCCCGGGCCAGGGTCTCCACGATGAAACGGTTTCGGACCTGCTCCCCCGGCGGAAGGGTCGCCAGGTCGGCGACGGCGAGCGCGTCGTTGAGCACCCGGTGCAGCCGGAACGAGTTGCGGACCACCCGCACCGGCACCGGGCCGTCGGCCGCCGCGTCGTCCTCGCGGAACCGGGCGACGAAGGCCCGGCGGGGACGCAGCGGTCCGCCCTTGGAGCCGAAGTGCGAGCCGAAGACGTAGACCCAGCCGTCGTGGTGGGCCAGGGCCTCACCGCCCTCGGTGCGGCGGTTCTCCACCCCGGCGTCGGCGCGCACGTGCTCGGCGGTCCACTCGCCGTCCTCCCGTTCGAGCAGCAGGGCCAGGCACTCCTCCACCGGCCCCTCGTCCAGCACGGTCCAGAAGCCTCGGCGCGCCCCGTACCGGCGCAGCAGCGCGGCGGAGCGGACGGGCAGCAGATCGCTCGCCTCGTTGCCGGCGACGACGAATTCCAGCAGCTCAAGTGTCACCCGGCCAGGGTAGAGACCGGGTGCTCGTAGAGTGTCCGGATGTCCGACGCCCCTGCCGACACCGCCGCCCTGCACGCCGACGCCGTCGCCGTGCTGACCCGCTGGGAACCGACCAGCCCCGCCGCCGCCGAGGCCCGCGACCGTACGCTGGCGCTGCTCGCCGCCGGGCCGGTGGCGGTGACCCGGGCGCACCGCCCCGGCCACGTCACCGCGAGCGTGCTGATCGTCGACGCCACCGGCGAGCGGCTGCTGTTCTGCCTGCACGGCAAGTTCAAGCAGTGGGTACAGCTCGGCGGCCACTGCGAGCCGACCGACCGGACGCTGGCCGGTGCCGCCCTGCGCGAGGCGACCGAGGAGTCCGGCATCGCCGGCCTGCGGATCGACCCCGTCCCGATCGACGTGGACATCCACCCGGTGCCCTGCCAGGGCGGCTCGTTCCACCACGACGTCCGGTTCGCGGTCGTCGCCCCGCCCGGCGCGGTGGAGCAGGTCAGCGACGAGTCCGAGGCGCTGGGCTGGTTCCCGCCGGACCGGTTGCCCACCCCCCGGCTCAGCGGGGTCGACCAGCTGCTCGAACCGGGGCTGGCCGTACTCAGACGTGGCCTTCTTCGCCCCGCTCCTTGAGTTCGTCGACGAGCTTCTTGACGTCCTGGGCCCGGTCGCGGGGGCAGACCAGCACCGCGTCGTGGGTGTCCACCACGATCAGGTCCCGGACGCCGAGCGCGGCGACCAGCCGACCGGACTGGGCGACCACCACCAGGTCATCGGTGTCGTGCAACAGCACTCCGGGCTTGGTCTCGCCGCCGAGCACCACGTTGCCACGACCGTCGGCCGGAAGCACCTCGCCGAGGGTGTGGAAGTCGCCGACGTCGTTCCAGCCGAAGTCGCCGGGAACGGTGGCGACCCGTCCAGCGGTGGCCGCGCCCTCCATCACCGCGTAGTCGACGGAGATCTTCGGCAGGGTCGGCCAGACCGTGCCGAGCACGTCGTCCTGCTCGGGGGTGCCCCAGGCGGCGGCGATGGCGGTGATCCCGGCGTGCAGCGCGGGCTGCTGCCGGGCCAGCTCGGCGAGGAAGACGTCCACCCGCCAGACGAACATGCTCGCGTTCCACAGGTGCCGGCCGGAACGGAGGTACGCCTCGGCGACCGTGGCCTCCGGCTTCTCCTTGAACTCGGCGACCGGGCGCAGCGGCCCGCCGTCGACCGGGTCGCCGGTCTCCAGGTAGCCGTAGCCGGTCTCCGCCCGGGTGGGGGTGATCCCGACCGTCATGAGCAGGCCCCGCTCCGCGCCACGGACCGCCTCGCGGACCGTGTCCGCCCAGCGGTCCGGCTGCCCGATCAGGTGGTCCGCCGCGAACGATCCCATCACCGCGTCCGGGTCGCGTTCCGCGATCACGGCGGCGGCGAGCGCGATGGCCGCGCACGAGTCCCGGGGCGAGGGCTCCACCAGGATGTTCTCCTCCGGCAGGCCGGTGAGCTGCCGGGCCACCGCCGCGACGTGCGCCGCCCCGGTGACCACGAGGGTCCGCTCGGGTGTGGTGAGCGGCGCGAGACGGTCCACGGTGGCCTGGAGCAGCGACCGGGTGGAGCCGGTGAGCGGGTGGAGAAACTTGGGATGCCCGGCACGGGACAGCGGCCACAACCTCGTGCCGCTGCCTCCCGCCGGAATGACGGCGTAGAGCATCAGCACATCATGCCCGAACCAGCACGGGACGGACGCCTGCCGCACCGGCGGCCTCCCGTCCCGGGCTCACCGGTCCGTTCCACCGGACGCACCCGCGCGGACGCGTCACTGGGCCGGACGGACCGGTCAGGACCGGGCCCGGCTCCACGCCGCGATGTGCACCTCGGCGCTGGACTCCCAGGTGAACTCCTTGGCGCGGTCGAAACCGGCCTTCGCCAACGCCAGCCGGCGGGACTCGTCGTCGAGCAGGGCGGCCAGGTCGGTGGCGATCTGGTCCGGGTCCTCGCTGGTGTAGGCGACCGCGTCGCCGCCCACCTCGGGCAGGGAGAGCCGGGGCGTGGTCAGCACCGGGGCGGCGCAGGCCATCGCCTCCAGGATCGGCAGACCGAACCCCTCGCCGTACGACGGGTAGGCGGCGACCAGCGCCCCGCCGAGGAAGCCGGGCAGGTCGGCGTAGCGCAGATAGCCGGGGCGGAGCAGGCGCAGGTGCGCCGGGGCCTCGGCCACCGCGCGGTCGATGTCGTCGTCGTGTCCCTGGCCGCCGGCCACCACCAGGGCCGGCGGGTCGGTCCGGTCGGCTACCGCGCGGACCCAGCCCCGGATCAGGTTGGGGACGTTCTTGCGCGGCTCCTTGGCCCCGAGGAAGGCGACGTAGCTGCTGGAGCCGAGGCCGAGCCGGGCGCGGACGCGGGCCTTCTCCTCGTCGCTCGGGGCGTGGAAGGCCGAGTGGTCGACACCGTGGTACGCCACGTCGATCCGGGTCGGGTCGGCGTCGAGGAGGCGGATCAGCTCGTCGCGGGTCGCCTTGCTCGGCACGATCACCCGGCTGGCGCGCCGCAGCGACGTCTTGATCGCGCTGCGGAAGAAGGTGCGCCGGGACTTGTCGTAGTGCTCCGGCTCGGTGAAGAACGTGGCGTCGTGCAGGGTCACCGTGACCGGGCAGCCGGCCCGCAGCGGGCAGGTGTAGAAGGGCGAGTGCAGCACCTGCGCGCCGACCTGCTGGGCCAGCAGCGGCAGGCCGGTCTGCTCCCAGGCGAGCCGGGCCGGCCGGTGGGCCACGGCGGCCGGGGCGGGGATGACCTCGGCACCGGGCAGCATCCGGGCGTAACGCTCCTGGTCGGTGCGGAGGCTCACCACGGCCAGGTCGACACCCGAGCCGGTGACCTTGCCGAGGGCGCCGAGCAGGCCATCGACGTATCTTCCGACGCCCCCACGATCAGCGGGGACACTCGTGGCGTCGATAAGCACGCGGGGCGGGCGACCGGCGGTCACGGGGCAACTCCTTTGTGGGGAAGAACACTTGGCGCTTCTGTGGCAAACAACACTCGGTGCAAGCCTACGCCGCCCGCCGCCTGGTGCGGTGACGGCGACCCGACCCTCGACCTGTCTCGAGTTGGCATCGAGTGGGCACGACGCTCGGCGTATCGTTCGCCCGTGGCCGACGACATTCCCCGGGTCTTCGCCGACGCGATCGCGGCCGACCCGACCCGCCCCCTGCTGACCTGGTACGACGACGCCACCGGTGAGCGCACCGAACTCTCCGGCGCGACATTGGCGAACTGGGTGGCGAAGACCGCCAACCTGCTCGTCGACGACGTGGCCGCCGGTCCCGGAAGCGCCGCCGGCGTGTTGCTCCCCCCGCACTGGCAGACCGCCGCCGTGCTGCTCGGCTGCTGGTCGGCCGGATTGACGGTGGCCGAGGGGCCGGGGCCGGTGGACGTGCTGTTCGCCGCCGCCGACCGGGTGCCCGAGGCGGACGCCTGGTCGGCCGGGGAACGCTACGCGCTGGCGCTCGCCCCGTTCGCCCTCCCGCTGCGCGAGGTGCCGGCCGGCTTCGCCGACTACGTGGTCGAGGTCCGCGTCCATGGGGACCACTTCTCCCCGTACCCGGGCGGAGGTGCCGACCTGGTGGCCCGCGCGGCGAAACGCGCCGGCGAACTCGGCCTCGCCCCCGGTGACCGCGTGCTGGTCGACGCGGCCCGGCACCCGGACCCGGTGGACTGGCTGCTCGCCCCGCTGAGCGTGGGGGCGAGCGTGGTGCTCTGCGGCAACCTCGACCCGACCCGCCTCGACTCCCGCGCGGCGTCGGAGAAGGTCACCCGCTCCCTGGCCTGACGCCGGGACGCTTTCGGGCCACAGGTCGGCCATTCACGGTTCCCGCCGTGGGCGACGGTGTCGCGACCAGGCCGCAAGTAGCCTTCCGTCAGGCGACAGTTGGAGATCCGATGGACGACGCGAGCGACCCGAAGACGAAGCACAGCGCCGAAACCTTCGCCGCCGAACTCAGGCGCAGGATCAGGGAGGGCGTCGAAGGCTACGGGGCCGGCGCGAAACTGCCCACGCTTCGGGAGTTCGCCGCCAGCGAAGAGGGCGTGGCACGCGGTGTCGCGGAGAAGGCGATCGACCGCCTGCGCGCCGAAGGACTGATCGAGTCGCGCCGGGGCTCCGGCAGCTACGTGCGGGCGGGCCGCATCCCTCGAACCTCGCCAGGCCGGTTGTCGCAGGAGCAGTGGGGGCGTGGGCTGTCGATCCAGGCGCACGACACCGAGAATCCACCACAGGTGGTAGATGTCACGGTGGGCGATGTCGTGCCGCCGCCGCAGGTAGCCGACGCTCTCGGGGTGCGGCCTGGCGAGGTGGTGTTGTCAAGGTATCGGCGGTACGTACGGAATCGACGCTCGGTCCAGCTCGCCACCGCTTATCTTCCGACAGACCTGACCCGTGGCACGCGCATCGAGCACACGGACACCGGACCCGGCGGCACGTTCGCCCGACTTGCCGAGCAGGGTTTCGGGCCGACGCAGTTCGTGGAGCGGGTCATCAGCCGCGCGCCCACGCCCGAGGAGATCGACGGGGTGGAGGGCCAGGAAGGGCTGGGTCTCCGCCGGGAAGGCAGCTTGATCTTCGAGATCACGAGGTACACCTATGCGGGCGACCGCTGTGTCGAGGTGTCGGTGATGGTGCTCGACGCCGAGGCGTACGAGCTGGTGTACGTCCTGCCGGCCGGGAAGGAAGACAACCCAAAGAAGAAGTGACAGCAGAGTGCTTGATTGTCTGCAGACAATCCATCATGGTTAGTCCTGCAAGGAAAAGCCCCCGCGCCGACCGGATTCTTTGGCGAGAGCAGGTCAGCGCGAGGGCCCACGGAACCAACTTCATGCAGGAGTGGCCCCATGCAGCAGAGTACTGCCGCGCGCCCGCAACCCGACATCCACGCCCGAGTGCGCTATGCGTCTCTCTCGCAGGTCGCACCCGACAGCGACCGCACGCCGAACCTCGCAACTGCCACAGGTGACACTCGCTTCCCGGATCTGGCCCGAAGCACGTGCTCGGGGTCTCGTTGATGGTGCTCGGCGCGTTGGTGCTGGGGTTCCTGATCGGACTCTTCACGTTCCGGGTCAAGTCCCGGTGGTGCCCGCGCTGCGGGCACTCCACAGAGGTTCTGCGCCGGGCGGTCCGGCGGTGAGCGCGCAGGGCCGCCAGGACGGTCACCGGGAGCTGCCGATCGGGCGGCGGGTAGCACAGTTGCGGGTACGCCGGGGCATGAGCCAACAGGTCCTCGCCGACCGGATCGGCCGATCCAAGAGCTGGATCGACAAGGTCGAGCGCGCCCCCGCCGAGATCCGACTCCGACCCGCTGCCCACACCGCGCTCACCGCTGTCCTGCGTGCCGGCCCCACCCCGGCCGACGTCACCCGCCTCGCCACCACCATCGGCCTGACCCAGGCCTGACCGCAGCGACAAGTATCAGCGGCGGCGAGTTTGGCGATCTCGCGGTGTCGGCTCAGCGGGACACCGGGTTATCGGCGGAACGGTCCAACAGCGCGTCGGGCTGACTCAGCCGACGGCCGCGTCCTCGTCGCTCGCGCGGCGCTGGGCGAACGCGGCGAACGCGGTCAGCGACTCCGGGTTCGCCAGGGCCCCCTTGGCGGCGGCGGAGTCCACCGGCGTACCGGTGAGGATCTTCTTGACCGGCACCTCCAGCTTCTTGGCCGACAGGGTGCGCGGCACCGCCCGCACCTGGTGGATCTCGTCGGGCACGTGCCGGGGCGAGAGCGCGGTCCGCAGCTCGCGGGCGACCTTCTTGCGCAGGGTGTCGTCCAGCTCCAGCCCCTCGGCGAGCACCACGAAGAGCAGCAGCTCGCCGGGGCCGCCGTCGGCGTCCTCCAGGTGCACCACCACCGAGTCGACGACCTCGTCCAGCCCCTCGACCACGGAGTAGAACTCGGCGGTGCCGAGCCGGACCCCGCCCCGGTTGAGGGTGGCGTCCGAGCGGCCGGTGATCACACAACCGCCCCGGGAGTTGACGGTGATCCAGTCGCCGTGCCGCCACACGCCCGGGTAGAAGTCGAAGTACGCCTCCCGGTAGCGCCGGCCGTCCGGGTCGTTCCAGAACCCGACCGGCATGCTCGGCATCGGCGCGGTGATGACCAGCTCGCCCAGCTCGCCGATGACCGGGGTGCCGTCGGCCGACCGTGCCTCGACCTTCGTGCCCAGCGCGCGGCAGGCGATCTCCCCCGCGTGCACCGGCAGCAGCGGCACGCCACCGACGAAGCCGGTGCAGACGTCCGTGCCGCCGGAGAGCGACTGGAGTTGGAAGGTGTCGCCGACGGCCTCGTACACCCAGGTGAAGCCCTCGGGGGGCAGCGGCGCGCCGGTGGAGCCGAGCCCGCGCAGCGCGGAGAGGTCGGCGATCTCCTTCGGCACCAGACCGGCCTTGCGGCAGGCCAGCAGGAACGGCGGCGAGGTGCCGAGGTACGTCATGCCGGTCTCGGCGGCCAGCCGCCACAGCGCGCCGAGATCCGGGTGACCCGGGTTGCCGTCGAAGAGCACGATCGTCGCGCCGACCGCCGGACCGGAGACGAGGAAGTTCCACATCATCCAGCCGGTGGTGGTGAACCAGAAGAACCGGTCGCCCGGACCGAGGTCGTGGTGCAGGGCGAGCATCTTGAGGTGTTCCAGCAGGATGCCGCCGTGGCCGTGCACGATCGGTTTGGGCAGACCGGTGGTGCCGGAGGAGTAGAGCACGTACAGCGGATGGTCGAAGGCCACCGGGGTGAAGGTCAGCGGCTCGTCGGTGTCGGCGGCCAGCTCGGCCCAGCCGATCGCCCCCTCCGGTGGCGGACCGGCCGGGTCGAGGTACGGGATCGCGACGGTGTGCCGCAGCGACGGCAGGGCGGCCCGGATGGCGGCCACCTCACCCCGCCGGTCGACCGGCTTGTCGCCGTACCGGTAGCCGTCCACGGCGACCAGCACCGTCGGCTCGATCTGCTGCCAGCGGTCGGTGACGCTGCGGGTGCCGAACTCGGGCGCGCAGGAGGAGAAGACCGCGCCGAGGCTGGTGGTGGCGAGCATCAGCACGAACGTCTCGGGGATGTTCGGGGCGTACGCGGCCACCCGGTCGCCGGTGCCGACGCCGAGCCGGCGCAGCCCGGCCGCCACCCGGCGGACCTGCTCGCGCAGGTCGGCGGCGGTCAGCGTCTCCGGGGCGCGGGTCTGCCCGTGCGCGATCACGACCGGGTCGTCGTCGGCCAGGCCGGGCATCCGCAGCACGTGCTCGGCGTAGTTGAGGGTGGCGCCGGGGAACCACCGTGCCCCCGGCATGGTGGCGTCGGCCAACACATCGGTGGCCGGAGCGTGGGCGATCACCTGGAAGTAGTCCCAGACCGAGCCCCAGAACGCCGACAGGTCGGTGACCGACCACTGCCACAGCTCGGCGTAGTCGGTGAACTCCAACCCCCGGTGCGCCCGCAGCCAGCGCAGGTAGTCACCGATCCGCGACCGCTCGAGCACGTCCGCCGGCGGCGTCCAGAGCACGTCACCCACTGCGCAACCTCCCTGCCGCCCGCACGACACCGTGACATGGGCCCTGACGCCATCTTGCCCTACCCCGCGACGTCATTGTCCGTACCGAGTGTCGCGGACGGGGCGTGGCCGGTCCATACTTCCCGGCTGTCCGACATGTGGGCTGACGGCGTCCGAGCGTCCCAGGTGGACGGCGGGCCGTCACCCGGCCGGTACGATCCGCCGGGTCACGAACGCCGGACGACACCGGCGCAGGAGGGAGTCCGTATGGCATCGGAGTCGAGTCGGGGCCGCATCGGGGAACGGCGCGGCTGGCTGGTGCCGGTTCTCGTCGCCCTGGCGTTCCTCGGCCTCTGGATGGTCTTCAAGCCCGCGGTCAACCCGGTCAACGACTCCTATCGGTACGCCCAGGCCAGCCTGATCCTCCTCGGTGACTCACCGGCGGAGGCACAGCGCAAGGCGCTCACCGCGTTCTGTGGCGAGCAGGCCCGCTGGAACGCACGCCGGGCGGCGGTCGACCCGATGACCATGAACGACCCGCCCCGGATCGCCGAGGCGACCCGCGAGTGCGTCGGGAAGTACCCGGACGGCCTGACCCCGAACACCCCCCGGTACGAGGCGATCTTCGCCGACCGGAAGGGGTACGCGGCGCTCGTCGCTCCGCTGGTGGCGCTGTTCGGGGTGAATCTCGGACTGGCCACCACCTCCGTGCTCTTCACCGCGCTGGGCGGGCTGATCACCGTCCGCCTGCTGCGCGAGCTGGGGGTCCCGCCCGGGCTGGCGATCGCCGGTCAGGTGCTCTACTACGGCTCGCCGATCGGCTGGTGGGGCTCGTACCCGCTCACCGAGGGAGCGGTGCTGGCCTTCACCATGGCGACGCTGCTCGGGGCCAACTGGCTGTTACGCCGACGGTTGGTGGCCGGTGCGGCGCTGCTGACCGCCGCACTGGCGGCCGGTATCGCGATCCGTTTCTCCACCTTCCTTCTGATCGCGGCGAGTCTCGCCGCCGCCGGGCTGCTCGCCCTGGTCACCGTCCGGTCGGTCCGGCACGCCGGCACCTGGGCGCTGGTGGGGATCGGTGCCCTCGCGGCCGCCGGCATCATGGTCATGGCCAAGGTCCTGCGCCTGTCCGGCGCGAACGAGACCCTCCAGGACACCTTCACCGACCATTTCACCCGGCCGGACGTCCCCGACCCCTGGCATCGGCTGATCGACCTCAACCTGGCCTTCTGGCCGCGCTGGTTCCAGACGGAGTTGCGTACCCCGTGGCTCCTGCTCGGGCTGGCCCTGGGTGCCTGGGCGCTGTTCCGCCGGGACCGGGCGATGGCCTGGGTGACCCTCGGGGTGGCCGCCACCGGCCTGGCCACCCAGGCCGCCCACCCCGTCTCCTCGCAGGGCGACCGGTTGTACGTCGCGCTCTGGCTGGTGCCGGTGATCGGGCTACCGGTGCTGCTGGCCCGGATGACGGCCGCTCCGACCACCGGCGCGGACCGACCCGGAGCCGACCCGGCCGGCGTCCCCGCCCACCGCGGTCCGTCGTCGCCCGCCACCTGGGCCGACAGCGGACCGGCGAACCAACCGTGGTCTCCCGCACACGTCCCGGAGAGCGGCGCGCGGCTCGGGTCGGGCGGGCGACTCGAACCGAACCGGGGCTGAGGGGCCGCCGCGCGGGATCCCGGACGGTGTTCGCCCCGGCCAGGTCCCGCGCGAGCCGGACGCTCCCACAGCCCTCGGCGGTGGTCAGCCGGCCCGATGGGCCTGGATGGCGCGGCGACGGGCCAGCCGGTGGTCAGCCGGCCCGGTGGGCCTGGATGGCGCGGCGGCGGGCCAGCCGGTGCGCCCGGCGGATCTCCGCCTCCCGGAACCGGCGTTCGTCCTCCGGGGTCTCGGGCAGCACCGGGCGGACCGGACGCGGCGCGCCACCCACGTCGACCGCGACGAAGACCAGGTAGGCGGTGGCGACGGGGACCGGCTCGTCCTCCGCCGAGTCCCACCGTTCGGCGACGACCCGGACGCCCACCTCCATCGAGCTGTGTCCGGTCCAGTTGACCTGGGCATGGGCGTGCACCAGGTCGCCCACCCGGACCGGTTCGGCGAAGACGATCTCGTCGATCGCGGCGGTGACCGCCGTGCCGCCGCTGTGCCGGGCCGCCGCCGCCCCGGCCACGTCGTCGACGAACTTCATCAGGACACCGCCGTGGACGGTGCCGTAGAGGTTGACGTCCACGGCGGTCATGATGCGGCTCAGGGTGACCCGGGAGTACGAGGTCGCCTTGCCCGGGGGCGCGGCGGTGGGGTGCTCGGTCATGACGAAGACGGTACGGTGCGCGGATGCGACATCTCTGGAGCTTCCTCGCCGGTCTGGTGGTGGCACCGGTCACCTGGGTGCTGGTCGCCCTCGGTCAGGACGGGTCAGGCCGCACGATCGACCGCTGGGTGGAGTTGGGTACGTTCAACACGGCGAACCTGATCGAGCCGGCGGTGTACCTCGGTGTCGCCGGCCTCCTGTTCGGGCTGGTCGGCATGCTGCGCGTCTCGCCGCTCGGGCCACTCGTCGCCGGCCTGCTGCTGGTCGCCCCGTACGTGGGCATGCTCGTCGCGCCGTTCGACGTACGCGACCGACTTCCGGACGGTTGGAAGGTGTTCGGCGACCCGCTGCCGCTGCTGCTGCCGGTGCGCAACGGCACGCTCTTCCTGATCGGCGTCGCACTGCTGGTGGCCGTGTTCAGCGGGCAGCGTTGGCGGCGCTGGCCGAGGCCCGCCCCCACCCCCGTCCCGGCGACCGGACCGGGGACGGAGGAGCCGACCTTCGCGTTGACCGACTTCGGCAACCCGACCCGCTCGGACGACCGGGACACCGCCCCGCTCAGCCTCGGCTACCCGGACGAGACGCCCACCGAGCCGCTGCCCCGGCGTACCGCCGGCGCGTCCCCGTGGTCCCAGCCACCGCGGGCGGCCCAGCGGGACGACGCCGACTGAGGCGGGACGACAGCGGGACGACCTGACCGACGCCGCCGCCACATCGGGGACGACGTCAGCCGGACCGGTCCGGCTGACCGTCCCTGGTGGACGGACGGCTGAACCGCTGGGCGGCGGCGTGGCCGGATCTCCGGCCGGGCGGGCAGTACCCCGACCGGCCACAATTCACTACAGTCAGCCGCTATGCGAGTGCCATCCGTCATCGGTCGACGCGCCGTGGCCGTCGCGGTGGCCTTCGCCCTGGTCGCCGTGGTGGTCGCCGGTGTCTGGGCGTACCGGCGGCACCGGGCCGGCACCGTCGACGATGCCGCCGCCGTCTGGTGTCTGGCCGCCGACCGGCGTCCCGCCCTGGTCCAGGCCGCTCACGCGCTCGGGGTGGTCCGCCCGGAGTCGACCGTCGAGCGGCTGGCCTGGTCGGGCGGAAGTGGCGGCGCGGAGCGGTGGCGCGGCGAGCGCCCGGCGGACTTCGCCCGGACCTGCCGGGCGCTGATCGGCGCGGAGCAGCGGCCGTCGGGCGGTGGTTCGTCCCCGTGGTCCGGCTTCGCCCCCGGGCTGCTGCTCGCCGTGGTCAGCGCCGCGCTGGCCGCCTGGTTCAGCCGGCGGTCGGCCGTGGCGGACGCCCGGCGGGTCGAGGCGGAGGCGTTGCGGACCGCGGCCCGCGCCTACCGGGCGGCGGTCGAGCGCCTGGTGCGCGAGCTGGAACAGCGACGCCCCGGGATGGCGCCGGACGACGGCGAGGTGCAGGACCGGCATCTGGAGTTGGCGACCCGGCTCCGGGCGGTGGCGGCGGCGTACCGTGACTGGTCGCTGCCGCGCGTACTGGGCGAGACGCTGGACCGGGAGCCGCTCGGCGCGGGAATGGCGGCCCGGTGGAACGCCCGGCCCCCGCAGGAACGGCCCGGCTGGGTCGCCGAGACGCGGGTGGCCCTGGGCCGGCTGGAGGCGGAGGTGGCACAGGTGGCAGAGGCGATGCAGGAGCCGGGCCTGTTCCGGACGCGGACCTCGGCGGGCCGGCGATGACCGGGGTGATCAGCTCCCGGCACGAGCCGACCGAGAAGGTGCCGACCAACCCGTTCGCGGTGCCGGGACTGATGCGGGACGTGGACCCGCTCAACCCGGTCCGCAACGACGGGCACCTCTCGCTCTACGTGCCGGTGGACAACACCGAGGCGGCCTTCACGCACTGCCGGGAGGAGTTCCACGACCCGTCGTACCTGGTCGACACCGGGCGCCTCGTGGTGGTGACCGGCGACCGGGGATGCGGCAAGACCGCCCTGATCAACCGTTGCGCGCACTGGCTGCGGGAGCAGTTGTCCACCGTCGGTCTGCGGGGCGAGGTCGTGGACGTGACCCGGCAGGCCCGGGAGAACGAGCCGATGGCCGAGCGGCGCGCCAAGGTGTGCAAGGCCCTGGTGGACACGGTGTTCCAGCGGCAGCTGTTCACCTCCGAACTGGCCCACCAGATGCGTGAGCAACCGGACGACGCGTACTTCAACCTGGCCAGCTGCCTTCCGATGGACCTGGTGCTGATCGTGCTGCTGCCCCGTTCGGCGGACCTGACCGAGGAGCTGGTCACCTACGCCACCGACGCCCGGGCGCGGATCGTGTTCTTCGGCGAGACGTCGTACCAACTGCCGGACGAGCGCCGCCAGCGGCTCGACCAGGCCGGCCACGCCCCGCCGGTCTTCCTGGAGGTGGGTGGGCTGCGGGAACACGACGCGGCCCGCTTCGCCGAACAACGTCTCGGCGCGGTGCCCGAGGGGGAGCTGCCCCGGGTGGCCCCGAAAGCCCTCGACGACTACACGACGTTCCGTCGACATGTGTCCATCGGTGAGGTGCAGCGGCTACTCTACGGCATGTACGAGAAACTACGCGTACAAGCTGACCGACCGGACGAGGTGACCTACCAGCACATCAGTCAACATTTTCTGAGTATCGCCGTGAGTCTCCTGGAGAATCCGCGCTGATGGACGCCTTCGACCACCTGGACCTGAGCGGTGAGGTGAATCCTTACCCGTCGAGCGCCGTCGCCCAGATCGCGGACGCAGGATCGACCTCGGTCACCATCCCGACAGTCGCCGTCCGGCGGGCCGTCAACGCGATGGACTCCTACCTCACCGCCGTCCGGGCCCGTCCGCAGACCCCGTCGGGGCAGGTGCTGGCGATCGTCGGCGACTACGGCACCGGCAAGACGCACCTCGCGGCGTACCTGATCCGGCACGCCGCCACCAGCCTCGGCGGGGCGGTGCAGTCGGTGCACCTGAACGCCCCGCCGGACACGTTCGTCTCGCTCTACCGGGCCTTCGCCGACAAGCTGGCCGGACGGCGGGAGCTGGTCCACGAACGGGTCCGCAGCCTGTACGCCGAGATCCTCGCCGACGAGCTGCGCGTCTCCTCGGCGACCGCGCCGGTGGCCGATCAGCTGCGCGCCGGGGCGATCGACCCGGTCGCGCTGGTGGAGATGTTCGGGCTGATGGAGAGCGCGTTCCTGCGACAGCTGCGGGAACGGCTCCGGGAGGTCACCGACAACGCCGAGTTCAGCCAGGCGCTCACCCTGCTGCTGCGGGGTGGTTTCGAGGACGCGGTCTGGGAGTGGTTCGGCGGCGCGTCCCCCTCGGACGTGCTCCGCGAGCGGGGCATCACCGAGGCGATCACCAGCAGCGAGACCACCGCGCTCCAGGCGATGGGCGTCTTCGCCCTGCTGATCGGGCACGGCGACCACCCGTTCGTGGTGGTGATCGACGAGCTGGACCAGCTGCTCACCGCCGCCGGCCTGCGGGCCGACGAGGCGATCGACGCGTTCAAGGAGATGCTGCGGGTCTTCGCCGCCTCCAACACCTTCCTGATCCTGGCCGGGCTGCCCGACCTGCTCGGCTCCCTGCGGCGGGACGTGCGCGACCGGATCACCGAGCACATCACGATGTCCGCGTTGACCGCTGCCGAGGTGCAGGACTACGTCCTGACCCGACAGGGCGGCCGGCTGGAGCCGTTCACCGAGCAGACGATCGCGCAGGTCGTCGACCTGACCAACGGGGTGCCACGGCAGGTGATCTCCCTCTGCCACCGGCTCTGGCGGCGGGCCCACGACCAGCGGGCGCTGGTCACGCCCCCGATGGTCCGGCAGACCGCACGGGAGATCTACGACGCCGGCAACGCGCAGAACGTCCGCGCCGAGATCCGCCAGGTCCTGGTCGGCGCCGGGTACGACACGTACGTCCCCGACCATTTCCTGGACAGCGGCGCGGACAGTCGGGTGGACTACTGGGTGCCGGTCACCTCGAACGACGTGGGCTGCGCGATCCTGCTCTCCGAACCGCTGCTCGACGACACCGACATCGCCGCGGTCGAACGCCGGTGCCGGTCGATCCGCGCGCACCGCGACTGCGAGCTGCTGCTGGTCGCGCTGGAGCCGCCCCCGGCCCGGTACCGCCAGCGGCTGCGGGAGGCGGTCGGCCGGGAACCGTTGACCTACCATCCCCGGTCCTTCACCGACCAGTTCGCGCTGGAGTTCAAGGCGATGACGACCCGGCTGGAGGAGCGGTATCCCCAGGACGGTCCGCTCGCGGCGGTCGCGCCGCACCTGACCCGACTCGACCGGCGGCAGTCGGCCACCCAGCATCTGCTGACCGTGCTGACCGGCTCGTTGGAGGAGCTGCGGGGACGCAACGACCAGCAGCTCGCCGCGATCTACCGGGAGCTGCACGACATCCAGCGTGGGCTCTCCACCGCCGGTGGCGAACGGCGCGGGCACGTCGCCGTCGTCGCCACCCTGCCCGCGCCGGTGGTCACCCTCTTCGACGCCGCCTTCTCCGCGGTCGACCTGCTCACCCCGGCCCGGGAACTGCTGCGCCGGGCCTTCCAGGAGGACGAGGGCGGGCGCGGGGCACGGCAGTCGGTACGGGCCCGGATGCGGACTTCGGAGGTGCACGCCGCCACCGGGGTCACCGCCCTGCTGACCTCGCTGATCGAGGCGTTCGGGCACGCCGTGGTCGAGTGGCACAGCTCAATCGACCAGCCCGCGGGCAGCGGACTGACCGCGCGGCACCGGGAGCGGCTCGACACGATCTGTCGGATCTTCGACGTCGTCTACGAGTATCTCCCCCTCTACCAGCTGCGCAGCCTCCAGGGGATGGTGGGTTACACCGTGCCCGGCCGCCAGCAGCAGGAGGCGGAGGACCTCCTCGGCGACTTCAGCTCCCGGGTCCGGTCGGAGCTGCTGGTCGCGCTCACCCCCGTCGAGGGCTGAGCGGCGGTGCCGCCAGGTCGACCGCCGGCCCCGGTCTCCGGTACGCCTCACGCAGCCCGTTGGTGAGGGCGTGCAGCACGTTGATGGTGAGGATGGCCGGGGCGACCGCCGCCACCGTGCCGACGAACTGCCGCTCCAGCACCAGCGCGAGGATGATCGCGGTGATCCCGTTCTGCTGGCCGAGCAGCACGTCGACGCGGTCGGAACGGGGCAGCCGCCAGCCGATCGCCAGGGCCACCACGGCGTGCGCGCCGACCGCCGCGAGACCCAGCACCACACCGGCCAGCGGGCTGATCCCGCCGACCAGGACCAACCCCAGCGCGAAGCTGGCGGCCAGGAACGCCCCCTGGGTGAGCCGGTCCAGCACGACCCCGAGGGGCGGCCGGTAGAACAGCCCGGCCACGGCGAGGGCCAGCATCAGGAACTGCCCGACCGCGACGACGGCGAGTCCGGCCAACACCACGATCTGGAGGGCGGTCACCAGCCGGCCCGGTACCCACCGGCGCAGCCGCTCGGTGCCCCACCAGGCGAGCGCGGCCACCGCCGCCAGGGCCAGGTTCTGCGCCAGGGAGAGCCCGAACGACTCGAACCCGGTGTGCGGGGGCGCGGAGGCCGCCGCCGGATCGGCGGGCACCAGCGGCCAGACCCAGGCGGCGGCGTACACGGTCAGCAGGACGGTGATCGGGTCGTCGAACGACGCCCACGCGGAGAGGATCGTCTTGGCCTGCGCGGACATCCGGGACTGGAGCCGGGCGGCGGCGAACGAGACGGGGTCGATCTGGGCCACCGCGACGCCGAGCACGAGGTACGCCGGCTCCCGGAAGGCGAGGTACATCACCGCCGAGATCAGTGCGGCCTTGACCACCACGCCGCCGCTGATGGCGAGCACGACCAGCCGGACGTTCCGGCGGGCGGCACCCAGGTCGATGCCGTACGTGCTGGCGTAGAGGCCGACGGCGAGCAGCGTCCCGGCGAGCGTGAGGTACGTGTCCGAGCGGTACGTCCCGACCCAGTCCCGGTTCTCGGCGAGCAGCCAGCCGAGCGCCGCCACCAGGACGAACGTGCCGGTCCGCGACAGCGACGGCAGGACGGCCTCGCGCAGCCCGGCCCCGCGTCCGGGCCGGTCGGCGGCGGGTCGGGGCGGTTGCCACCGACGCCGGAACCGCGACCTGGCGAACCGCCGCCCCGGGCGCGTTTCCCGGGGCGGCCCGGCCTGCCGCAGCGGCACTCTCCTCACCCGCCGAGTTGGCGAGCGAGTTGGGCGGCCTTGTCGTCGGCCGCCCAGACCAGGTGCTGGTCCAGGGTGACCGCGAGCAGGTAACGGTCCAGTCCGACCGGGTAACAGAACAGGGCGCCCTGCTCGACGTCGAGCACCAGCCGCCGGACCCGGGAACCGAGGGCCAGGTGGGTGGCCCGGACCAGGGTGCGCAGGTGGACGTCGATGCGCTGCCCGAGCAGGGCGTAGAAGTGCCGGCGCCCGCGCGGGGTGACGTCGTCGAAGAAGCGGGTCAGCCGGGGGTCGTCCAGGATGTCCTCGGTGGTCTCCACCCGGCCGGCCCGGCAGACGGCCACGTAGTGCAGATCCTCGACGCTCAGGTGGCGGCGGCAGGTCGCGGCGGACGACGACGTGGACCGGCCCGCCCCGAGCCGGGGTGCCGGTCGTGCGAAGCCTGGCGGCCGGGGATCCGGCGGCGTCTCCGTCGGGGCCGGGGTCACCGGCGTCGCGGGCGGGCCGGAACTCGGCCGGATGTCCCGGATGCCGGAGCTGAGCGCCCGCTCGTTCAGCCCGAGCCAGCCGCCGTAGTCGGTGGGTTGCTGGCTGACCGCCTCACGCAGCCGGTTGGCCAGCCCGGCCAGTTCGATGTCGGCGGCCCGGACGGCCGGGTCCTGCGGCGGCAGCTGGTCGGGCGTGCCGCTGGACCAGCCCAGCGCCACCAGGAACTGCTCCCGCAGCACCGAGAGGCTGAACAGGGCACCCCGGTCGGTGTGCAGCAGCAGCCGGACGAGGTCACCGCTGCACGCCGGTCGGAGCTGGTCGTCCAGGTCGGTCATCACGTGCACCACGTCCCGGCCGATGAGCTGCCGCTCGTCGGCGGTCAGGCCGAGCGGGCCGTGCGGACCGGCCGGCTCCCACGCGTCGAGGGCGAAGTCGCAGGTGCCGGTGCGGTAGCGGGCCAGGTGGGAGATGCTGCCCACCTCGTCGATCAGCTCCTCGCACCACCCGAGGGCCGGCGGTCGCCGGTCACCGAGGTGGGTGCCGAGCGTGACGCTGACCCGCCGCCGGGGCGCGTCCCGGCCGGGGGCGTCAGGTGCCGCCCCCGACGGGGCCGGACGATCCGCCGGTGGGGTGGTTCCGGTGGCCGTCGCGTCGGCCGGCGTCTGCCCGCTCATGTCTCCGGAACCTCCATGTCGACGAAGTCGAAGGACACCCGACCCTCGCGGCCCTGGTCGGTGACTCCGTCGGCGCTGACCACCGCCGCCAGCGCCCGGCGGGCGGTACGCAGGCACGGGTGGTCCGGTCCGAGGAAGTCCCGCCCCTGCTCGACGGCGGTCCGCAGCAGCTCCTCGGCCGCCGTGGCCCGACCGGCCGCGGCGACCACGACGGCCTGGTTGACCAGCGCGCCGATCGCCCACGGGTGCGGTTCGCCGAGCGTGGCGGTGAGCCCGGCCGCCGCCTTCTCCGCGTCGGCGACCGCCTCGTCGAGCCGTCCCCGAGCGTGCAGCACGACCGCGCGCAGGCTGCGGCAGATGTGCGCGAACGGGTGCTCGGGGCCGAGGTCGTGTTCGTACCCGGCGAGGCTCTCCTCGACCAGCCGTGTCGCGTACTCGCCGTCCCCGGCCAGGTGGTAGTCGACGGCGAGGCTGAGCCGGCAGGACCGGGTCAGCGGATTCTGCTCCCCGACCAGCCGCCGCAGCGCGAGGTACGCCCGGCCGTTGAGCTCCCTGGCCCTGTCGGGCTGGCCGCGCCGCCGCTCGGTGACCGCGAGGTTGCGCAGGATCCGCAGCAGGAGGGTGTCCTCGTCGCCGCGACCACGGCCGCCCCGCCGCCGGTACGCCTCGGCGAGCAGGCGGCGGGCCTCCTCCAGGTCGCCCAGCTCGCGTCGGAAGCTGCCGATGTCGCTGACCAGCCACAGGGTGTCGGCGTTGTGCCCGCCGAAGAGCCGCGACCGGCGCTCCCGGGCCCGTTCCGCGACCCGCAGCGCCTCGTCGGTCCGCCCGGCGAGGTGGAACGAGTTGGCCAGGTTGTGCGCCGCGATCAGCGTCTCCGGGTGGTCGTTGCCGAACTGGTCCCGGAAACCGCGCCAGGTGGCCTGGTCCTCGACCAGAGCGGCCCGGAACTGCCCCAGGCCGCGCAGGTCACCGGCGAGACCCCGGCGGGTCACCAGGACCCAGGGGTGGTCGGGGCCGAACAGGGCCGTCCCCTCGCGCAGTGCCGTCCGGCTCAGTTCCAGCGCCTCCCCGCCGCGACCGAGCGACCGGGTGACGTCGGCCAGCCGGGTGGCCAGGCGGAGGGTGAACCGGTCGCGCCAGCCGTGCCGGGCCAGCCACCGGTCCAGCGCCGGACGCCACCGGCGCAGCGCGTCCGGGGCCTCGCCGCCGCCCCGGGCGATGAGGTGTTCGAGCTGTTCGACCAGCCACCGCCGCACCTCGTCGGGACCGTCCACGTCGAGCGCGCCGGAGCTGATCAGGTGCCGGTGCAGTTCGCGGCGCACCGGTGAGTCGGCGGCGATCGTCCGGGGCGCCGCCTCGGCCAGGCCGCGCAGGAACTGCCCGCGCCGTGTCTCGCGCTCCCGGTCGGACATGCCGGCCAGGACGATGGCCTGCACGGCCGGATGCATCCGCACCACACCGCCCCGCCCCCACGCGACCTCCAGCAGCCGGAACCGGACTCCCGCCGCCAACGCCCGGTCCATCTCCCAGCCGTCGGCGCACAGCATCGCCCCGTCGGCCTCGGAGAGCCCGCGCGCGACCTGCGCCCGCATCGACCGCGACCCGAGGATCGACAGGGAGAGCCCCAGCGGGGAGGCGAAGGCGCACATCTGCGCCACCACCACCGCGACCCGGCCACTGAAGTCCTCCCGCATCAGGGCCGTCGCGACGCGAACGATCCGGGCGGCGGCGGGTTCCCCGGCCGGTTCGGCGACCGCCGCGCAGAAGGCGGGCACCGCGGTGTCGGCGCCACGGGAGTCGGCGACCGCGTGTGCCGAGCTGAGCAGGATGCCGGCCTGCCCGAGCAGGCCCGAGGCGAGCCGCAGGTCGAGCGGAGACGCTCCGACGGCCTCCACCACCGCCGTCGCCGGCACCCGGGAGAGCCCGCGCACCCGCGCGGTGAGCAGACGTACGGCGTCGGCCTCGACGAGGTCACCCACGGTGACGGTCACCGCGCCCGGCGGCAGGGCGGCGTCGGACCGGCGGGTCACCACGACGTGGCCGGAGCCGCTCGGCAGCAGGTCGGACAGTTCCTCGTCCCCCGCCCCGTCGTAGACGACCAGCCACTGCCCGCTGCGCCGGCCCAGCTCGTGCAGCACCTCCTGGACCGGGTTGCCCCGGGGCTCGACGCCCAGTTCGGCGGCGAGCTCGGTCAGCGCGGCCCGGACGTCGTGCACCCCGCCCGCGGTGATCCAGACGATCAGGTCGTAGTCCCAACGGAAGCGGTGGGCGTACTCGCCGACGAGGCTGGTCTTGCCCACGGCGGCCGGTCCGGTCACCACGACCGGCCGCCCGGGAGGGCCGGCCAGCAGCAGGTCGCGCAGCTCGGCCAGGTCCCGGTCACGGCCGACGAAGAGTCGGGGCCGGGACGGCAGCTGGAACTCCCGGGGCGGTTCCTCCCGGTCGCCGGGGAAGCCCGGCCGCCAGGACCCTTCGACCGGCACCGGACGGATCCCGGCGAGCCCGAGCGTGCCGCGCAGCCGTTCGCGGGCCAGCTCCTCGGTGCACCCGGTCAGGTCGACCACCCGGACGTCGTCGTGCGGCAGGGCGTCGTCGGCGGCCGGGCCGGTCCGGGCGACCAGCAGTTCGGCCTCCGGCTCGGCGCGGACCGCGCCGAGCACACCGGCGAGCCACTGTTCCTCCGAGTCGTCCGCCGGGACCACCGTCAGCACGGTCGTCCGGGCGGTGGGACGCCGACTCTCGTCGTCCGGCGGCCACGGCCGGGCCCGGACGCCCACCGCCGCCAGTTCGGCGCGGAGCCAGTCCGCCCAGGGCCGCTGGCGCGCCGGATAAGCCAGGTGGACCTCGCTCTGGTCGTCGGCGGCCTGCCGGCCCAGGCCGTACCGGTAGCGGGTGCGCAACGACTCCGGCTCGGGGCGGGCGGTGCCGACCGCACCGTCGGTGACCAGCCGCAGCAGGTCGCCGTGGGCGGCGAGCACCCGGTCCCGGTGGGGTGACTCCTCCAGCAGCGGGGCGAGCGTCTGCCCGGTCGGGCTCCCGGGCACCTCCACCAGGGGCATCTCGAGCGATCCGGACGGCTCGTCGAGCACGGTGCCCAGACCCCGCCGGATGGCGTCCCGCCGCTGCGCGGCACGGGTCGGGTCGGGCTCGTCCACGGCGGTCGCCACACCGACCAACCGGACCCCGGCGGGCGCGGCCCGGTGCACCCGCCGGGCCAGCGCCGCCACCTCGGGCAGCCGGGGATAGCGGTACGGGAAGCAGATCACCACCGTCTCGCAGAGCACCGCCGCCCAGCGGTCCACCGTCGGATCGGTGTCGACCGGGTCGAGGAGGACGACGTCGTACTCGGTGCGGCGCAGTTGCCGGCGCAGCTCGGTGAAGGAGGTGTCGCCGAGTTCCTCGGGGGGCGGCCACGGGGCGGAGTCGGGCATCCGGACCACGTCGAGCCGGCCGGGCGGGGCAGCGTACCGGCGCAGGACGGGCTGTTCGGCGAACTGCCGGGCGACCCCCACCGAGGCGGGGAAGAGCGACCGGGCGAGTTCCGGCGGAAGCTGGTCGGCGACCGGCCACTCGTCGGTGTGGAACATGCGCAGGTGCTCGTGCACCCGTACGGTGCCCCGACCGGCGTCGACGACGAGCACCCGGCGTCCGGCCCGCGCCAGGATCCAGGCCAGGTTGCTGACCAGGTTGGTACGCCCGGTCCGGCTGGTCGGCGCCAGGAAGGCCACCACGCTGGTGCCGGTCGGACCGCGGTCCGACCGGGACGACCCCGGTCCGGTCATCGCGGCTCCGGCCCGTCTGGACGGCGGTCACCCGTCATGTCCATCCCTCTCCATTCGGTCGACCTCCGCTCGCCTCCGCCCGCTGGCCGGCGCGACGCCCGGGTCGCTGGTCTGGTTGGGGAACCACAGGAAGTGCCCACGGGGCTCACCGGTCTCGTCGATGAGTCGCCGCAACGACTGCCGCAGGAGTTCCCGGGGCAGCGCGTCGAGATCCGACGGGTCCAGTTCCTCAGCATTGAGAAGATCAGATATCAGGGGGCGGTCATGACTGCTCATCCTTTCCGGCATGCTTTGCCCCACCTTCGATCTATTGAGAACCGCACCGTAAGCAGCACAGCCAGCGCTCCGCCAGTAACCTATCGTAGCGTTCATCGATATTCAGCAGTCATCTCGGGGGAACCGTGCGTGACCCGGAACGGTCGTCGGGGCGAGCCGACCGGCACGCGATGCCTCCCGGAACGTTCCTGGCGCTGGCCCGGGGCGGCGGCGGGCGGTCCGCCGTCCGGGCCCTGCTGGCCGCCCAGTACAGCCGGAACCTGTTGACTCTGCGTGAAGTCGTGGAGCGGTGCGCCGATCTCGACCACCCGCACACCGACGCCGTCCGGCAGGCCTGGCGGCTGCTCGGCGAACTCCGCCGGACCGACCCCGGCGCGGTCCGGCGGGTGCTGACGTACCCGAGTGTGAGCGTGTGGGCGGCGGAGACCCTCACCCGGCTGGAGCGGACGGACCGGGGGCATGGGGGCCTCGCGGTCGACGATCTGCGGGCCGGCGCGTGGCCGGCCATGCTCGCGCCGGTGGCCGCGGCGGCGGCCCGGTGCGCCGGACTGCCGGCCACCGTCGGGTTTCCGACACCGCCCGGGTCGGCGTTCCCACTGCCCATGGCCGGTCACGTCCGGCTCGACCCGGACGGCCCGGCGAGCGTCACGCTGACCGTCACGGCGCACGGCGTGACCGTCGACGGCGTGCCGCCGCGTCCCGGCGCGGGCTGGTGGCCGGTGCCCCGGCTTCACGCCGGTGGGCGCATGGAGCTGCGGCTGGACGACCTCTGGTCGCTCTCCCGCCCGGCCACCCCGGTACGCCCGGACGAGGCGTCCCGGTGGCGGACGGCGCTCGCCCCGGGCTGGCGGCTGCTCGCCAGCCGCCACCGGGGGTACGCCGACGAACTGGCCGCCGCGATCTCCATGGTCATGCCGCTGTCGCCCGGGGCGGCCGAGCTGACCGGCACCGGCGTGCCGGCGGAGGTCGGGGCGGCACTGATCAGTGGGACGTTCCCGGCCGGGGTGGGCTGCGTCGCCCTCTCCGGCAGCGGGGACGCCGCGACCACGGCGGCGACCCTGGTGCACGAGCTGGCCCACAACAAGCTCGCCGCACTGGAGAACCTCTTCCCGCTCCTGCGGCCCGGCGACGACGTCCGGCTCGCGGTCCCCTGGCGGGTCGGGCCGCGTCCGTTGCCGGCGCTGCTCCAGGGGCTGTACGCGCACGTCTGCGTGGCCCGGTTCTGGCGTCGCCAGCAGCACCACGAGTCGCGGCCGGACGGGCTGCTCCGGGCACGGACGGAGTTCCGCCGGACCCGGGCCGCCTGCCGGGAGGTCGCCGAGCTGCTGCTCGCCGGCGACCGGCTCACCCCGCACGGCCGACTGCTGGTGGAACAGCTGCACCGGGTGGCGACCGACCGTCCCCGGACGGCGGCGACCCCACCGGTGCTGCCCCAGGCCCGGGAGCGGGCGGGGACGGCCGGGTCGCCCGGTCGACCCGCACGGCGGCCGGACCGGCTACCCCCGCACGGCGGCCGGACCGGTCGTCCACGCAGCGACCGGTCCGGTGCGGCGGGTCAGTCGCGTAGGAGCTGACGGGCCATGACGATGCGCTGCACCTGGTTGGTGCCCTCGTAGATCTGGGTGATCTTGGCGTCCCGCATCATCCGCTCGACCGGGTAGTCCCGGGTGTAGCCGTAGCCGCCGAGCAGCTGCACCGCGTCGGTGGTCACCTCCATGGCGACGTCGGAGGCGAAGCACTTCGCCGCCGCGCCGAAGTAGGTCAGGTCGGCGTCACCGCGCTCGGACTTGCCGGCCGCGGCGTAGGTGAGCTGCCGGGCGGCCTCCAGCTTCATGCCCATGTCGGCGACCATGAACTGGATGCCCTGGAACTCCGCCACCGGCTTGCCGAACTGCTTGCGCTCCCGGACGTAGCCCTTGGCGTAGTCGAGCGCGCCCTGCGCGATACCGAGCGCCTGGGCGGCGATGGTGACCCGGGTGTGGTCCAGGGTCCGCATGGCCGTCGCGAAGCCGCTGCCCTCCGCGCCGATCATCCGGTCGGCCGGGATGCGCACCTGGTCGAAGTAGACCTCGCGGGTGGGCGAGCCCTTGATGCCGAGCTTCTTCTCCGGGGCGCCGAAGCTGACCCCGGGGTCGGACTTCTCCACCACGAAGGCGGAGATCCCCCTGGACCGGGCTGTGGGATCGGTCACGGCGAATACCGTGTAGTACTCCGAGACGCCCGCGTTGGTGATCCACCGCTTGACCCCGTTGAGCACCCAGTGATCCCCGTCACGTACCGCGCGGGTGGTCATCGAGGCCGCGTCGCTGCCCGCCTCCGGCTCGGAGAGGCAGTACGAGAACATCGCCTCCCCGGCGGCGACCGGGGTCAGGTAGCGGCGCTTGAGCTCCTCGGAGCCGGCCAGCAACAGCGGCATCGTGCCCAGCTTGTTGACCGCCGGGATCAGCGAGGACGAGGCGCAGGCCCGGGCCACCTCCTCGATCACGATGGCCGTGGCCAGCGCGTCCGCGCCGGCGCCACCGTACTCGGTCGGAATGTGCGGGGCGTGGAAGTCGGCGGCCCGCAGGGCGTCGTAGGACGCCTTCGGGAACTCGCCGGTCTCGTCGGCCTCCGCGGCGTGCGGGGCGACCTTCGCCGCACAGACCTCCCGGACCGCCTCCCGGACCGCCTCGTGGTCCTCGGGCAACCGGTAGACGTCGAACGACTGCTCTGCGGGCATGTTGGCCTCTCCCCTTCGCCGCTATCATGCGCAGACCGTGGCTTCGTGGGCCACGGACCACGCAGACTGAGGATAGCGACCAGGGTTCAGGTCATGCCTACCGGCGCGTAGGCTCCTGCCTCGACGGCCCCCACAGAGCCAGCGGACCATGAAGACGACAAAATTGTCACTCGGTGCCCGGCCAGGCGCCGCAGCCGATTGCGACGCGACGAAGCGCCGCCAGCGCGAGCGGAGAAGACAGGCGTGACGATCCCGTACCCGAACACCCAGCCGATGCCGGCCATCCCGGCGGTGACTCCCCCCTCCGGCGCGCCCCGGCCCCGGGTCACCTTTCTCGGCACCGGCTACCTCGGTGCGACGTACGCGATCTGTTATGCCGAGCTCGGCTACGAGGTCCTCGGCTACGACGTCGACGTGGACAAGATCGCCAAGCTGAACGCGGGCGAGGTGCCGATCCACGAGCCCGGCCTGGACGAGCTGCTCAAGCGGAACCTGGCCGCCGGGCGGCTGCGGTTCAGCACCGACATCGCCGAGACCGCCGAGTTCGGTGACGTGCACTTCATCTGCGTGGGCACCCCGCAGCGCGCCGACGGCCTCGGCGCCGACCTCACCTACGTCGAGGCGTCGGTCAGCAGCCTGGCCCAGCACCTCACCCGCAAGGCACTGATCGTCGGCAAGTCGACCGTGCCGGTCGGCACGGCCGAGTGGGTCGAGCAGCTGGTCGGCAAGCACAGCTCCCCCGACCTGGGCGTCGAGGTGGCGTGGAGCCCCGAGTTCCTCCAAGAGGGCTTCGCCGTCGACGACGTGCTGCGTCCCAACCGGATCGTGGTCGGGGTGAAGAGCGAGTGGGCCAACGGCATGCTCTACGCCGCCCACAAGGGCGTCTTCGACCTGGCCGCCACCGAGGACCGCGAGGTGCCGCTGGTGGTCACCGACTTCGCCACCGCCGAGCTGGTCAAGGTCGCCGCGAACGCCTTCCTCGCCACCAAGATCTCCTTCATCAACGCGATGGCCGAGGTCTGCGAGGTCGCCGGCGGCGACGTCACCCAGCTCGCCCGGGCCATCGGGTACGACCCCCGGATCGGCAACCGCTTCCTCCAGGCCGGGCTCGGCTTCGGCGGCGCGTGCCTGCCCAAGGACATCCGCGCCTTCCAGGCGCGGGCCCAGGAGCTGGGGGCCGGCGAGGCGCTGCGCTTCCTGCACGAGGTCGACCTGATCAACCTGCGCCGCCGCAGCCGGGTGCTGCAACTCGCCGCCGACCTGCTCGGCCGCCGGTACGGTCCGGCCGGTCCGGACCTCATGGGCACCCGGATCGCGGTGCTCGGGGCCACCTTCAAGCCCAACACCGACGACGTCCGGGACGCCCCGGCGCTCGCCGTCGCCGCGCTGCTCGGCAAGGCCGGCGCGGACGTGCGTGTCTACGACCCGCAGGGCATGGAGAACGCCCGGCGGGCGATGCCCGAGCTGAACTACGAGCCGAGCATCAACGACGCCGTGACCGGGGCCGACCTGGTCTGCGTCCTCACCGAGTGGGCGGACTTCCGCAACGCCGACCCGGTCGTCCTCGGCGAACTCGTCGCCCAGCGCCGGGTGGTCGACGGCCGCAACTGCCTGGACTCGACCCTCTGGGTCCAGGCCGGCTGGGAGTACCGGGGCATGGGTCGGCCCTGACCGGCTGACCGGGCGGACCCCCGCCGCACACGTGACCGGAACCGGTCGTGGAGCACTCTCCGCGACCGGTTCCGCGTCTGTCCGCGACTTTTCTCGCCACGACGCGGCGGCAACTATCGAAATCCGTGCCGGGTTTGGGCATGCTGCCACAGTGGGATTCCACAGTGCGGGGCGACCGGGCGGAGGAGTTGTTCGTGGCTAGCTTCCAGTGCTCGTCGTGTGGTCGGGAGATCAAGCCCGCGCGCCGCTGTCCGGTGTGCGGGGCCGAGCAGCCACAGTGGGCCGCCCACATCGCCGAGGTCGAACGGTCCATCGCGGAGATGAAGGCGCGGGACGCCGAGATCGCCCGCGAGCAGCGACAGATCGCCCAGAAGATGCAGGCGGCGCTCTTCCAGCGGGACATCCTCGCGCACGCCGGCGAGGAGAAGCTGAAACAGGCCACCAAGACCCGCCGGGTGCTGCTGCGCCGCCGCGCCCCGCGCCGGCCCCCCGGCACCCCGGCCGACACCTCCACCAACGCCGCCACCGGCGCCCCGCCCGGTGCCCCCGGCGACGCCCCGCCCCGGGTGCCCCGCCAGGGCAACCGTCCCCCGGACGAGCCGCCGACGACGACCACCGCCACCTGGCTCGACGCGGACGACCCGGAGCACCCGCCGGAGGCCTCCTCGCGGGAGGTGCAGAACATCCCGCTCGGCCTGGGCGCGCTGCTGATCGGTGTCGCCGCGGTGGTCTTCGCGGGGGTGGCGACGTCCTCGATGGACGCGCTGGCCCGGCTGCTCATCCTCCTCGCCGCGACCGCGCTGATGCTGTTCACCGCGCCCGTGGTAGCGCGCCGGGGGCTGGTGTCCACGGCCGAGACGATCGCCGCGGTCGGGTTGATCCTGGTGCCGCTGGACGGATACGCGCTCTACGCCGTGGGGCCGTCCGACTCGGGCGCGGTCCCCGGCACGGTCTTCGCCGGTCTGATCTTCGCGGTCACCGCCGGGGTCGGCTACGGCTACGCCCGCTGGACGGGACTGCGGGTGCCCCGGTTCGCCGCCGTGCTCGCCGTGCAGCCGGTGCTGCCGCTGCTCGTGTCCGGTCTGGTGCGGGGCGCCACCGGCTGGGCGCTGGTCTTCACCGTGGTCGCCGCGATCGACCTCTGGCTGGCCCGTTCCCCGCTGACCACCGAACGTCCGGTCACCCCGCCGCCCGCTCCCGACCGGGACCACCGGAGGGCGGTCCGGCCGGAGGGCGCACCGGAGGAGGCCGACGAGGTCTTCAGCGACCCGACGGCCACCCGGCCCGACCGGGGCGGTGTCCGGTCGGTGGCCCCGGCCCGACCGGTGCCCTGGCTGGCGGAGCTGGCCTGGGCGCTGCACGCCGTGGCGCTCGCCCTCGCCCTGGCGTACGCGGTCACCGCGCTGCTGCGCGCGGACACCCTGCCCGCCGTCCTCGGCGCGGCGGTCGTGCTCCTGCTGGCCGCCGGGGTGACGCTGGTCGGGACGATGGCGGTACGCCGCCCGCCGCTGCCCGACCTGGGGGCCGGGATCGCCACCCTCGCCGTGATCGGAGCGCTGGGCCGGGTCGCGGCGGTCGCCCTGCCCGGCCAGGTGGTGCTGCTGGTCTCCCTCGTGATCGCGCTGACCAGCGTCGCCGTCCGGGCCGTACCGGACCGGATCCGGCGCGGGCCGCAGCTCGCCTCGGCGGTGGCGCTCACCGTCACCGGCCTGTTCGTCGGGTCCGGCGCGCTGTACGCCGGGATCGCCCCGGTCCGCGCGGCGCTGCCCGCCTGGGCCGCCGACCTCGACCGCTACCCGGCGATGCTCGCCGCAGCCGCCGGACCGGCCGGCTGGCAGCTCGCGGTCAGCGCGCTGCTGCTCACCGTCGCGGCGGTGCTCGCGCTGCCGACGGAGATCCGGCGGGAGTTCGCGGTGACCGGCGCGGCGGTGACCGCGCTGGCCGTGCCGGCCTCGTTCGGGCTGAGCTGGATGCTCGCCCCGTGGCCGCCGGTGCTCACCGCCATCGGTCTCGGTCTGGTCGGGCTCTCCGCCCGCACCACCCGGGCCGCCCGGGCACACGTCGTCGCCGCCGCCGCGGTCGGGCTGGTCGGTGCCGGCGCGTCGCTGGCCCGGCCGGCGCTCACCGCCGCCGTGCTGCTCACCCTCTTCGCGGGCGGGGTGTTGGTGACCCTCGCCCCCCGGGTGCGGGTCGCCTCGGCGGCGGCAGCGGACACCCTCACCGCCTGGGCGGCCGGCGGCGCGGCGTTCGCCCTGCCCGGAGCGGTGGCCGCCTTCGTCGCCGCGCTGACCCCCACCGGCCCGGTGCTCACCCCGGCCGCCCTGCGGGAGCTCACCGTCCCGATCCTCGCCTCCAGCTTCCTGGCTGTCTGCGTCACGCTCGGCTACTCGGCGATCGTCCAGGTGTCACAGCGGGAGATCAGCCCACCGTTGGCGATGGGGGCCGGCCTCGGGGCACTGGTCGTCGCCGCGGCGGCCTTCGCCGCCCCCGGTGCCACCTCCGCCGACGCGTGGGTCGCGGCACTGCTGCTGGTCGCCGCGCTGCTGCTCTTCCTCGCGCCCGCCATCGACGCCCGGGGTCGGGCCGACTTCGCCCTCGACGGCTCCGACTTCGCCGCGGCGGCGGCCACCGCCGCGCTCGTCGCCACCCTGCTGCGGATCGCGGCGGTGCTCGCCCCCGGTGCGCAACTGGTGGTCGCGGCGGCGCTGGTGCTGCTGGTCGCGGTCGCCGCCCGGACGCTGCCCGACGAGTGGCGACGGGGCCCGGTGCTGGGCATGGCGGTCGCCGGAGCGATCGTCGGCGCGCTGGCCGGCTGGATGGCGCTGCGCGGCGGGTTCGGGGTGGTCGCGGTGCCCGGACCGATCTGGGCGGGCGACCTGACCGGCTGGCCGGCCGCGCCCACCGGCGGCACCACCGCGCAGGCCCCGGTCGCGCTGATCCTGCTCGGCGTCGCCGCCGCGATCCTCCTGCCCGATCCGTGGAAGCACGACGTCTCCGGCACGGCGGCGGTGCTGGCCACCATCGGCGCGCCCGCCGCGTTCGACCTGCCCTGGTGGTCGCCGGTGCTGGTCGGCGGCACGGTCGCCACCGTCTTCGGGATGGCCGCCGTCGCGGCGACCGACCCCCGGGCCGCGCTCTCCCGGGCCACCGTGGCCGCGCTGGTGGCGCTGCACGGAGTCGGCGCGGGGCTGGTCCGGCCCTGGACCACGGCGCTGGCGCTGAGCATCGTGGTGCTGGTCGGAGCGACGGTCGCCGGGCTGGCCCGGATGTTCGCCGCCCGGCAGACCGAGCGGGTCGAAATCGACGGCATGCCGCCGCACCTGGTCACCATGGGTGGCCTCGGCACGGCGGCGGCCCTGATCGCCCTCCCCGGCGTGGTGGCCGCACTGGCCGCCGAGGCCGGGCACGGCCCCGAGGTGCTGCTCACCGCCGCGCTCGCCGCGTCCAGCCTCGGCCTGGCGGCGGTCGCCGCCCTCCGGCGGCGGGTCCCGCAGTACCTGCCGTACGCGAGCCTCGGCGTCGCCGCCGGGGCCACGGTCAGCGCGCTCGCCGCGATCCCCACCAGCCTGCCGGTCGGGGTCTTCGCGGCGGCGGCGGCCCTGCTCGGGGTCCTCGCCGAGCTGGTCCGGGCCGCCACCGTGCCCCCGGCCACCTCGGCCCAGCCGGTCGGCCGCTGGGCGGTTCTGGTCGACGGGGCGCTGCGCCGGATGCCGGACCGGCTCGCGGACCGGCGGTGGCGGGTCAGCCCGGCCGCCGGCGCCCTCGCCGCCGCCGCGCTGCCGGTCGCGCTCGCCGTGGCCTCGATCGCGCCGGCCCTGGTGGTCGCGTTGGTCGAGCCGTACGCGACGCTGTCGCGGATCTGGGAAGGCCCACCGCCCCAGCTGTTCACCCCACCAGTCGGGGCGGCCGACCCGACCCACGTGCTGACCGCCCTGCTGCTCACCATCTGCGCGGCGCTCGCCGCTACCGCGTTCAGCGGCGGGCAGTACTTCCGGGCGGTCCCGGTGGTGCTGCCCGGACTCGCGGTCACCGTGCTCATCGCCCCGATCGCGCTCGGCCGGGGCTGGCCGCAGACCACCCTGGCCGCGCTGGCGGTGTTCACCCTGGCGATGCTCGGGCTGGCGCTGACCCCGCCGCCGCCCGGGGTCGAGCGGGCCCGGTCGCTGCGCTGGACCCGGATCCTGACCTTCGGCATCGGGCTCGCCGGGGGCGGGGCGGGACTGGCCGGCAGCCTCGCCACCAGGGACCTCACCGTCTTCACCCTCGCCGGGGCGGTCGCGGTCGGTACGATCGCGGCGCTGTTCGGCAGGACCGAACGCGCCCGCATCCTCGGCTGGCTGTTCGCCTCGCTGATGGCCCAGTTGCTGGTGCTCACCATCGGCCTGGTCGCCGGGCTCGCCCCGGTCTGGTCCGCGTTCGGGGTGCTGGCGGTCGGCGCGGCGCTCCAGGTGTTCGCCGCCCGGCTGCCCCGGCTGCGCCGGCCGGAGGCGCATCGCGAGGCGGCCACGGTGGAGTGGAGCGGGTACGCGGCCGCCCTGATCGCGCTGGCCCTGGCCTTCGACTCGCCACGGCACATCGCCGCCCTGCTGGCCGGCTGGGGTGCGGTGCTCGGGGTGGCCGCCACCCGGCCGGGTCGCCGCCCCACCGAACGACGCATCCTGTTCTGGTCGGTGGTCGGCTGCGAGATCGTCGCCTGGTGGATCCTGATGCGGGTCGCCGACGTGGCGCTCCCCGAGGCCTACACTCTGCCGTTCGCGGCGCTCGCCCTGCTGGTCGGCGTGATGGAGCTACGGGAGCGGCCGGATCTGAGCAGCTGGGTGGCGTACGGGCCGGCGCTGGTGGCCGCGTTCGTGCCCACCCTGGCGATCGTGCTGGCCACCGAATCCAGCATGCTCCGGCAGGTGCTCCTGCTGCTCGGCGCGGTGGCCGTGCTGGTCTGGGGTTCGATGACCCAGCAGCAGGCCCCGGTGATCGTCGGGGCGGGGGTCACCACGTTCGCCGCGCTGCACGCGCTGTTCAGTTTCGGGCCCTGGCTGGCGCTGCTCCTGGTCGGCCTGGTGCTGCTCGTGCTGGGCGCGAGCAACGAGCGACGCCGCCGCGCCCAGGACCGCCTCCAGACCGCCCTCCGCGGCATGCGCTGACCCCGCCGCCCCCGCCCTGGGTGGTAGCAGGGGACCCCTGTTACCGCGTTTTGAGCAACAGGGGACCCCTGCCACCACGTCTGGCAGCGTTGGTGGAGGGGTTTCGGCAGCGCCGTGGCCGGGGGCGCTCAGGCCAGCGAGGCGCGGAGTGCGGCTTCCTTCTCGGCGACCAACTGCTCCAGCCCCGCCTGGTACGCCGTCATCCGCTCCCGCAGGGCCGGGTCGGCGGCGGCGAGGATACGGACGGCGAGCAGGCCGGCGTTGCGTGCGCCGCCGATGGACACGGTGGCCACCGGCACGCCGGCCGGCATCTGCACGATGGAGAGCAGGGAGTCCATGCCGTCCAGGTGCTTCAACGGCACCGGCACCCCGATCACCGGAAGCGGCGTGGCGGAGGCGACCATGCCGGGCAGGTGGGCGGCACCGCCGGCACCCGCGATGACCACCTTCAGGCCGCGGTCGGCGGCGGAGCGGGCGTACTCGATCATCTTGACCGGGGTCCGGTGCGCGGAGACCACGCCCACCTCGTACGCCACGTCGAACTCGTCGAGCGCCTCGGCGGCGGCCCGCATGGTCGGCCAGTCCGAGTCACTGCCCATGATCAGCCCAACCGTGCGCACCGCACCGTCCCTTCGTCCACAGCTGTCAGAACCGACGTCCACGGTCACGCGTGGCCCTCGCGCAGCCAGCGGGCGGCCCGTGCGGCCCGCGCCCGTACGTCGTCGAGGTCGTCACCGAGCACCGTGACGTGCCCGATCTTCCGGCCCGGTCGGACCTGCTTGCCGTAGAGGTGCACCTTCGCACCGGGCTCGGCGGCGAAGAGGTGGTGCAGCCGCTCGTCGATGCTCATGCCACCGGGCTCGCCGCCGAGCACGTTCGCCATCACCACGACCGGGGCGGTGAGCGAGGTGTCCCCCATCGGGTAGTCGAGAACCGCCCGCAGGTGCTGCTCGAACTGCGAGGTCCGGGCCCCCTCGATGGTCCAGTGCCCGGAGTTGTGCGGCCGCATGGCCAGCTCGTTGACCACCAGCCCGGCCGGGGTCTCGAACAGCTCCACGGCGAGCAGACCGACCACGCCCAGGGCGGTGGCCAGGTCGATCGCGAGCTGCCCGGCGGCGAGGGCCACCTCCTCCGGCAGGTCGGGTGCGGGGGCCAGCACCTCGACGCAGATGCCGTCGCGCTGCACCGTCTCGACCACGGGATAGACCGCGACCTGCCCGAACGGCGAACGGGCCACCTGCACGGCCAGCTCGCGGCGCAGCTGAACCCGCTCCTCGACGATCAGCGGGGTGCCACTGGCGAGCAGCGTGCCGGCCAGCTCGGCGGCCTGGTCCGGGTCGTCGACCATCCAGACGCCCCGGCCGTCGTAGCCGCCCCGGGCCGCCTTGAGGACCACCGGCCAGCCGGTCCGCGTACCGAAGGCGACCAGGTCGTCCGGGACGGTGACCGGCTGCCAGGCGGGCACCGGCGCGCCCAGTGCGGTGAGCCGTTCCCGCATGACCTGCTTGTCCTGGGCGTGGACCAACGCGTCGGCCGGTGGGTAGAGCTTCACTCCCTCGGCGGCCAGGGTGCGGATGTGCTCGCTCGGCACGTGCTCGTGGTCGAAGGTGACCACGTCGCAGTCCTTGGCGAAGGTGCGCAGCGCCGCCAGGTCGGTGTGGTCGCCGTACTGCACGTCGGCGGCGACCAGTGCCGCGCCGTCGTCGGGGCTGAGGGCGAGCACACGCAGTGACTGGCCGAGGGCGATCGCGGCCTGGTGGGTCATCCGGGCCAGTTGGCCACCGCCCACCATGCCGACAACGGGGAGACCGGTACGGGAGTCCATAGCGGCGCCCAGCCTATCCGGGCCGCCGGAGATGCCGGCACTCACCGCCTGGTCTGGAGTTTGCAGGGGACCCCTGCTACGCAAAAAGCGGTAACAAGGGTCCCCTGCTACCACCTCAGCCGGGTGCGGAGCTACCGAGTGGGGCGGGGGCGGCGCAGTTTCAGGTGAGCTGGGCGACGAGGTCGTCGACGGTGGTTACCGGACGTCGGCAGACGAAACCCCGGCAGACGTACGCGGTGGGGCGGCCGTCGACCATCGGCCGGTCGGCGAGCAGCGGCACGCCGGGCTGGTCCGGTCGGCCGGCGACGAGCACCGCGCCGGGCGGGGCGTGCCGGTACGCGGCGGCGACCAGCGGGTCCCCGGCCGGGTCGTCGGTGACCACGGCGATCTCGTACGGCCCGGAGAGCAACGCCTCGCCGGCGGCGGCCGCGTACCCGGTGAACCGGGCGTGCCGGCCGACGAGCGGGGCGACCGTGGCGAGCGCGGCCTCGGCGGCCTCCCGGTAGCGGGGCAGCCCGGTCAGGGCCGCGTAGCTGACCAGCGCCGCGACGATCGCCGAGCGGCCGGACGGGGTGGCGTTGTCGGTCGGGTCGGCCGGTCGGGTGACCAGGCGCTCGGCGTCGTCGGCGGTGTCGTAGAAGCCGGCGCCGGGCGCGGCGAACCGGGCCAGCGCGGTGTCCAGCAGCTGCCCGGCCAGCGCCAACCAGCGTCCCTCACCGGTGAGCTGGTGCATCGCGCAGAACGCCTCGGCCACACAGCCGTAGTCCTCCAGCACGCCGGCCGGTTCGCCGACCACGCCGTCGCGGGAGACCCGGCGCAGCCGGCCGTCGACGAGGTGCACGCCGGCGAGGTGCTCGGCCGCGTCCCGCATCGCGCCGTCGGCGACGATGGTGACGCCCTCCAGCAGGTTGTCCGCCCCGTCCTCGCCGGTGGCGCCCCGGGTCTCGACCAGGCGGACGAACTCCGCGATCGCGGTGATCGCCAGGCCGTTCCAGGCGGCCACCACCTTGTCGTCGCGGGCCGGCTGGGGGCGGGTGTCCCGGGCGGCGAGCAGCCGGCGGACGACGTCCTGCCACCGGGCGCGTACCGCCGGGTCGGCGTCGTCGACGTCCCGGGCCAGCCGCAGCACGCTCTTCCCGTGTTCATAGGTGCCGGACTCGGTGACGCCGAACAGGTCGGCGGCGAAGCGGCCGTCCTCCTCGCCGAGTGCCTCGACGAGCTGGGCCGGGGTCCAGGCGTAGGTGAGCCCCTCGACGCCCTCGGTGTCCGCGTCGAGGGCGGAGGCGAAGCCTCCGCCGGGCCGGTGCAGCTCGTCGGCGAGGAACCGGGCGACGTCCCGGGCCACCCGGGCGGCCAGCGGGTCGTCGGTGAGTCGCCAGAGCTGGGTGTACGCCCGCAGCAGCAGGGCGTTGTCGTAGAGCATCTTCTCGAAGTGCGGCACCGTCCAGTGCCCGTCCACCGAGTACCGGGCGAATCCACCAGCGAGCTGGTCGTAGATGCCGCCCCGGGCCATCGCCTCGCAGGTGTGCCGGACGATCTCCAGCGACTGCCGGGTGCCGGTGCGCTGGTGGTGCCGCAGCAGGGCGAGCAGGTTCATGTGCGGCGGGAACTTCGGCGCGCCACCGAAGCCGCCGTTCACCGCGTCGTACTCCCCGGCGAGCTGGTCGGCGGCGGCGTCGAGCAGGTCGGCGGTGAGCGGGGTGGTGGGGCCACCCACGGCCTGTGCGCCGCCGATCGCCTCGACCACCGCGGCCCCCTGCCGGAGTACGGCGTCCCGCTGCTCCCGCCAGGCGGTGCCGACCGACTCCAGCAGCCGGAGGAAGTTGGGCTTGGGGAAGTAGGTGCCGCAGAAGAACGGGGTGCCGTCCGGGGTGGTGAAGACGGTCATCGGCCAGCCACCCTGCCCGGTCATCGCCTGGGTGGCGGTCATGTAGACCGCGTCGACGTCCGGGCGCTCCTCGCGATCCACCTTGATCGCTACGAAGCCCTCGTTGAGCAGGCGGCCGACGGCCTCGTCCTCGAAGGACTCGTGCGCCATGACGTGGCACCAGTGGCAGGCCGAGTAGCCGACCGAGACGAGCACCGGCACGTCCCGCCGTTTCGCCTCGGCGAACGCCTCGTCGCACCAGGGCCACCAGTCGACCGGGTTGTCGGCGTGCTGGAGGAGGTACGGACTGGTGGCTTCGGCGAGTCGGTTCACCGCACGACCATAACCAGCCACCGGTACGGCGACATCCCGGTCCTCCAGGAACCACCACACCACTTGTCGTCTGATTGACATAAATGGCCGGGGCTTTGTATCGTCCAGTTATCGTCAGAGTGACGTAAACGGGGTGATGTCACATCACGGTCCCGGCCGACGCCTCCTCTTACAGCAGTCCACAGTGGACCGATCCGAACCAGCGAGAACGGATGTCATGAGAAGTCCCGTACCACCGAGTGCGGCGCCACCTCCCCGGGTCGCACCGTCCGGCCCACGGCCCTCGTCCACCGCGACGCGGCACCTCTGCGCCGGCGCATACCTCGATGACGGCTTCCGGCGCGCATACCTGAACCAGGTGTACCACCAGCGTCAGCGGTTGGTCGCTCCGTCCCACGGCTTCGACCTGCCCCTGGTGCTCTGGCACTGCCTCCAGGCCCGCCAGCGAGTACCGGCAGGCGATGACCCTGCTCAACGCGGGGGCGGTCGTCTCCGGCGGGTCGCTGATCGTGCAGGGCGACGTGACCAGCACCCAGACCAACATCGGACAGTTCGACGAGGAGGACACCGATGAACGCGCACCCGTCGTACAACACGGGCATGACGGTGAGCGGGGGCACCGTCTCGGTCGGCGGCAACGTGACCGCCGTCCAGCACAACGGGCGCGACTCCACACGGACCGGACCGTTCCGTCGGGAGACGTGGGACCAGGCCGGCCGGTCGGCGGACGTCGGCATCCTCACCGTCCTGCGGGAAGAGATGGCCGCGGTCGTGGAGGTGCTCCGACGGGCCCCGGACCACCGGACCGAGCGGATGCGCGGGGGCGCCGCCGTACACCGGGCCACCTTCGCCGCCGAGGGCGGACCGGTCCGCGTCGTGGCCACCCAGACCCTCGAACCCGGTACGCACTCCGCCGCGCTCGCCTACCAACAGCTGCGCCGCTACTTCCGGCCACCACTCGTCCTGCTGGTCGGCATCGCCGGTGGCGTCCGCGCGGACCTGGCGGTCGGCGACGTGGTCCTCTCCGACGAGGTGATCTGGTACGACAACCGGCGGGAGACCGCCGAGGGTCCCCGGTGCCGGGGCCGGATCCAGGCCACGGCGCCGGTGCTGCGGCACCGGGTCAGCGACTTCCTGGTCCGGCACGGCACCGTGGTCCGCCCGGAGGCGGGGCGGGAGTTCCGCATCCACCGGGGGCCGATCGGCTCCGGCAACGCGGTGGTGACCGACTCCGGCTCGGCCATCCGGTCATGGCTGGTGGAGACGCACGAGAAGACCCTGGCCGTGGAGACCGAGGCGGCCGGGTTGGCCCAGGCGTTCTACGAGGAGATCGACGAGGACAACGGCCTGCGCGGCTGGATGACCGTGCGGGGCATCTCGGACCGGGCCGACCGGCACAGGGGACACGCCGACCACGAACTGGCGGCCCGGCACGCCGCGCTGGTCATGGAACGACTCCTGCCTCACCTGTGCCTGATCGAAGACGAGCGGTGACCCACGCCGACGCCCGACGCCGCACCGGAACGACCACGGGGCGTCCCCGCCAGGCGCTGCTGCACACGCTGACCGACCGGCACCTGGAGGCCTACCTCGTCTCCGGGGCGGCGTTGGTCGTCGGCGCGCTCAATCTCCTCAACGTGACCAGCCCGGAGGTGGTCGCCGCGGCCACCCTTGCCGTACTCGGCGTCATCACGTTCGACCTGCTCACCGCCCGCCGACGGATGCGACGCATCGAGTCCAGCCTCCGGACGGTCGTCGGCAGCCTGCGCGCGGAGGCACCCGACTCGGTGGACCGGTTGCTCGCCGTCGCCGTCCCGGGCGCGGCGGTCGGACTGACCGGTGCCCGGGACGTCCGGCTCGTCGGGGTGACCCTGAACCGAACGATCCGTAACCACCTGGACGAATTGCGGCAGCAGTTGGCGATGGGCGCGACGGTGCGGGTCGCGCTCATCGACCCGGTGGGCCCCGCCGCCGACGAGGCTGCCCGCCGCAACGGACTGGAGACCTCGGGCGGGGGCGAGATCTTCAGGAACCGCATCCGGCCCACCATCGACCTGCTGGACTACCTGGCCGCCCAGAACACCGGCACCGGGCGGCTGGAGGTGCGGCTGCTCCGGTTCGTGCCCGCATTCGGCATGATGCTGGTCGACCCGGAGGACCCGACCGGCCAGATCGCCATCGACATCTATTCGCACCGCCCGGACGGACATGAAGCAACGATCACCCTACGTGCCGATCGGGATCCTCTCTGGCACCGGCACTTCGTGCGGGAGTTCGACCGGATCTGGGCCGGCGGCCAGACCCGCCATGAGCGGAAACTCACCTGATCGGGATGGTCCGAGTCGGAGACGACGCGCCCGATACCCTTCCGATGTGTCCGACCAGCCGACCGTCTTCCGCATCGCCGTCGATCTGGCGATCCTCACGATCCGTGACGGCCGGATGGCGGTCCTGCTGATCGAGCGAGGAAAAGCGCCGTTCGAGGGCCGCGCCGCGCTGCCCGGCGGGTTCGTCCGGGCCGGTGAGGACCTCGACGACACCGCGGTCCGGGAGTTGTCCGAGGAGACCGGACTGGACGGTCGCAGCCTCCACCTGGAGCAGGTCCGCACCTACGCCACGCCGGGGCGGGACCCGCGCTACCCGGTCGCCTCGGTCGCCTACCTCGCCATCGCCCCGGACCTGCCGGTGCCGGTGGCGGGCACCGACGCGGCGCGGGCCCGCTGGGAGCCGGTCGACCTCGACCGGCTGGGTCACGGCTGGCTCGCCTTCGACCACGACACCATCCTGCGGGACGCCCTCGAACGGGCCCGCGCCAAACTGGAGTACTCCCCGCTCGCCACCGCCTTCTGCGGTGAGACGTTCACCATCGGCGAGTTGCGCGCCGTCTACGAGGCCGTCTGGCAGGTGCGCCTCGACCCGCGCAACTTCCACCGCAAGGTCACCGGGGTGAGCGGCTTCGTGGTGCCGACCGGAAAGCGCCGGAACCCGCCGACGGGACGTCCGGCGGCGCTGTACCGGCGGGGCGACGCGACCATGCTCCATCCGGCGATGCTGCGTCCGGGCACCGGCCGACAGTAGACCGCACCCCGACCCACCGGGGGCCTTCCCTCGACGACATTCATCGACTTTCATCAGTGCATGCCCGGCGGTCGTCGTCGGCTCTCTCCCCCAGGAGGCACGCATGCGCGGATCCCGTCCCTGGCCGGTGCTCACCTCGGCCGCCCTGGTCGTGGCCCTGCTCGTCACCGGCTCCCCCGCCACCGCCGCCGGCCCGACCACCCGGATCTCGGCCAGCACCACGGTCGGCACGCACAACGCGTACGAGCGCGCCACGTACACCTACCTCGCCCAGGCGCTCGACGCCCGGCCCGGCATGATCGAGCTGGACGTCTGGCCGGACATCATCACGAAGCAGTGGCGGGTCAGCCACTCCAACCCGCTCGGCAACGACAACAACTGCGTCGCCGCGACCAGCGCCGACCAGCTCTACACCGGCACCCGGAACAAGAACCTCGAACACTGCCTGGACAACATCCGGCTCTGGCTGGCCGCCCACCCGGACGCCGGCCCGCTGCACATCAAGCTGGAGCTGAAGACGGGGTTCAGCGCCCGTACCGGCCAGGGGCCGGCACAGCTCGACGCGGTGCTGGCCGCCCGACTGGGCAACCGGGTCTACCGCCCGGCGGAGCTGCGCGGCGGGCACGCCTCACTCGACGCCGCCGCCCGCGCCGATGCCTGGCCGACGCGGCAGCAGCTCGCCGGCCGGGTGATCGTCCACCTGATCCCCGGCACGGTGGAGCAGGGCAACCCGACCGACAGCCTCTGGACCGACGTCGAGTACGCCCGCCACCTGAACGCGCTGGCCGCCGCCGGCACCCTGGCCAACGCCCAGGCGTTCCCCGCCGTGCACAAGGCCCAGGCCGGGGACCCCCGCACCCGGTACGCCGACACCGCCCTGCGCCCCTGGTTCGTCGTCTTCGACGGGGACGCCACCGCGTACGTCACCGGCGGGATCGACACCGCCTGGTACCACACCAACCACTACCTGTTGGTCATGACCGACGCGCAGAACGTCCCGCCCGCCGTGGGCGACACCGACCCGGTCGCCGCCCGCGCCCGGGTGGCCGAGCTGGCCGCCGAGCACGCCAGCGTCACCTCTGCCGACTGGGCCGCCATCCCCGAGGTGGTCGACGACGTCCTCGACCGCGGCTGACGTCGAGACCGAGCGGAGCGCTCGTCGTCGGGTCAGCCGGCGGACAGGCCGCGACCGCGCCTGCTGACGCGACGACGGGTCGGACGCGGCGTCGACTCCCCGTCCCTCAGGACGCCCCGGCGGTCAGGAGGCCCCGTCGGCGCGGAGCGGGAAGACGTTCGCGGTGGCCGAGTCCAGCAGCGAGCCGAGCACCGCGGAGATCTTGTCGGCGGACATCGGCTTGAAGAAGTGGTAGCCCTGGGCGGCGGTGCAGCCCAGCTCGGCCAGGGCGATCCGCTGCTCGGCGGTCTCCACCCCCTCGGCGACGACCCGCAGCCCCAACTCGTGGGCGAGACCGACGGTGGTCCGGACGATCGCCGCCGCCTCCGGCGAGTCGGCCATCCGGATCACGAAGGAACGGTCGACCTTCACCTCGTCCACCGGCACCCGGGTCAGGAAGGTCAGCGAGGAGAAACCGGTGCCGAAGTCGTCCACGGCGATCTGCACGCCCATCGCGCGGAGCGCGCCGAGGACCTCGTCGACGACCTCCAGCTCGCTCATCACCACCGTCTCGGTGATCTCCAGCACGAGCCGGCGCGGCGGGACGTCGTGCCGGCGCAGCGCCTCGGCGATCTCGGCCGGCAGGCGGGGGTCGAGCAGGCTGCGCGCCGAGATGTTCACCGAGATCGGCACGTCCAGCCCGTCCCGGGCCCAGCCGGCGGCGATGGCCAGGGCCTTGTCCAGCACGTACCGGGTGAAGGCGCCGAGCTGTTCGCTGTGCTCGACCGGGCCGATGAAGTCGGCGGGGGTGAGCAGGCCCCGGCGCGGGTGCAGCCAGCGGACCAGCGCCTCCACCCCGGTCGGCGCGCCGGTGGCCAGGTCGACCGCCGGTTGCAGGGCGAGTTGGAGCTGGTCGTCGACGGCCAGGGCCTCCCGCAGTTCGGCCAGCAGGGTCAGCTGGTCGGTGCTGGCCCCGTCCCGGGAGCTGTCGTACGGGGCGACGCTGCCGCCGCCCTTCTTCGCCTGGTACATCGCGATGTCGGCCCGGCGCAGCAGCTCGGCCAGGTCGGCGGTGCCGGCGCCGGCCACCACCACCCCGACCGACACCTCGGTCGACATCCGCACCCCGGCCACCTCGGCCGGCGCGGCGAGGCGCTCCACGATGTCCCGGGCCCGGCGCAGCGCGGACGCCATCGGGGCGCTGCCGTGGTCGACCACCGGCAGGGCGGTCGTCAGCAGCGCGAACTCGTCGCCGCCGAGCCGGCCGAGCAGGTCACCGGGGCGGACCAGGGCACCCAGCCGGTTCGCGGTCAGTCGCAGCAGGTCGTCGCCGGCGCCGTGCCCGAGGGTGTCGTTGACCTCCTTGAAGTGGTTGACGTCCAGCAGCAGCAACGCCACCGGGTGGCCGTGTGCGAGCTGCCGCAGCGTCTCGTCCCCCCGCGCGAGCAGGGCCGCCCGGTTGACCAGTCCGGTGAGCGGGTCGTGCACCGCGTCGTACGACGACCGCGCGGTGACCCGGCGCAACTCCCGGTGGGTCGCCGCGTCGTGCAGCGCGGCGGCCAGCGCGTCGGCGAAGGCGGTGAAGGCGTCCTGTTCGGAGTCGCTCGGGCCGGTCGAGCCGGCGAAGCTGATCCGCAGCTCGCCGACGCGGGTCGTGCCGACGGCGAGGGTGCGGGCCAGCTCGTGTCCGGTGGCCGGGGCGGGCTCCGGCGGGTCGCACTCGCGCTCGGTCACCTGGCCGCCGACGTCGCCCCGGTACCGCCGCCAGCCGCCGTCGCTGCGGGCCACGTGGACGTCGACCAGCTCGGCCCGGAAGAGGGCGAGCGCACCGGTGACCGCAGCAGTGGCCACGCCGCGCTCGTCGAGCTGGTTGAGCGTCCCGGTGGTCTCGGCGAACATCCGCCAGGTACGGCGTTCCTCCTCGGCGCGCAGCCGGTGCCGGTAGGTCTGCTGGAGCAGCCAGCACGGCGGCGGCAGGAGCAGCAGCCAGCGCGGGTCGAGACGGATCAGCGCGATGACCAGCAGTCCGACCACGACGTTGCCGACGAACATCAGCAGTTTGCCCCGGAGCGCCGCGAGCAGCGGCGGCGCGACCGTGGTGCCGTGCCGCAGCGTGAGGGCGAGCATGCTGAACGCGACGCTGGTCAGCAGGTAGGTGGCCGCACCGGCGAGCAGGGCGAGAGCGAGGGCCGGGGTGGGCGGGGCGAGGAACGGCTCCCCGAGGGCGGTGGTGACCACCACGGCGGCGGCGGTCGCGGTGGTGGCCGTGGCCACTATCCGCACCAGGTCCACGATGGATCGGCGGTCGGCCAGCAGCGACAGCAGCCCCCAGGTGAGCGCTGTGCCGACCAGCGCGGCTGCCGGGAGCCATCCGGCCGGGGCCAGGTACAGGGAGACGATCAGAGCTGCCTCGCCCCAGGTGATGCTGACCATCCCGGCGACGGCGCGGAACCGGAGCCGGGCCAGCTGGGCGGTGCCGAACACCGCGACGGCGATGCCGAACCGGGCCCACGGGGGCAGCGCATCGTCCGGGGCGAGCCGGACGGGGACGGCGAACCCGACCACGGCGGCGCTCAGCGCAGCCAGCAGGAGCCCACCGACGAGCAGGCGGGCCCGGATCGGGACGTCGCGGAGACCGAGCCGGTCCGGTGCCCGGTGGCCCGGATCGGAGGTCACGACGTGCCTCCGGGCGGCTGTTGTCCGGCCCGTCGGCGGGCAGCCGGTGCTGTGCTGGTCACTGGCGCCCCCTTCCGCGCACGGCTCGGGGGCGGATGGTCCCCCGGCGGAAGGCTAAGCCAAACCGGGGGACCGCAACAGGGGGTGACGCCCTGGTTCGACCCGGATCATGCCCGGACGAACGACTTACGGCGCTGCTGGCACCCGGACCGAGCGTTCGTCGGGTTTTTACGGTGACGTCGACCGATCTGTCGGATCAACGACTACGCGCTCGCTCTTCATGGCGTCCGGCGACGGGCCCTGGCTCGGGAAGCGGTCCGGCAGGCGGCGCAGCCGGGCGTTCATGTTGCGGATCAGCAGCACGGTGGCCGTGCCGAGGACCAGGATGAGGAACAGGCCCATCGGGCCGGCGAGGCCACCGGTACGGGTGTCCCCGAAGTTGTTCTGGGCGAGCACCTGCGCGGCGGTCAGCATGGGTTTCCTCCGGTCTGCGGACTACGACCAGGGTAGCCCCACGGGTGGTCAGCAGGCATGGGCCCTCTCCCGCACCCCGGCGAAGAGGTCCGACTCGGGCAGTGGGCTGTCGACCAGCGAGCGGGCCAGCTCGAAGTCCTCGGTCGGCCAGGCGCGCCGTTGCAGCTCCATCGGCACGTGGAACCAGAAGCCGTCCGGGTCGACCTGGGTGGCGTGGGCGCGCAGGGCGTCGTCGCGGACCGGGAAGTACTCCCCGCACTCCACCCGGGTGGTGACCCGGGGGCCCTTGTCCTCCCGGTCCTCCCAACGCTCCAGCCACTGCGCGTACGGGGACTCCAGGCCGGCGGAGATCATCGCCTCGTGCAGGGCGGTGACCTTGCTCTTGGAGAAGCCCATGTCGTAGTAGAGCTTCAACGGCTGCCACGGGTCGCCGAGGTCCGGGTAGCGCTCCGGGTCGCCGGCCGCCTCGAAGGCCGCGACGCTGATCTTGTGGCACATGATGTGGTCGGGGTGCGGATACCCGCCGTCCTCGTCGTACGTGGTCACCACGTGCGGCTTGAACTCGCGCATCAGCCGGACCAGCGCGCCGGCCGCCACCTCGACGTCCTGGAGGGCGAAGCACCCCTCCGGCAACGGCGGCAACGGGTCGCCCTCGGGCAACCCCGAGTCGACGAAACCGAGCCAGGCCTGCTCGACACCGAGGATGGCCCGGGCGGCGTCCATCTCGGCCCGCCGGATCTCGCCGATGTTGTTCCAGACCTCCGGCCGGTCCAGCTTGGGGTTCAACACGCTGCCGCGTTCCCCGCCGGTACACGTCACGATCAGTACGTCCACCCCCTCGGCGACGTACTTGGCCGTGGTCGCGGCGCCCTTGCTCGACTCGTCGTCGGGATGGGCGTGGACGGCCATGAGACGCAGTTGCTCTGCCAAAGCCGCACTCCTCGTCTGTACCCGGCCGGACCCCACGGGTCGGGCGGGTGAGCTGCCGATATCTCCATCAGCCCCGGCGAACCGGCTGCCGACCTGTCAGTATGGGCGCTGACCTGCCGACATCACACCGTGGACGGGCTGAGAGGATGGACCAGGTCCATTCTTCCCGAAGCCTGTGACGACGACGCCAGGAGATACCCGCCGGTGACCGAGACGCACGCCACAACTACACCGGGTGCACCGGTATTCCCACCCGGTCGGTACGGCCGGCGCCGGGATCCCGGCCGGCGTCGCCCGTGGCTGACCGGAGCGCTGCTGGCCGTCGCGCTCGCCTTCTCCGGACTGGTCACGTTCCGCCTCTACCAGCAGTACGGCGACCCGACCTACGACGCCCAGGTGATCACCTACACCGACATCACCGACACGCAGGTGGTGGTGGAGTTCCAGGTCACCGTACCGCCCGGCGGGTCGGCGGTGTGCCTGCTGCGGGCCCGGGACGTCGCCGGCGCGGAGGTGTCCCGCGAGGAGGTGACGGTGACCGCCCCGGGCGACGAGCGGAGCATCACCACCCGGCACCGGCTGGCCACCTCCGCCGAGCCGTTCATCGGCGAGGTCGTCCGCTGCCGGCCGCCGGCCTGAGCTGCGAAAACTCCTCCACGCAGAGGCATTGGCCGGTCACCGGCGGTATTCGCCGTCCCGGAGCCGGGTGTGGCACTGGTAACTTGGTAGTTCACCTGTCAGCCAGCCACGCACAATCGAGGAGAACGCCTGTGTCCACCACTGGCAACGAGGCGCCCGCCACCTGGCTGTCCCAGGACGCGTACGACCGCCTGAAGGCCGAACTCGACGAGCTGATCGCCAACCGCCCGGCGATGGCTGCGGAGATCAACGCCCGGCGCGAGGAGGGCGACCTGCGGGAGAACGGTGGCTACCATGCCGCCCGCGAGGAGCAGGGCAAGCAGGAGGGGCGCATCCGCTACCTCCAGGAGTTCCTGCGCACCGCCCAGGTCGGTGAGGCACCCAGCGCCGACGTGGTGACCCCCGGCATGGTCGTCACGATCTACTTCGACGACGACGCCGACGACAGCGAGACCTTCCTGCTCGGCTCGCGGGAGATCGCGTCCACCACCGACCTGACCGTCTACAGCCCGGAGTCCGCCCTCGGGCAGGCCATCCTGGGCGCGCGCGCCGGACAGGCCGTCACCTACACCGCGCCCAGCGGCGCCGACATCAAGGTGACTGTCGTCTCCTTCGAGCCCTTCACCGGCTGAGCCGGCCCGGATCTTCCCCACGTCGTGCACCGGGGGCGGGTGGCCCGAGCGGCCAGTCGCCCCCGGTGATCACCGTGCCGGCGGCGCGTCACGCCTCCGGGGGCGGCGAAGACCCGCGTCACGCCTCCGGGGCGGCGAAGACCTGGTAACCGCTGGCGCGGAGCGCGCTGATCAGCATGTCGGAGTGCTCGGGCCCCCGGGTCTCCACCGAGAGCGCCACCTCCACCTCACCGAGGCGCAGGTGCGGGTGGACCCGCTGGTGCACCACGTCCACCACGTTGGCCCGGTGCTCGGCGATCTCGGTCAGCAGGGACGCGAGCTGCCCGGGGCGGTCCACGCACCGGACGGTGATCCGCAGGAAGCGCCCGGCGGCGGCGAGGCCGTGCTCGATCACCCGCAGCATCAGCAGTGGGTCGATGTTCCCGCCGGAGAGCACCGCCACCGTCGGTGAGCCCACCTCGACGGCACCGGCGAGCAGCGCCGCCACCCCGACCGCGCCGGCCGGCTCCACCACCTGCTTGTTCCGCTCCAGCAGCATCAGCAGCGCCCGGGAGATGTCCTCCTCGCCCACCGTGACCACCTCGTCGACGAGCTTGTGCACGTGGGTGAAGGTGAGGTCACCGGGACGGCCGACCGCGATGCCGTCGGCGATGGTGCTGTACGCCGGCAGGCGTACCGGCTCGCCGGCCGCCAGCGAGGGCGGGAAGGCCGCCGCCTCGGCGGCCTGCACCCCGACCACCCGCACGTCCGGGCGGAGCGCCCGGACCACCACGGCGATCCCGGAGACCAGGCCACCCCCGCCGACCCCGGTGACGATGGTCCGCACCTCCGGGTACTGCTCCAGGATCTCCAGCGCCACCGTGCCCTGCCCGGCGATCACGTCCGGGTGGTCGAAGGGGTGGATGAAGACCGCCCCGGTCCGTTCGGCGAAGGTCTGCGCCGCCACCAGGGACTCGTCCACGGTCGCGCCGACGAGCTGCACCTGTGCGCCGTACCCCTTGGTGGCCGCGACCTTGGGCAGTGGCGCGTTCACCGGCATGAAGACGGTGGCGGTGGTGCCGAGCAGGCCGGCGGCGAGGGCCACGCCCTGCGCGTGGTTGCCGGCGCTGGCGGCGACCACGCCCCGGGCCCGCTCCGCCGCGCTGAGCCGGGCGATCCGCACGTACGCCCCCCGTACCTTGTACGACCCGGCGCGTTGCAGGTGCTCGCACTTGAGCCAGATGGGCCCGCCCAGCGCGGCGGTGAGCGGGCGGGAGGGCTCCAGCGGGGTGGCCCGGGTGATCCCGGCCAACAGTTCCCGCGCTGCCTGGACGTCGGCGAGGCCGACCAGCTCCGTCATGCCCTGATGGTGCCATCTGCCCCTGGTGAGGTCATCGGGGACGGCACGGTGGTGCCGGGAGTGACCGGATACGGCACGACCGTCCCCGGGGCCAACGGGCCGGCCGGGCCTCCCCGGTCGATCCGGGCCTGCTGCGCGGCCGAGACTCGCCGGATCACCACGACCAGGGTGGCTCCGGCGACGGCACAGGCCACCATCGGCAGGATGCTCCGGTTCAGTGCCGCCGAGTACTGGTCGGCGTAGTCGAGGAACTCCCGCCGGATGGTCGGGTACGCCGGCAGCTGCTCGAACTCCCGCTCCGAGGCCCGCTCCGTCCACCACTCGGAGACCAGAAAGACCAGCCAGGCCGCCCACCAGACGCCGACCAGTCGGCCGGTGCCCGGACGCCACACGCTGGCCCGGGTGACATCGGCGACCACCCGGTACGGCATGACGAGGTTGACCAGCGGCACCAGCCAACCGCCGATCGCCCAGCCCGCGCCGAGGCCGGGCGCCGAGCCGGGGAAGGCGTCCAGGTTCATCCGTACCCGGTAGGTCCAGACGATGACCAGCACCACGGCGGTCAGGTACGCGATCAGGTAGGGGATGCTCGCGGCCAACGCGACGAACCCGGCGACCAGCAGCATGTCCTGGTCCTCGGTGCGCGCGGCCCGCTCGGCCATCGACCGGCCGACCAGCGTGGTGAGGGACACCAGCAGGTAGCACAGTGTGGTGGCGGCGACCGCCACCGAGGCGGCCAGGCCGATCCCGCGTACCGACCGGATCGGCACCTCGGGATTCACCGGCGGGGCGCCGACCGGCGTACCGCAGGTCGAGCAGTCACTCGCCCGGGGCGAGGTCTCGCCGTCGCAGGTCGCACACCGCATGGCCGGTCGTCCTCACTGTGCAGTTGTGTCTGGGCCGGCCCACACTAGACGATCATGCGGGGGCGGGCGACCCTGTTCCGACGCGCGGGTACCCGGGGGCGTGCCGCGCCCACGGGGCCTGCATCTCGAACTGGCCCGCCACGCCGAGCAGCAGCAGCTCCGACCCGGGTGGGCCGACCAGTTGCACCGCCACCGGCAGCCCGTCGGGACGCCGACCCACCGGCACCACCAGCGCCGGCAGTCCGGCGATGTTCCACGGCGCGGCGAACGGGGCGTACCGGATGCTGGTGCTCATGTTCGACCGCCAGGACCGGCCCGACCAGCTCTGCGCGGCCGGTGGCGCGCTGGCCAGCGCCGGGGTGAGCAGCAGGTCGACCGAGTGGTCGGCGAAGAAACCGATCGACCGTTCGCGCCAGGCGTCCCGGTCGGCCTGGCGGACGTAGCCCCGTCGCTGCGCCCACTCCCCCAGGGCGACGTGCCGCCGGCTGCGCCGCTGGAGGTGCCGGCGCTCCACCCCGCCGGCGCGGACATCGGCGGAGGCGGCGGCGAACCAGGTCGCGATGCCCTTGAGACCGAGTGCGGTCGGATACACCGGGTCGGCCGGCACGGTGTCGTGCCCGGCGGCGGCGAGCAGCCGGCCGGCGGCGGCCACCGCGTCCCGGTTGGGCTCGTCGGCGGCGATGCCGCGCACCGGCGAGCGGAGCGACACACCCACCCGCAGCCGCTGCGGCGGCACCAGCTTCTCCTGGGGACGTCCGGCGAGCACCTGGAAACCCACCGCCGCGTCCGCGACCGTGGTGGTCAGCATGCCGTGCTCGGCCAGGCCGAACCAGCCCTCCTCGCCGAGCTGCCAGGGCACCACGCCCCGGCCGGGCTTGAGCCCGACCAGGCCGCAGCAGGCCGCCGGAATGCGGATCGAGCCGAGGCCGTCGTTGGCGTGCGCGATCGGCACCAGCCCCGCGGCCACCGCCGCGGCGGCGCCCCCGGACGATCCACCCGGGGTGCGGGCCGGGTCCCACGGGTTGCGGGTGACCGCCGTCTCGTCGTCGGTCACCGCCCACAACCCGAGTTCCGGCATCCGGGTGACACCGAGGATGACCGCGCCCGCGCCGCGCAGCCGACGGACCACCTCGTGGTCGCCCTCGGCCACCGGGGTACGCACGGCGGCCGAGCCGCGCCAGGTGGGCAGGCCGGCGACCGGGGTGTTCTCCTTCACCGCGACCGGCACCCCGGCCAGCGGGAGGTTGGCCAGGTCCTCCTGCTCGTCGACCTTCTCCGCCTCGGTGATCGCCTCCCCGCCGCGTACCGTGCGGAACGCGGCGAGGTCGGCGTCGGCGCGGGCGACGTGGTCGAGGTGGTCGGCCACCACCTGGGTCGCCGAGACGTCCCCCCGGCGTACGCCCCGGGCGATCTGCTTCGCGGTCGCCCCGACCCAGGTCGGCATGATGTCCTGCACGGCCACCCTCCCCAGCCAGCGGTCAGCCCAGCGCCTGCTCCAGATCGGCGAGCAGGTCGTCGACCGTCTCGATGCCGACAGACAGTCGCACGAGATCGCCGGGAACTTCAAGCGGCGAGCCGGCAGCGCTCGCGTGTGTCATCCGACCCGGGTGCTCGATCAGGGACTCCACCCCGCCGAGGGACTCGGCGAGCACGAACAGCTTGGCCCGGTTGCAGATCTCGACCGCGTGCTCCTCACCGCCGGTGGCGCGGAAGGAGATCATCCCACCGAACCGGCGCATCTGCTTGGCAGCCACCTCGTGTCCCGGGTGCGACGGCAGGCCGGGGTAGATCACCTCGGCCACCTTGGCGTGCCCGTCCAGGTAGGCGGCGATCCGCTCGGCGTTGTCGCAGTGCCGGTCCATCCGGACGCCGAGGGTCTTGATGCCGCGCAGGGTCAGCCAGGCGTCGAACGGGCCGTTGATCGCGCCCATCGCGTTCTGGTGGTAGCGCAGCTGCTCGCCGAGTTCCCGGTCGGCGACGACGAGGGCGCCACCGACCACGTCGGAGTGGCCGCCGACGTACTTGGTGGTGGAGTGCACCACCACGTCCGCGCCGTGCGCGATCGGCTGCTGGAGGTACGGCGAGGCGAAGGTGTTGTCGACCACCAGCAGCGCCCCGGCGTCGTGCGCGACACCGGCCAGGGCGGCGATGTCGGCGATGCCGAGCAGCGGGTTGGTCGGCGTCTCCACCCAGACGATCCGGGTGCTGCCGGGGCGGATCGCCGCCCGCACGGCGTCCGGGTCGGAGACCTTCGCCGGGGTGTACGCCAGCCCCCAGCGCTCGGCGACCTTCGCGAAGAGCCGGTACGTGCCGCCGTACGCGTCGTCCGGGATGACCACGTGGTCACCCGGCTTGCAGACGGTACGCAGCAGGGTGTCCTCGGCGGCCAGGCCGCTGGCGAAGGCGAGCCCGACCGGACCGCCCTCGAGCGCGGCGAGGCACTCCTGGAGGGCGTCCCGGGTCGGGTTGCCGGACCGGCTGTACTCGTAACCCAGCCGGGGCGCGCCGACGGCGTCCTGGGCGTAGGTGCTGGTCTGGTAGATCGGTGGGATCACCGCGCCGGTGCGGGCCTCCGGGTCCTGGCCGGCGTGGATCGCGAGCGTCTCGAAGCCGTGACTCATTCCCCAGACGCTAGTCCCTCCACCGGGACCGACCGGGACGACCCGACCGAGCCGGTCACGTCCACGGGTGCACCCGTACGCCGAACTAGCCTTGGGCCGGTGGCGGCATGTGTGTTCTGCGGGATCGTGGCGGGTGGAGTGCCCTCGTTCCGGGTGACCGACGAGGCGGACGGGATGGCGTTCCTGGACACCCGACCGGTGTTCAAGGGGCACGTGCTGGTGGTGCCCCGGACCCACCTGGTCACCCTGGCCGACCTGCCGCCGGAGTCCCTCGCCGGCTATTTCGGACTGGTCCGCCGGGTCGCCCTGGCGGTCGAGACCGGGCTGGACGCGGGTGGCAGCTTCGTGGCGATGAACAACAAGGTCTCCCAGTCGGTGCCGCACCTGCACACCCACGTGGTGCCCCGGACGAAGGGGGACGGGCTGCGCGGCTTCTTCTGGCCACGGACGCGCTACGCCGACGACGACGAGGCGCGCTCCTACGCCGGGCGGGTGGCCGCCGCCCTCCCGTCCGCCCCCGGGCGGGTGTAGCGGGTGATCCAGAGGCCGGGGACAGGCTCGGCGTCGCCGAGCGTGGTGAAGCCGAACGACTCGTAGAGCGCCCGCGCCGGCCGGTTGGCCCGGCCGGTGGCGACGAGCACCGTACGATCACCGGCCCGGGTCAGCACCGCGTCGACCAGCGCCCGGCCGATGCCCCGTCGGTGCGCGACCGGGTCGACCACGAGCCGGTCGATGTCCACCGTCGTCGCGTCCTCGGTCCAGGCCAGCGCGCCGACCAGCCGACCGGCCTCGTACGGTCGGGCGGGAACCGCCTCTGCTGGCACGACGGGCGGCTCGCCCTCGGCGACGACGGCCCCGAGCCAGTGCAGCGACGCGGCCCGCAGGTCGTCGAGGCTCTCGTGGAGCACGGGGATGCGGTCGTCGCCGATCAGCGCCGCCTCCACCGCGTACGCGGCCCGCTGTATCCGGAGCAGCGCCCGCGCCACCGTCTCGTCCCTGCCCGGTTTCATCTCCCTGATGTCCATCGCAGGAGATCCTGGCAGCAATCGGCCCGCCAGGGGGCCCTACCCCACCACAATCGACGTGGAAAGGCCGGGGCCGGGGGCCTGATCTTCGGGTGGACGGGTAAGGACGGGGGACCCGCCGGCGTTGCAGGATAGACAGATACGAGAGGAGTCATCGTGTTCCTGCGCCGCATGAAGGCCGAAATGATCACGCCCGACCAGGCCCTGCCCGGCCGACCGATCGCGATGCCGGTCAGCGACCGGCACGAGGTGCTCGGCACCCCGCTGAAGGGCCCGTTCCCGCCGGGCGCGCAGGTGGCCGTCTTCGGGATGGGCTGCTTCTGGGGCGCGGAGCGCCTGTTCTGGGGTCTCCCCGGCGTGATCACCACCTCCGTCGGCTACGCGGGCGGCTACACCCCGAACCCGACGTACGAGGAGGTCTGCTCCGGGCGTACCGGGCACGCCGAGGTGGTCGAGGTGGTCTACGACCCGTCGACGATCGCCTACGAGGACCTGCTCAAGGTCTTCTGGGAGAACCACGACCCGACCCAGGGCATGCGCCAGGGCAACGACGTCGGCACCCAGTACCGGTCGACCATCTACACCACCAGCGACGAGCAGGCCGCTGCCGCGACGTCGTCGCGGGACGCCTTCGCCCCGATCGTGGCCCAGGCCCGCCGGGCCGAGATCACCACCGAGATCGCCCCGCTCGGCGAGTACTACTTCGCCGAGGACTACCACCAGCAGTACCTCGCCCCGACCAAGAACCCGAACGGCTACTGCAACCACGGCCCGAACGGGATGAGCTGCCCGGTCGGCGTGGCCCGTACGGCCGGCTGAGCGCGGGCGGGACGACGGCGGTGGTCGCGCCGAGCAACGCCAGGTAGGCCACCTGTGGAGCTGCCCCGTCGGTGCGGGCAGCTCCACAGGGCGCAGCGCGGTCCACGTCGCGGAGTCCACGTCGCGGAGTCCACGTCGCGGAGTCCACGTCGCGGAGTCCACGTCGCCCCTCGCCTACGACCACCCGGGCCGGTTGCCCCCGGGGACGTCCACGGCGCGCGGCCGGGCCGGGCCAGCCGAAGGGGCGGCCCGATGCTGGGAGGTTCCTCACAGCGAGCCGCACTCGCAAAAGGGTCACTCCGCGCCTGACGGACACGGAAGCGCCGATGATCCACTTCAACTCGCCAAAGGTTGCGCATTATAGCAACCCACCACCCTGCCAGCCATCAGCTCAACAGGCGAAGTGCACCATCCTCTGGCAGCATTCGTTGGCATGTGCGGACTGGCTGGGGAGCTCCGTCGGGACGGTTCACGAGCCGACGTCGCGGCGGTGGAGCGGATGGCGGCGACCATGCACGACCGGGGCCCCGACGACAGCGGCGTCTGGTCACAGGGACCGGTCGCCCTGGGTCACCGGCGTCTGAAAATCATCGACCTCTCCGCCGCGAGCGGGCAGCCGCTGGTCGACCCGGCTGCCGGGCTCACCGGCGTCTTCAACGGCTGCATCTACAACTATCGGGAGCTGCGCGCCGAACTCCAGGCGAAGGGGCACGTCTTCTTCTCCTCCGGCGACACCGAGGTGGTGCTCAAGGCGTACGCCGAGTGGGGTGACGACTTCGTCGACCACCTGGTCGGCATGTTCGCCGTGGCGATCACCGAGCGGGCCACCGGCCGCCTGGTGCTGGCCCGGGACCGGCTCGGCATCAAGCCGCTCTACCTGGCCGAGACCCCCGACCGGGTGCGGTTCGCCAGCACCCTGCCCGCCCTGCTGGCCGGCGGCGGGATCGACACCACGGTCGACCCGGTCGCGCTCGCGCACTACCTGAGCTTCCACAGCATCGTGCCGCCGCCCCGGACCATCCTGCGCGGCGTGGCCAAGCTGCCCCCGGCCACCGTCCGGGTGTACGAGCCGGACGGCCGGGTCACTGAGCGGGTCTACTGGGACCCGTCGTTCACCCGTCACCCGGACCGGGCCGACTGGTCCGAGCGGGACTGGCAGGACGCCCTGCGGGAGTCGCTCACCACCGCCGTCAGGCGGCGCATGGTCGCCGACGTGCCGGTGGGGGTGCTCCTCTCCGGTGGCCTGGACTCCAGCCTGGTGGTGGCGCTCCTCGCCGAGCAGGGCCAGCGCGGCCTGGCCACCTTCTCCATCGGCTTCGAGGCGGTCGGCGGTCGCGAGGGCGACGAGTTCCGCTACTCCGACCTGGTGGCGAAGACCTTCGACACCGACCACCACCAGATCCGGGTCGCCACCGGTGATCTCGTCCCGCCGCTGGAATCGGCGGTCGCGGCGATGAGCGAGCCGATGGTCAGCCACGACTGTGTGGCGTTCTACCTGCTCAGCGAGACGGTCGCCCGGCACGTCAAGGTGGTCCAGTCCGGGCAGGGCGCGGACGAGATCCTCGGCGGCTACCACTGGTACCCGCCGCTGGCCGGCGTCGACCGGGCGCACGCCGTCGACACGTACGCCAAGGCGTTCTTCGACCGGGACGCGGCCGGCCTGGCCCGCGTGCTCAACCCGGACCGGCTGCCCGACGGCGACCCGGCACGGGAGTTCGTGGCCGCGCACCTGGGCCGGGCGGGCGCGGAGACCGCGGTCGACGCGGGCCTGCGGATCGACACCCAGATCATGCTCACCGACGACCCGGTGAAGCGGGTCGACAACATGACGATGGCGCACGGCCTGGAGGCCCGCGTCCCCTTCCTCGACCACGAGTTCGTGGAACTCGCCGCGTCCTGCCCGCCGGAGCTGAAGCTCGCCCAGGGCGGCAAGGGCGTGCTCAAGGAGATCGGCCGCCGGGTACTGCCCTGGGAGGTCATCGACCGTCCGAAGGGCTACTTCCCGGTGCCCGGCCTCACCCATCTGGAGGGCAAGGTCCTCGACCGGGTACGCGACGCCCTGCACGCCCCCGAGGCCCGCCGTCGCGACCTGTTCCGCGCCGACTACGTCGACGCCCTCCTCACCGACCCGAACGCCGAACTCACCCCGCTGAACGGAAACAAGCTGTGGCAGCTCGGACTTCTGGAAATGTGGCTCCAGAGCCACGGAATCGACTGACCGTGACCGACACCCTGGCGACCGGGACGGCCCTGACCGAGGGGCAGCGGGCCCGGATGGCCCGGAAACGGGAGCGGGTCGGACCGGGCGGCGACCCGGTCGCCCCCGGCGAGCCCGGCGGCCGGTCGACCGACCCGGAGGCGTCGAACCGGGCCGGCCGGACCGACGTGCTGCTCGACTGCGGCTGGGGTCGGCTGGTCTTCGGCCAGACGTTCCGCGACCCGGCCGCCGTCGCCGACGTGCTCCGCTCGGAGGCCGCCGGCTCCCGGGACATCTGCATCTACCTGCGCGATCCGCACGTGCTGGTGTCCCGGCTGCACGACGAGCTGTTCATCGACCCGTCGCTGACCTACCGGCTGCCGTTGAGCCCGGAGGCGGCCCCCGGGCCGGGCCCGATCGGCGGCGAGGCGTCCGGCGACACCGGCGCGGACCTGCCGGGGCTGCGTATCCGTCAGCTCCGCGACGCGGCGGACGCCGACGCGGTGAACCGGATCTACGCCAGCAACGGGATGGTCACCGCCCCGGTGGACGTGCTGGTGGCCAACGCCGCAACCCCGTCCTTCCTGCACCTGGTCGCCGAGTCGGCCACCGGGGAGATCGTCGGCACCATCACCGGAGTGGACCACGTCGAGGTCTTCGACGACCCGGACAACGGCGCGAGCCTGTGGTGCCTGACCGTGGACTTCAACCACGCCCCGCCCGGCACCGGTCAGGCGCTCCTGACCGAGCTGGCCGCCCGGCTCACCGACCGGGGCCGCGCCTTCGTCGACCTGTCCGTGCTGGCGGAGAACGTCGGGGCGATCCGGCTGTACGAGCGGCTGGGCTTCTACCGCACCGCCACGCTCTGCGTGAAGCGGAAGAACCCGATCAACGAGCGGCTGTTCCTGCCCGCCCTGCCGGCCGGCTACGACGAGCTGAACCCGTACGCCCGGATCATCGCTGACGAGGCGATGCGCCGGGGCATCCGGGTGGAGGTCACCGACCCGGCCTGGGGTGAGCTGCGGCTGACCACCGGCGGGCGGACCATCCTGACCCGCGAGTCGCTCTCCGAGCTGACCTCGGCGGTCGCGATGAGCCGGTGCGACGACAAGCGGGTGACCCGGCGGATCCTCACCGAGGCGGGGCTCGCCGTGCCGCGCGGCCGGACGGCCACCGGCGACGCCGCGGACGAGGCGTTCCTGGCAGAGCTCGGCGCGGTGGTGGTCAAGCCGGCCCGGGGCGAGCAGGGCAACGGCATCACCGTCGGGGTACGGACCCCGGAGGCGCTGCGGACCGCCGTCGAGCTGGCCCGCCGGTACTGCCCGGAGGTGCTGGTCGAGGAGCTGCACGCCGGCGAGGACCTGCGGGTGGTCGTGATCGACCACGAGGTGGTCGCGGCGGCCGTCCGGCGGCCCGCCTCGATCACCGGCGACGGGGTGCACGACGTCACCGAGCTGATCGAGCGGCAGAGCCGCCGCCGGGCCGCCGCCACCGGTGGCGAGTCCCGCATCCCGATCGACGAGATGACCCGCGAGGTGGTCGCCGAGGCCGGGTACGGCATGCACGACGTGCTCCCGGAGGGCACCGTGCTCGCCGTCCGGCGCACCGCCAACCTGCACACCGGCGGCACCATCCACGACGTGACCGGGGAGCTGCACCCGGAGATCGCCGAGGCGTGCGTGGCGGCCAGCCGGGCGCTGGACATCCCGGTCACCGGGCTGGACCTGCTGGTCACCGCGCCGGACCAGCCGGAGCACGTCTTCATCGAGGCGAACGAGCGGCCCGGCCTGGCCAACCACGAGCCCCAGCCGACCGCCGAGCGCTTCGTGGACCTGCTGTTCCCGGGCACCCGGGCACCGCACCGGCTCTGGTCCCCGGCGGGTACGGCATCCTCGACGGCATGACCGAACGTCGTCCCGTCCCGCTTCCGCTCGACCTGGACTACCTGCGGCAGGTGCTGCTGGAACTCCTGGAGATCCCCAGCCCGTCGGGGCGTACCGACCACGTGCAGCAGTACGTGGGCGAGCGGCTCTCCGCCCTCGGCATCTCCTCCACGCTGACCCGGCGCGGGGCGCTGAGCGCCTACCTGCCCGGCCCCCGGGCCACCGGCGCGGACCGGGCGATCGTGGTGCACACCGACACCATCGGCGGGATGGTGAAGCGGCTGAAGGAGAACGGCCGGCTGGAGCTGAAGTCGATCGGCACGCACAGCGCCCGCTTCGCCGAGGGCGCGCACGTGCGGATCTTCACCGACGACCTGGACCGGGTGATCACCGGCCAGGTGCTGCCGTTGAAGGCCAGCGGTCACCGCTACAACGAGGGGGTCGACCTCCAGGGCGTCGGCTGGGAGCAGGTGGAGGTCCGGGTCGACGAGCCGGTGGAGGACATCGCCGGGCTGCGTGCGCTCGGCATCGACGCGGGCGACTTCGTGGCGTTCCTGCCCAACCCGACGATCACCCCGAGCGGCTTCGTCAAGTCCCGCCACCTGGACGACAAGGCCGGGGTGGCGGCGGTGCTGACCGCGTTCAAGGCGATCGTCGACGCGGGCGTCCAGCCCCGGGTCACCGCGCACCTGCTGGTCACCGTCACCGAGGAGATCGGGCACGGGGCCAGCCACGGCCTCGACCCGGACGTGGCCGAGATCGTCTCGGTCGACGCGGCGGTGGTCGCCCCGGGGCAGCAGTCACGCGAGAACGCGGCGACCCTGGCGATGGGGGACGGGGTGGGCCCGTTCGACTACCACCTGACCCGCAACCTCGCCTCGATCGCCGGCGAGCACGACGTCGACCTGGTCCGGGACGTCTTCGACTACTACCGCTCGGACGTGGCGGCGGCGGTCGAGGCCGGCGCGCACGCCCGGGTGGCGCTGCTCGGCTTCGGGGTGGACGCCACCCACGGTCACGAGCGCACCCACCTGGACGGGCTGCGCCACCTGACCCAACTGCTCTGCCTCTACCTCCAGAGCGACCTGGTCTTCCCCGAGTGGGACGCCGAGCCCGAGGGCGACCTGGCCGACTTCCCGTCGCTGGCGGTGCAGCCGGCGTCCGAGGAGGGGCCACGGGAAGGCCCGATCGGCATCGCCGAGCCCACCGACCGGCACGCCTCGGACCCGTCCTGACCTGCGCCGGCAGCAGGTGACGTAAAACCGTTGCCGCCGGAGTCGGGAAGTGGATAGCGTGGCGGTACACGTGAAGGGAGGTGATCCGAAGCTTTGTGTAGTTATCGGACTCGTGAGGTGGCTGTCCGCTAGCCGCTGTCCTTGACAGTCGACCGTCCGTCCTCCGGGGCGGGCACAGAAGATCGTCGAGACCGTGTGGCAGCGGTGCGGCGAATCCAGAACAGCCACCCGACCCCCGGGGTGCCGGCCCAGTCCAGCCGGCCCGTGCGTCAGCGCGGACGCCCCGGGGGTCGACCCCTGTACGGAGGGTGTACGCCGTGTCGATGCGTGAGCTGACGGTGCTCGGCACCGCCAGTCAGACGCCGACCCGGCAGCGCAACCACAACGGGTACGTGCTGCGCTGGGACGACGAGGTGATCCTCTTCGACCCGGGCGAGGGGAGCCAGCGTCAGCTCCTGCACACCACGGTCACCGCCACCGACCTGACCCGGATCTGCGTCACCCACTTCCACGGCGACCACAGCCTCGGGCTTCCCGGCATCATCCAGCGCCTCTCCCTGGACCGGGTGCCGCACCCGGTGGCGGTGCACTTCCCGGCCGGCGGCGCGGAGTACTTCGCCCGGCTGCGGCACGCCACCAGCTTCCACGAGACCGCCGAGCTGCGACCCGAGCCGGTCGACGCAGACGGGCAGCGGATCGCCCTGCGCGGCGGCCACACCCTGACCGCCCGCCGACTGCGCCACCCGATCGAGACGTACGGCTACCAACTGGTCGAACCGGACGGCTGCCGGATGCTCCCGGAGCGGCTGGCCGCGTACGGCATCGGTGGCCCGGCCGTCGGGGAGCTGCTCCGCGTCGGTCACCTGGACGTCGGCGGACGCCGCGTGCGCCGCGACGAGGTGAGCGAGCCCCGGCCGGGGCAGCGCTTCGCCTTCGTGATGGACACCGGGCTCTGCGACGCGGTGTACGCGCTCGCCGAGCGGGCCGACCTGCTGGTGATCGAGTCGACCTTCCTCGACTCGGAGACGGCGCTCGCCGCCGAGGTCGGGCACCTCACCGCCGCCCAGGCCGCCCGGGTCGCGGCCGAGTCCGGGGTACGCCGGCTCGTGCTCACCCACTTCTCCCAGCGGTACGCCGACCCGGCCCGGTTCGCCGCCGAGGCCCGCGAGCACTTCACCGGTGACCTCGTGGTCGCCGAGGACCTGGCCACGATCGCGGTGCCGCCCCGGCGGGTACCCTCGCCCGGGTGACACCCACTCTCCGCCACGCCGTCGCCGACGACCTGATGGCGGTCGGCAGCCTGCACCAGCGTTCCCGGGTCGCCGCCTACTCGTCGTTCCTGCCCCCGGAGGCGCTGGCCACCCCGACGCCCGAGGGAATGGGGCGGTACTGGGTCGAGCGCTGGTCGTACGAGCGCGACGACCACCTGATGACCGTCGCCGAGCGGGACGGCCGGCTGGTCGGCTTCACCTACGTCGGCCCGGACGAGCTGGACGGCGTGGTCGACCCGCACGCGGCGATGCTCCGCGCCATCCACCTGGACCCGGCCGAGCAGGGCCGGGGCACCGGCCGGGCGTTGATGGACGACGCGCTGCACACCATGCGGTCGTGGGGACGGACCCGGGCCACCCTCTGGGTGCTCGCCGGCAACGTCCACGCCCGCCGCTTCTACGAGCGCGGCGGCTGGGCTCCGGAGGGCCGGGAACGCGATGAGCACTTCGGCCCCGTCGTCACCCGTCAACTCCGCTACGCCCGTCCCCTCTGACCATCATCAGGCTCGGAGCAGGGACTCCAGGGGCTCCCGATCCCTCGGTTCGCCAGGTCGCTGCCCCCGTCGAGCGGAACCAGGGTGCCTGCCGAGTGCTGACCAGCCTCGGCCGATACCAAGACTCCGAACCTCCGCACTCCCACGTCCACCACCCAACAATCATTACGGTACGTGTTCACGGTCCGGATGACGATCATCCTGCACGTCGAGTGACCAGATGCCGAGCAACTTATACCCGCACCCTTCCCTTTGCTTCGCACCCCAATCCGCACCAACCCCACTGAGCAGGGATTGCAAGAGGTTTTCAGTGCTGGTGCCGCCGCCCACCGAGGGCGCCTGTCGCGTAGATGGGTGCAGAGCAAAGGACGCATCGGGAGATGGAAAGCCCCCGACTGCATGTCACTCATGGTGACGGCCAGTGGTGAGCGATCGGTGACGGCGCCCACGCCGGGGCCGGAAGATGCTGCGGCTTGAAGCTGTTCCTGTCCCGGGTCGGTGGCGAAGCGTCGGTTCGCCACCGACCCGGGACAGGCCGATTGCCTTGCTCAGCGGCCGCCGAGGTGGGCCAGCAGGTCCTGCCGGGTGAGCACGCCCTTGGGCTTGCCGTCGATCAGCACCAGCGCGGCGTCGGACTTCTCCAGCAGGGCCACCGCCTCGCTGACCGGCTGCCCACCGCCGACCATCGGCAGCGGCTCGCCCATGTGCCGCTCGATGGTGTCGTGCAGGTGGGCCTGGCCGGTGAAGAGGGCGTCGAGCAGATCCCGCTCGGCGATCGAGCCGGCCACCTCTCCGGTCACCACCGGCGGCTCGGCCTTGAGCACCGGCAACTGCGAGACGCCGTACTCACGCATGTAGTCGATCGCGTCCCGGACCGTCTCGGTGGGGTGCACGTGCACCAGCTCGGGCAGGCCGCCCGGCTTGGCGGCGAGCGCGTCGGCCACGGTCGGCTCGTCACCGCCGGCCGTCAGGAAGCCGTACCGGGCCATCCAGGTGTCGTTGAAGATCTTCGACAGGTAGCCCTTGCCGCTGTCCGGCAGGAGCACCACGACCACGTCGTCCGGACCGGCGGCACGGGCCACCTCCAGAGCGGCCACCACGGCCATGCCGCAGGAGCCGCCGACGAGCAGCCCCTCCTCCCGGGCCAGCCGCCGGGTCATCTCGAAGGATGCCTTGTCGGAGACCTCGATGATCTGGTCGGCCACGGACTTGTCGTACGTCTCCGGCCAGAAGTCCTCGCCGACCCCCTCGACCAGGTACGGCCGGCCGGTGCCGCCGGAGTAGACCGAGCCCTCCGGGTCCGCGCCGATCACCTTCACCCGACCGTCGGACGCCTCCTTGAGGTAACGCCCGATGCCGGAGATGGTGCCGCCGGTGCCCACCCCGGCCACGAAGTGGGTCAGCCCACCGCCGGTCTGCTCCCAGAGCTCCGGGCCGGTGGTCTCGTAGTGCGAGCGCGGGTTCGCCGGGTTGCTGTACTGGTTGGGCTTCCAGGCGCCCGGGATCTCCCGGGCCAACCGGTCGGAGACGTTGTAGTAGGAGCGGGGGTCCTCCGGGGCGACCGCCGTCGGACAGACCACCACCTCGGCCCCGTACGCCCGCAGCACGTCCTGCTTGTCCTGGCTGACCTTGTCCGGGCAGACGAAGACGCACTTGTAGCCCTTGAGCTGCGCCACCAGAGCCAGTCCGACGCCGGTGTTGCCGCTGGTCGGCTCGACGATGGTGCCGCCCGGCTTCAGGATCCCGGCGGCCTCGGCGTCCTCCACCATCCGCAGCGCGATCCGGTCCTTCACCGACCCGCCGGGGTTGAGGTACTCCACCTTCGCCAACACGGTGGCCTGGATGCCGGCGGTGACGTTGCGGAGCCTCACCAGCGGGGTGTTGCCGATCAGCTCGACGACGTTGTCGTAGTACTGCACCTCGTTGTGCCCTTCTCCTCCGGTGCCGGCAGCGGCGCCGGGCGACGGTTGGTCGACGCCCAGGGTACGTGGCGTCAGGACAGGACACTCCCAGGGATGACGGACGCGCGACGCGCCTCCCACTCCAGGAACCGCTCCGTCTCGGCGAGCACGCTGCCGGCCAGCCAGGTGACCATCACCGCGTCGTCGACCAGGCCGAGAACGGCCAGGAACATCTCCGGCACCAGGTCGACCGGGGAGACGACGTACGCCGCCGCCGCCGTCATCAGGGCCAGCCGGAGGCCGCCGTCGTACTCGCCGCGCGCGCTGGCCTTGATCATCCGGGGCAGCGCCGCCACCCGGGCGCCCAGGGACGGACCACCCCGCGCCCCGGCCATCAGTGCCCGGGCCAACGCGGCGAACGCCGCACTCCGCTTCAACGTCCTCGCCATGTCAGTGCCCCTCTCTCCTCGACCAGCGTGCCGGGCCGGCGCAACCGCCGCCGGTGCCGCGCGGCCGGCCGACCCGGACGGCCGGCGATCGATGGATGACGTACCCAGAATGTCCCGCCGCCAGGCACCGGAGCGCCATCGCGGGGACAGCGACGTGTCGCTCCCGCGCGGTACTGTCGGCTCATGGAGGAGGTGACTGGATCCGTCGTGTCGGCCGGTGCACGCTGGCGACGCGCCCGGCAGGTCGCCCGCTACACGGCGATCGGCGCGGGTGCCACGGCGGCGGCCTTCGCCACCACGACCGGCGTCCTCCTCGGCCAGGCCAAGCAGGCCCGCCGGACGATCCCGATGGCCGAGGCGCCCCCACCCCGCTGCGACGGCGTCTACGGCCCCAAGCTGTCCGGTCCCCCGTTGACCATGGTGCTCCTCGGCGACTCCTCCGCCGCCGGCTACGGCGTGCACCGGCGCCGGGAGACCCTCGGCGCGCTGCTCGCCACCGGCCTGTCCCGCCGGCTGCACCGGCCGGTGCGGTTGCACCGGTTCGCCGTCGTCGGCAGCCTCTCGGCGGGGCTGCGACCGCAGGTCGAGGCCGCCCTGGAGCAGCAGCCGGACATCGCGGTCATCCTGGTCGGCGGCAACGACGTCACCAACCGCACCCCGCCGGCCGTGGCCGTGCGCTACCTCACCGACGCGGTCCGCGACCTGCGCGCGGCCGGCGCGGAGGTGGTCGTCGGCACCTGTCCCGACCTCGGGGCGATCCAGCCGATCCAGCCACCGCTGCGCTGGCTGGCCCGCCGCTGGGGTCGGCAGCTCGCCGCCGCCCAGACGGTCGGGGTGGTCGAGGCCGGCGGCTGGACGGTCTCCCTCGGCGACCTGCTCGGCCCCCGGTTCGCAGCCGAGCCGGGCCGGATGTTCGCCTGGGACCGGTTCCACCCGTCGGCCGAGGGGTATGCGGTCGCCGCGTCCGTGCTGCTGCCGACGGTCCTCTCGGCGCTCGGCACGGGTCCGGAGCGTCGGCCGGCGCTGGCCCGGGGCGAGGGCGTACGGTCGCTGCCGCAGGCGGCGCAGGAGGCCGCCCGGCACCCGGGCACCGAGGTCAGCGGCACCCAGGTCAGCGGGCACGACCGGGGCCCGGCGGGGCGTTGGGCGCAACTGCGGCGGCGGGCCTTCGTCGCGGTCGGTGCGCTTCCCGCGCACGCGGGCGAGCCGGTGCCGCACCGCGCCACCGACGCGGTCCCCGCGCCCGGCGGGCCGGAGACCGGCGACGTGCCCCGACCGGCGGGGAGGCCGGAGACAGGCGACGCGGTCCGACCGGCCGGGGGCACGCAGACAGCAGTGGAGGGACGAGCATGAGCGAGCGGAACACCCGCACCGAACTGGCGGCCCGTATGGGCCGGGTCGCGGCCCTCTCCCTGCTGGCCGGCACGGTCGGCGGCGCGGCGGTCCTCGCCGGGGAGGCCTTCGTCGCCCGCACCCGCCGTTACGCCGAACCGGAACTCGGTCTCGCCCTGCGGGCGACGGTCGGGCGGGCGGACGCGCCCCCGCTGCGGCTGGTCCTGCTCGGTGACTCGGCCGCCCTCGGGGTCGGCGTGCAGCAGTTCGGCGAGACGGTCGGCGGCCAGCTGGGCCACCTGCTCGCCGAGGGGCCGGCCGGCCGACGCGTGCACCTGTCCAGCGTCGGGGTCTCCGGGTCCCGCTCCACCGACCTGGCCACCCAGGTGGCCCGGGCCCTGCTCGGGAGCCGCCCGGACGTGGCGGTGATCCTGATCGGGGCGAACGACGCGACGACCCTGCGCCGGCCGTCCGACGCGGCGGCGTACCTCGGCGGTGCGGTCCGCCGGCTGTGCGACGCCGGGGTGGAGGTCGTGGTCGGCACCTGCCCCGACCTCGGCGCGGTCCGGGCCGTCGCCCCGCCGCTGCGCCAGGTGATCGGCTGGTCCGGACGACGCACCGCGCGGGCGCAGACCGTGGCGGTGCTGGAGGCCGGGGGCACGGTGGTGGATCTCGCCACCGAGACCGGGGCGGTCTTCCGGGCCGACGCCGGGACGCTCTGCCACGACGGGTACCACCCCTCCGCCGACGGCTACCGGGTCTGGGCGCACGCGCTGCTCCCGGCGGTGGCCGCCGCCGCGGCCGTCGCCTCGTCCCGCTGACCGGACGGCCGGGTGACCTCGTCGCCCCGGGCCACTGACCGCACGTACGGGCGACCGCCGTCACGCCGGCCCACTTCCACCACAAGTTACCGACGGGTTAACGTTGGTTCATGCCGACTGAGTCGTCCCGCGACGCCGTCATCGTCGCCACCGCCCGCTCCCCCATCGGCCGGGCGCACAAGGGTTCCCTCCGCGACGTCCGCCCGGACGACCTCGCGGCGACCATCGTCCGGGCCGCGCTGGACAAGGTCCCCCAGCTCGACCCGACCGAGATCGACGACCTTCACCTGGGCTGCGGCCTGCCCGGGGGCGAGCAGGGCTTCAACATGGCCCGGGTGGTGGCCACGCTGCTCGGGCTGGACACCGTGCCCGGCGCGACGCTGACCCGGTACTGCGCCTCGTCGCTCCAGACCACCCGGATGGCGATGCACGCGATCCGGGCCGGCGAGGGGGACGTGTTCGTCTCCGCCGGGGTCGAGTGCGTCTCCCGGTACGCCCGGGGTAGCTCCGACGCCCTGCCGCCGGAGGCGCAGGCGCTGGTCGGCGGTGGTTGGGAGAACCCGCGCTTCGCGGCGGCCCAGGAGCGGTCGGCCCGCCGGGCGGCCGGCGGCGCGGAGGTCTGGACCGACCCGCGCGAGGCCGGCGAACTGCCCGACATCTACCTCGCCATGGGGCAGACCGCGGAGAACCTGGCCCAGGCGTACGACGTGAGCCGCGCCGACATGGACGAGTTCGGCGTCCGCAGCCAGAACCTCGCCGAGAAGGCGATCGCCGATGGCTTCTGGGCCCGGGAGATCACCCCGGTCACCACCCCGGACGGCACGGTGGTCAGCACCGACGACGGCCCACGTCCCGGGGTGACCCTGGAGGGCGTGGCCGGGTTGAAGCCGGTGTTCCGTCCGGACGGTCGGATCACCGCCGGCAACTGCTGCCCGCTCAACGACGGGGCCGCCGCCGTGGTGATCATGAGCGCCCAGCGGGCCCGGGACCTGGGCATCACCCCGCTGGCCCGGATCGTCTCCACCGGCGTCACCGCCCTCTCCCCGGAGATCATGGGCCTCGGCCCGGTCGAGGCGAGCCGGCAGGCGCTCGACCGGGCCGGCATGACCATCGACGACGTCGACCTGGTGGAGATCAACGAGGCGTTCGCCGCCCAGGTGATCCCCTCGTACCGGCAGCTCGGCATCCCACTGGAGAAGCTGAACGTGATGGGCGGCGCGATCGCCGTCGGCCACCCGTTCGGCATGACCGGGGCCCGGATCACCGGCACCCTGCTCAACGCCCTCCAGTGGCACGACCGGTCGATCGGCTTGGAGACCATGTGCGTCGGCGGCGGCCAGGGCATGGCGATGGTCCTCGAACGTCTCTCCTGACGCCTGTACGACATCGAGGCCCGGCAGTGGCACCAGCCCTGGCCTGCGATGGCGGCCCGCTGAGGGATCGGTCAGAGGGCGGTTCGGGTCGCCGTCACCTCGGCGGCGGCCCGGGCCAGCACCTCGGGCGCAGGGGCTGCGGCGACCAGGTCGGCGGCGACCACCCGGAGCTGGTCGGGCAGGGCCAGGTCGTTGTCCAGCCGGGGAACGGTGCGTCGCGGCTGGCCCTCCGCGTCGGCCGCCAGGTTGGCGACCTCCTGCACGAGCCGGTGCACCAGGTCGGCACGGGAGACGTTGCCGTCGGCCAGCGCCGCCCAACGCGGCGACTGCCAGTGCCCGACCTGCCGGACCAACTGCTCCACCGCCCGGTCCAGTTCGCTGGCGGAGGCCGGGTCGTCGGCCGCCGGGTTCACCGGACACCGGCCTGTTCCGCCGGGTACGCCCCGGCCCGCACGCTGCTCACCGGTGGGAGTCTACGGTCGCGTCACACGCCACGGACGCGGTCGGCCCTTCCGGGTTCGGCCGGCCGGTCGGATGCGACCGGGGACGGTGGCCGCGCCCCGCGACGACGGGCGCCCGCCCCCGGAGGTGGGGGCGGGCGCACCGGTCGGTCGACTGCTGACTGATTGCTCAGTCGTCGCCCTGGAAGTAGCTCAGCAGGCGCAGGATCTCGATGTAGAGCCAGACCAGGCTGACCAGGATGCCGAAGGCGGCCACCCAGGAGTAGCGCTGGGGCAGCCCCATCCGGACGCCCTCCTCCACCTCGTGGAAGCTCAGGATGAAGCTGAGCGACGCCACCACGATGCAGACCAGGCTGAAGCCGATAGCCAGCGGGCTGCCGTCCCGCAGGCCGGTGTTGACGCCGAACAGCGCCAGCACCAGGTTGATCAGCATCACCGCGAAGAGGCCGACCATCACGGCGATCATGCCGCGCACGAACTTCGGCGTGGCCCGGATGACGCGCGCCTTGTAGAGCACGGCCATCAGGAAGAACACGCCGAAGGTGGCGGTGGTGGCCTGGAGCACGATGCCGTCGTAGAGCGACTCGAAGGCCTTGCTCACCATGCCGACGAAGACGCCCTCGACGACCGCGTAGGTGATGACGAGCGCCGGGTTGGCCATCCGGGAGAACGAGATGACCATGCCGAGCGCGAGGCCGACGATGGCGGCGCCGATCCAGGCGACACCGACCAGGGCGTCGGGCACGAGCACCCAGGCCGCCGCAGCGGAGGCGGCGAGGATGCCGAGGAGCATGACGGTCTTGACCACGACGTCGTCGAGCGACATCGGCGTCACGGTGGGCGGTGCGGCCGGGTAACCGGGGGCCGCCGGGTAGCCCGCACCCGGGTACTGCTGGGGGTAACCGGGCTGCCCATGCGGCCCGGTCGGGGCGTACCCGGCCGCCCGCTCCCGCTCAGCCGCCTGGCCGAGCCGGGCGAGCACCGGGTTCGAGGTCTTCACTTTCAGCCTCCCTCAGGGGGTCGATGCACGGTGAACGTGCCTATCCAGGGTAAACCGCCGGGCCGACCTCTTGGTGATCACCAAGCTGAAGGGAAGCTGAGAGTCTGGTGCCCGGGGCGGGGGTCGAACCCGCACGCCTTGCGGCAGCCGCTTTTAAGGCGGCCGTGTCTGCCGTTCCACCACCCGGGCGGGTGACCACCGGCGCGTCGACACGCGGCGGTGCAGTGTCACGGTAACCGGTCTCGCCGAACCCGGCGTACCCCGATACCACCTCGGCACTATGGTCGAGGCCGTGAGCAGCGCAGCCTGTGCCGATCAGGACGCCGGGCCCGACCGGGACGCCACCCCGGACGTCCCGGCGGTGCCCGGCTCCCGGCGGGCCCGGCTCGTCGCCGCGGCCCGCCGGAACCGGGTGGATCTGCTGGCCGGTCTGGGCTTCCTGGTCCTCGCCGGGGTGCTCACCCACGGGCTCTGGCCGAACCCGTCCGGTCGGGTGCTGGCGCTCAATCCGGAGGACCAGACCCTCTACGAGTGGTTCCTGGCCGTCGACTCGCGCGCGCTGCTCGGTGACTTCAGCCTGCTCACCGACCGGCTCAACGCCCCCGACGGGGTCAACCTGATGGCCAACACCACGGTCATCGCGCTCGGGGTGCTCTTCGCCCCGGTCACTTTGCTCTTCGGCGCGCCGACCACGTTCGCCCTGCTCGCCGCGCTCAACCTGGCCGGCACCGCGATCGCGTGGTACGCGCTCTACGTCCGGCTGCTCGGTGCCGGCCGGCTGGCCGCCGCGCTCGGTGCCGGCCTCTGCGGCTTCGGGCCGGGCATCGTGTCACAGACCAACAGCCACCTGCACATGACCGCGCAGTGGCTGGTGCCGGTGATCATCTGGCTGGTGGTCCGCATGCTACGGGCCGCCGACCGTCCCTCCCGGGCCGACAGGACCGGGCGGGACCGGGACGGCCGCGTCGGGCGAACGCCGACCGGGCGGGCCGGTGGCCGCGGAGCGGACCGGCGGCTGGTCACCTCAGCCGTGGGACTGGCCGTCGTGGTGACCGCCCAGGTCTTCGTCGGTGAGGAGGTGCTGTTCCTCGCCGCGCTCACCCTGGCGGTGATGGCCGTCGCCTACGCCGTCGTCGACCGGCGACTCGCCCGGCGGGCGTTCCCGGCCTTCGCGGCAGGCATGCTGCTCGCCACCGGGCTCGCCCTGGTCGTGCTCGCCTACCCGCTCTGGTTCCAGTTCGCCGGGCCGCAGGGCGTGGCCGACGGGATGTTCAGCCCGTACTACTTCTCGGCCGACCTGACGAGCTGGTGGACGTTCTCGCCGCTCTCGCTGGCCGGCGACGACACGGCGGCCCGGCTCACCACCGGTCCCGCCGAGTACAACACCTTCCTCGGCTGGCCGCTGCTGCTGGTCGGCGCGGCCGGCGCGGTCTGGCTGCGTCGCCAGCCGCTGGTGGTCGCCTGCGTGGTCGGCACGCTGGTGATGGGTGCCCTGGCGCTCGGCCCGAACGTGGTGGTCGACGGGGCGCGGACCAATGTCCCGGGGCCCTTCCGGTTCCTGCTCGACGTGCCCGTGGTGGACGGCGCGCTGCCGATGCGCTTCGCACTGGCGGTGCTCCCGCTGCTGGCCACGGTGCTCGTGCTCGCCGTCGACCGGGCGTGGCGCGGCGGGGGCCGGTGGCGGGTGGTCGTCCCGGCCGCCGTCGTGGCGGCGATGCTGCCGGCGGCACCCGCCCCGCTGGCCACCGAGGACCGGCCGCCGGTGCCGGAGTTCATCACCGCCGGGCACTGGCGCGACTGCGTACGTCCGGGCGGAGTGCTGGTGCCGGTGCCCGCGCCCACGCCCAAGGACCCCTGGCCGATGCGCTGGGCGGTGGCGGCGGACGCGGCGTTCGCCCTGCCCGAGGGCTTTTTCATCGGGCCGTACGGACGCGACGGCACGGCGGCGATGGGCACCTACAAGCAGCCCACGTCGGCGCTGCTGGCGGAGGTGGCCCGACACGGCGAGCAGCCCCTGGTCAGCGAGGGGCAGCGCCGGCAGGCGGCCCGGGACGCCGAGTTCTGGAACGCGTCCTGCGTGGTGCTCGCCGCCGACGAGCGGCACGCCGAGAGCCTGCGCGGCACGCTGGAACAGCTCTACGGACCGGCGACCCGGGTCGCCGACGCCTGGATCTGGCGTCCCTGACCGCTCATTGCGCCGCGTCGCGTCGTCGTCAGCGCACCCACGGCCGCCGCGCTGGCCGGGTTGGTTGGTAGCAAGGGCCCCCTGCAGGGCGAAAAGCGGTAACAGGGGACCCCTGCTACCACCTCAGGCGCGGGGGGCGCCCACGGGCTGGGACGCCTCGGAGAACTCCTCGCGCGGGTCGTGCAACTGGCCGAGCGCGACGACCTCCCGGCGGAGGAAGAACGCCAGCGTCCAGTCGACCACCACGCGCACCTTGCGGTTGAACGAGGGGATCCGGCTCATGTGGTACGTCCGGTGCATGAACCACGCCGGCCAGCCGGTCATCTTGATGCCGTACACCTGGGCGACGCCCTTGTGCAGGCCGAGACTGGCCACGCTGCCCGCGTGCTTGTGCCGGTAGTTGACCGGTTCCCCACCCCGGATCACCGCGGCGATGTTGTCGGCCATCCGGGCGGCCTGCCGCACCGCGTGCTGGGCGCTCGGCGAGCAGTACGCCCCGGGCGGGCCGGTCAGGTCGGGCACCGCCGAGCAGTCACCGGCCGACCAGGCACCGTCGACGACCCGGTCGGAGTCGACCACCTGGAGGGTGGGCAGGCAGGTGACCCGACGCCGCTCGTCGCGGGGGAAGTCGGTGGCATCCAGCAGCGGCGACGGCTTCACGCCGGCCGTCCAGACGATCGTGTCCGAGGGGAAGCTGTCGCCGTCGGAGAGTGTGACCACCCCGTCGACGCAGGACTCCAGGCGGGTGTCCAGACGGATGTCCATGTTCCGCTTGAGCAGCTGCTGCACCGTGTAGGCGCCCATGTCCCGGTCGACCTCGGGCAGCACCCGCTGGGTCGCCTCGACCAGCACCCAGCGCATGTCCTCGGGGGTCAGCTCCGGGTAGTACTTCAGCGCGTCCCGGGCCATGTCCTCCATCTCGGCGAGCGCCTCGATGCCGGCGTAGCCGCCGCCGACGAAGACGAAGGTCAGCGCGCGACGGCGCACGTCCGGATCGGTGGTGGCCGCCGCCACGTCCAACCGGTCGAGCACGTGGTTACGCAGGTAGATGGCCTCACCGATGGTCTTGAAGCCGATCCCGTGCTCGTGCAGGCCGGGAATGGGCAGGGTCCGGGAGACCGAGCCGGGAGCGATGACCACGTGGTCGTACCGGATCTCCCGGACCGGACCGGTGATCGGCTGGACCGTGGCGGTCTTACGGGAGTGCTCGATCCGCGTCACCGCACCCGCGACGACGGTGCACCTACGCAACTCCCGCCGCAGCGGCACCACACTGTGCCGGGGCGAGATGTTGCCGGCCGCCGCTTCCGGAAGGAAGGGCTGGTAGGTCATGTGCGGCTGGGGGTCGACGACGATGACCTCGGCCTCACGGGAGCTGAGCTTCTTCGAGAGGCGCAGGGCCGCGTACAGCCCGACGTGGCCGGCGCCTACCACAAGGATCCGCTTCGGATTCACGTCTTCTATCTTTCCCCGACCGGCCCGGGTAATCCCGTTCGCGCCCCTTCTCTGTGACGCAGCACCCGCCCTGTGACCTGCATGACCTTCGTGTCGGCAGGTTTCACCGGCGGCGCAGGAGCCACCCCAGCAACGCCGTCACCACGACCGCGACGGTGAGTCCGCCGATCGTCACCGGCAGCATTCCCCGGTCTCCGCCGGCACCTGCGACGGTCAGCAGCAGCACCCCGACGACCCCGGCGGCGAGGAGCACCCCGGCCGTCCGGGCCAGCCAGCGGACCACCAGCGCCGGGTCGACCACCGCGTCGTACGGCAGCAGCGCGGCCAGGGCGCAGAGGTTGTGCCCCAGGTAGAGCAGGACGGCCAGCAGCAACAGCCGCCACAGGGCGATCCGCTCCCCCTGGTCGAACGTGCCGTGGAGCCAGCCGGCGACGGTGACCAGGGCGGCGAAGGTCGGCCAGAACCGGCGCGGCCCGAGCGCGGGCAGCAACGCGGTCACCAGCAGCGCCGGCAGGGCGTCGCCGAACCATATGTCGACCGGAAACGCCACCGTGAAGCCGAGCAGCACGGTGAGGAACACCCCGACCCGGACCAGGAACGGCACCAGGGTGGCCCGGCGGGCCGCGTTTCGCGCGCCACGCACCCGTTCGACGACCTGTCTCACCGGAGCCGCCTTTCGCTCGCGACTGCGGGACTCCGCTCCGCTGCATTCCTCGCGCTCACCGGAGCCGCCTTTCGCTCGCGACTGCGGGACTCCGCTCCGCTACGTTTCTCGCGCTCACCGGGCACCGGCCCGGGGGGCGGTGGCGAGGCGGGCCACGTCCCGGAGCACCTGGTCCAGGCTGCCCGCACCGGCCCAGCGCACCACCGGTACGCCGTGCTCGCGCAACTGCTCGACCATCACGTCCCGGTCCAGTCGCCAGAGTCGGAACGCCACCTCGGCCCAGTCCCGTCGCCCGCCGGACGGCGGAGGCAGGTCGGCGGGGAGGGTGTCCACCGCCACCACGAACCGACCGGAGCGGGCGAGCTGGGCGAGCATCTGCGCGGACCGCTCCTGCAACAGCGGCGTGAGCACCACCACGAGCGCGTCCGAGGAGAGCAGTTGCGGGCCGAAGACCTGGTCGTCCGCCTCGTCCGGCCAGGCCTCGGCACGCACGTCGAGCAGCCACTCCAGCACCGTGAGGTACTGCCGGCGACCGGTGGCCGGACGCAGTCGTCGGGCGGTCGGGCCGAACTCCAGCATCGACACCCGGTCACCCCGGTGCAGGTAGTGCTCGCCGATCGCAGCGGCGGCCCGGACCGTGGTGTCCAGCACCGAGGCGGTGCCGTTGATCCCGCCGGAGCGTCCCGCCTCGGCGAGCACGTCGAGCAGGAGCACCACCTCGGCGTCCCGGTCGGAGAGGGTCGCCGCGACGTGCAGCTGCTTCGCCCGGAGCGAGACCCGCCAGTCGATCCGGCGGAGCCGGTCGCCGGGCGTGAAGACGCGCACCCCGGCCAGCTCACCACCTTCGCCGGGGCGGCGGGAGTGGTGCGCGCCGACCAGGCCGGCGGCCCGGGGCATCGCCTCGACCGCCTCGAACGGCTCGGTCTTCGGGTACACCGTCAGCCGGGCCGGTTCGGCGACGACCACCCGGGAGACCAGCAGCCCGTCGGCGGTGGCGGCCCGCGCGCCGGCCGGGCCGACCGGGTGCCGGCCCCACCGCAGCGCGGTGCCGGCGAGCGTCAGGTCGACCGCCTCACCGGCCGGAACGAAGGTGACGAACGGGCGGTCGGCGGGCCCCTGGCGCGGCACGTCCGCGTCGAACCCGGCCCGCTCGACACGCAGCCACGGCGACACCCGGGTCCGAACCACCGCCAGGTCGTAGCCGACCCGGTCGGGATTGCCCACGGTCACCGTCGCGGCGAGGTCGCCGCCCTCGACGAGGTGCCCCTCGGCCGCCCCCGGCCACACCTGCGGCGGGGCGGCCGGCCGGCGGCGCAGAGCGTACGCGGTGCCGAGCGCGAACGGGGCGGCCAGCACCACCAGGTCGACCCGGCCGAGCACCACCCCGGCCACCAGCAGCAACCCGGTGAGCAGCACGGCCCGGCCGAGCGCCCGGGTGGGCACCCAGGCGGACGGCTGCGGATCCGGGGACGACCCGGCGGGCGTACCGGTCAACGTCCGCCCCGACCGGCGGCGTAGCTGGGCAGTGCGCCGCTGGCCGGCACCGGGGTGGCGTCGAGGACCTCGCCCACCACGAACGCCGGGTCGACCCGGCGCAGCCACATCTCCGGGCGCAGCGTGATCCGGTGCGCCAGCGCCGGCACGGCGACGTCCTTGACGTCCTCCGGCACCACGTAGTCCCGGCCACCGAACGCGGCCCGGGCCCGAGCCAGCAGCAGCAACGCCAGCGATCCGCGCGGCGACGCGCCGACCAGCACGGACGGGTGGTCCCGGGTGGCCGCGGCCAGCTCGACGATGTACCGGCCGACGGAGTCCTCGACCGCCACGTCCTCCAGCGCGGCCTGCATGCCGCGCAGGGTGGCCGCGTCGACGACCGGCTTGATCTCCGCCTCCTCGCGGCGGCGGGCCATCCGCCGGCGCAGCACCTCCCACTCCTCCTCGCGCTCCGGGTAGCCGAAGGAGACCCGGAGCAGGAACCGGTCGAGCTGCGCCTCGGGCAGCGGGTAGGTGCCCTCGTACTCGATCGGGTTGGCGGTGGCGAGCACGTGGAACGGCTCGTCCAGCCGGTAGGTGACGCCCTCCACCGAGACCTGCTTCTCCTGCATCGCCTCGAGCAGCGCCGACTGGGTCTTCGGCGGCGTCCGGTTGATCTCGTCGGCGAGGAGCAGGTTGGTGAAGAGCGGACCGGCCCGGAAGGTGAAGTCGCCGCTGCGCTGGTCGTAGAGGAAGGAGCCGGTGACGTCGGCGGGCAGCAGGTCGGGGGTGAACTGCAACCGCCGGAAGTCCAGGCCGAGGGCCTGCGCGAAGGAGCGCGCGGTGAGCGTCTTGCCCAACCCCGGCAGGTCCTCCAGCAGCACGTGCCCGCCGGCCAGGATCCCGGCGAGGACCAGCTCCAACGCGTCGCGCTTGCCGACCACGACCGAGCCCACCGCGTCGAGCACCTCGCGGGCCAACCGGCCGGCCTCGGCGGGAGTGACGTTCCGGTCCACGTCGTTCATCAGATCTTCTCCAGTTCGGCGACGATCGCCGCGAGGTCGCGCGGCGACGGGGGGCGGCGGCCGGGCGCGGCGAGGAACGTCCAGAGCCGCTCGCCCAGCAGGGCACGGGCGCGGACCGGGTCGGCGTCGCGGGTCACGCCGTGTCGTTGCCGCAGTCGTTCGTCGACCAGCTCGGTGATCCGGGGCAGGACGACCCGGGTGAACCGTTCCGGCTCGCTGGTCGCCCACTCCAGCGGCAGGGCCCAGCCGTCGACGGCGGCCCGCAGCGCGTCCCCGGCGGGCGGTGGTTCGTCCGCGCCGGTCACCGGTGCGTTCCGGCGCGACGACGGCGGCGGGGCGAGCCGGCCGGTGACCGTCCGGACGCCGAGGAGGGCGAGCACCCCGGCCACCAGCACCGGCAGCGAGACGGTGAAGCCGATCGCTCTGAGCACGGCGACCAGCACCGCCGTGGCCGCACCGGTGACCAGCACGGTACGCAGCAGCCAGCGCAGCCAGCCGCCCCGGCGCCGCTCCGGCCGGCCGGCCGGTTCCTCCTCGAACCGGAGCAGGTCGTCGATGCTCGCGCCGCCGCGCGGGGGCGACTCGCTCACGTCGGCACCTCGTCGGCGAAGACGGTCAACTCGGCCCGGATCCGCCGCAGCGCCGCGCGGGCCTGGTCGCGCATCCGCTCGTCGACCGTGCTGGTGGCGTACCGGGCGGCCCGGTAGACGTGGGCGAACTCGGCCAGCACGTCGGCGCTGACGATCGCCGGGACGCCGCTGTCGGTGTCCCCGCGCAACAGCCGGGTGACCAGGTCGGTCGGGGTGTCACCGGCCCGCCGGGACACGCCGGCGGTGGCGGCGGCCTCCTCCAGCCGCACCCAGCAGGCGATCACCACAATGCGCGGGTCGCTGGACCGGTCGTCCAGCTCGATCAGGCCGGCGTCGAGCGCGGCGACCACGTCCCGGGCGGTCCCCTCGGCCGACGGGCGGGGCCGGGTGGCGGGCAGTCCACGCCGGTTGGTCCGGCGCAGCGCGCCCCGGACCACCGTCCAGAGCGCGTAGCCGAGGGCGAGCAGGGCGGCCAGCCCCAGCAGCACGACCGCAGTGGTGGTGACCCAGCCGGGGATGCGTGCGGCGGTCTCGCGGGCCGCCTCCCGGGGCTCGACCGGGAACGACGGGGAGGGCTGTGTCTCCGGGTACTCCGGGATGAACGGGACGTTCTCCGCAGCCGGTGGGATACGGGTCGCGCCGAGCGCGGAGTGCGTGGCGGCGATCGCGGTGACGGCGAGCAGGGCGGCCACGGCCAGGACCGGCCACCATCTGCGCAGCACGCTGAAGTCCATCCTCACCGCCCCGCGCAGTGTCAGTCCACCCCGGCCACCTGCTTCGCCCGGATGAACACCTCGTCCAGCATCCGTGGTGTGAGCCGTCCGGTGAAGGTGTTCTGCTGGCTGACGTGGTAGCAGCCCAGCACTTCCGGTACGGCTGTGCCGGACCAGTGTGCCCCATGGCCGAACACCGGTCGCGGGCTGGGCGGCCGGACGCCGTACACCGCGCGTAGCGCCGGCCACCAGGCGGCCCAGGCGAACGCTCCCAGCGCCACCACGACGCGCAGCGTGGGGCGGATCAGTTCGAGCTCGCGGTGCAGCCACGGCGCGCAGGTGTCCCGCTCACCGGGGGTGGGCTTGTTGTCCGGGGGCGCGCACCGCACCGCCGAGAAGATCCGGGTCGCCCGCAGGGTCAGCCCGTCGTCACGGGCGACGCTGGTGGGCTGGTTGGCCAAGCCGGCACGGTGCAGCGCGGCGAAGAGGACGTCCCCGGAGCGGTCCCCGGTGAAGATCCGCCCGGTGCGGTTGCCGCCGTGCGCGGCGGGGGCGAGCCCGAGGATGGCGATGGGGGCGTCGGGAACCCCGAAGCCGGGCACCGGACGGCCCCAGTACTCCTGGTGCCGGAAGGCCGCCCGTTTCGTCCGGGCCACCTCCTCGCGCCAGGCGACCAGGCGCGGGCAGGCGAAGCACCCGCTGACCGCTCCGTCGAGGTCGGGCAGGTCGGCCGCCCGCCGGGCGCGGGCGGCCACCTCGTCGGCGGTACGGGGCTCAGCCAAGCCGGCTCCGGAAGAGTTCGAGGGTACGGGCCCAGGCGCTGGCGGCGGCCCGCTGGTCGAAGACCTCCGGCCGGTCGTCGTTGAAGAACGAGTGCGCGGTGCCCGGGTAGTCGTGGAGGACACAGGTGCCACCGGCGGACTCGATCGCCCGGCGGGCGGTCTGCACCCCCTCGGCGGCGGAGGTGCCGTCCGCCTCGGCGCAGTGGATGACGGCCGCCTTGCCGGCGTAGTCGGACCACTCGGGGCGCATCTTCTCCCAGGGCAGTATCGGGTAGAAGCCGGCGGTCGCGACGATCCGGTCGGAGATGGTCGCCGACCAGAGCGCCAGGCTGCCACCGGCGCAGAAGCCGGCGCAGCCGATCCCACCGGTGACCTCGGGTCGACCGGCGAGGTGGTCGGCGGCGGCGGCGATGTCGGCTGCCGCGTCGTCCATCCGCAGCGCCGTCATCAGTCGCTTCGCCTCGTCCGCGTCCTCGGTCGAGGCACCGTGGTAGAGGTCGGGCACGAACGCCACGAAACCGGCCTCGGCGAACCGGTCGGCGACCGAGGTGATGTGCGGGACGAGACCCCACCGCTCCTGGATGACGATGACCGCCGGGCTGCCCGCACTGCCGGAGGGTATCGCGAGATACCCCTCGCGCGTCGTACCGTCGTGGCGGTAGCTCACCATCTCGCCCATCGGGCATCCTCCTGGCGGTCAGTCATCGTTGGCTGGTCGCGTGGTTACGTGCGGGTAGCGTGTCACGCGCCGACCGGCCGGGGAAGACGCCAGCAGAGTGGGATTCACCTCCTGTTCAACCGCGTTCCAACGGGTTCGGGGGCTCAGCCCCGGGGCACCAGGCAGAGCAGGTATCCGGTGCCACCGGGCGGGATGCTGCTGTAGGTGTAGTAGGTGCCGCCCTCGGCGACGAACGGCTCGCACTGGCGGCCGTCGCGCACCTGTTCCTCGTTCTGCCCGTCGACCCGCCCGACCACGTCGTACGCGGCGTCCGGGGAGGAGCAGGCGACCACCCGCGCCTCGGCGGTCCGGCGCTGCCCGCTCTCGGCGACGTCGGGCAGCGGGGCCAGGCAGTCCCCCACCCGGGCTTCGGCGGTCCGGTCCGGGGTGAGCAGGCGGCCCGCGACGTCGTACCGCAGCCCGGCCGCCACGAGCGCGCCCACCAGCACGGCCACCACCCCGAGCGTGACCAGCACCCGCAGCAGCGGGTGCCACCCCCGCCCACCCGGCTCGGCGTCGTCGTCACCCGTCCCGGGCTCGGGCTCGTCGCCGGCCGGGTCCGGCCCGTCATCGACCGGGGTGGCGTTGTCGGCCGGATGAGCGCCGTCGACCGGGGTGGCGCCGGCCGGGGTGGCGGTCGGCCCTCCTCCGGCGCTCTCGTCCTCGGTCGGCGCGGGGGGCACGGCCTGCTCGGTCACGGGCGGTCCTTCCAGGAAGATCGACAGCGGAAGAACGGTAACCACGTGGCACCGCTCCCGCTGTCCCCCGGAACGTGACCTCCGTCCCTCGTGGAGCCGGCGACCGGTTGGCCGGTCGGCTCCACGGACCTAGCGGATCACCGGGCTGGACCGGACTCCGTCGGAGCCGGGGCCGGCCCGTCGCCGGGACCCGTCGGGGCGTCCGGTGTGCCCGTACCGCTCGGCGTGGCGTTGTTGGCCGGCTCGCTCGGCGTGGCGTCCGGCCCTGTCGGGTCGGACGGCGTGGCGTCCGGCGTCGTGGTCGGGCCACCGGGCGTCGGGGCCGACGTCGGATCCGTACGGAACTGGAACGGGGCCTGCTCCGGGCAGTACGGGTACGTCCGGCGGATCGACTCGTCGACCTGCTCGGGGCCCGGCGTCCGGCAGTAGTCCGGCCAGCCGAGTCGGATCGGGGTGCCATCCTGGTCGAAGAGGCGGACGTCCCGCACCAGGCGTCCCTCGCTGTCGTAGACGAAGACGTCCCGGATGTGGGAGTACTGGTCGTTCACCGACACCGAGTCGTAGCCCTGGTAGCCGCCCCATCGGGCCCGACCGTCGACGGTGGCGGCCCCGACGAGCCCGAAGAAGGCCAGCCCCAGCGACCCGACGAGCACGAGCCGGCGCGGCCACCGGGCGAGCCGGTCCGCGTTGCGGCCGAGCCAGAGCGAGCCGACCACGCAGGCGGCCAGGAGAACCAGGCCGGCCAGGTGGCTACCGCCGAGGCTGGGCAGCACCCCGAAGGTGCCACCGGTGCTCACCGCGGTCACCAGCATCGCGGCGAGATAGGCCCGGACCAGCCACCAGGCGGGACGGAGCAGCCGCAGGTACTCCGAGGCGGTGGCGTACCCGAGCGGCGGGCCGAGCCGGACGTCGAGGGTGCGCAGCCGGGTGCGGACCCCCACCACGAGGCCGGCGACCCGCTGGTCCAGGTTCGGTCCGGTGCGCACCGGGGCACCGGCGGCGGCCCGAAGCTCCGCCGCGTACGCCTCGGGCTCACCGAGCCGGTCGACCAGCGAACCTCCACTCTCGGCGGCCACCTCGGCGAGGTGCTCCGACAGGTCCTCGGTCAACTCGTCCCGCTGGGCCGGGGGCAGGTCGGCCAACGCGGCCCGGACCCGTTCGACATACGCCGTGATCTCCTGCTCCATGACGGTCATGCCGCCGTCCCCCGATCGTCGAGCAGTGCGTCCATGGTGGTGGCGAACGAACGCCAGAGCTTGCCGGAGCGGCGCAGCTGGTCCCGCCCGGCCGCGTTGAGCGAGTAGTACTTCCGGTGCGGACCGGACTCACTCGGCACGACGTACGCGGTCAGCAGGCCGGCGGCGAAGAGCCGCCGCAGCGTGCCGTAGACCGAGGCGTCCCCGACCTCCTCCAGCCCGGCGGCACGCAGCCGGCGCAGGATGTCGTAGCCGTAGCCGTCCTCCTCACGGAGAACGGCGAGGACCGCGAGATCCAGAACGCCCTTCAGGAGCTGGGTGGTGTCCACGCGCTGCACACTACTGTGTGATGCACAGTAGGGTCAACCGGCGCTTCCGGGCGACGGCGGAGCAGCCCGTTCCCACCGCATCGACAGTCGGCGGGACGGACCACGGCGAGCTCGACCCGGCCGGACATGCCACGGCGGAGACCGACCCGCCGGACGTGCCGGTGGTCGAGCCTCCGCCGTTACGGTCTCAGTTGCCGTTCAGCCCGAGGACCGGCGGGGTGTTGCCGGACCCGGCGTGCCAGTCCATGTCGTCCTCGGTCAACCAGGTGCTGCGGGTGGCCGACTCGTCGTCGTCCCCGCCCGACATGGGCGCGCCACCGAGCACACCGGGACGCATCGACCCGACCGCGCCGGGACGGTTGCCCGCCGCGCCCAGCCGACCGCCCCCACCGACTGCGGCCCGGCTCTCCAGTCCGGTGCCACCGGCAGGACGGGGCATCGGGGCGGAGCCGGCGCCGCTGGCACCGGCCGCCAGGGCTGCGGTACCGAGCACGCCACCGGCCGGCAGCGCGGTCGAGGAGCCCCACGACGGACCGGTGCCCGCACCGGAGGTCCGGGTGCCGCCCGCCGCGCTGGCCACCATGCCACCCGCTCCGGCGGCCCAGCCGGTGAGCAGGGCTCCGGTGCCGAGGGAGGGGCCGGCCCCGGCCAGCGAGGTGCCCGACCCCGGGCCGGTCGGCGCGGCGAGGCCGGAGTCCGGGTCCCGCGTCGGATCGCGGTCGTCGAAGTCGGCGTGCCCGACCGGGCGTGAGCTGTCAGCCCGGCTGGTGCCGGTGTGCCCGGGGGAGCCGGTGCCCGGGGCACTGGCCGGCGTGGTCGCGCCCGGCCCGCTGCGGGGAGTGTTCGAGGTGTCGTCCACCCCGCCGGGGGTGTCCACCGGCGGCGGAGCCGGCGGGCTCCAGCGGTCGAAGGTGGAGAGGTCGTAGCTGGCGGCCAGTTCGGCCACCACCTTCACCATCCGCTGGTGTGCCTTCTCCTTCTCCTCCTGGTCCTGCTGGTGCCCGGCGATCCCGCCGATGACCGCGCCGACCGGCCCGAGGAGCGCGCCCTTCGCGGCACCGCTGACCGTCTTGTCGTGGTCGTCGGTCTCGTCCGGGCTCTCGGCCTGCCGCTGGGCCGCCCGCAGCGGCCCCGACATCAGCGACAGCCCCTCGTGGACCGAACCCATGCCGGTGGCCAGGCTGGTCGAGTACTGGACCACGAGGCCGACCCGGCGCTGGAACTCGTCACCGGCGTCACCGGTCCACGTCCGGTCGAGGGCGTCGAGGTCCTCCCGGAGAGCACGGCCGAGCCCGTCGACCGTGTCCTTCATCGAACTCCACGCCGTGGCGAGGGTGTCGATCTGCTCGGCGTCACCGGCCTGCACGCCCTGGTAGAGCTGCTCGTGGCTGACCGGCTGGTAGCGCTGTACGTACTCGTCAGACACGGGGAGTCTCCTCCGGACCGAGCGGGTCGTCGACACTACCGAGGACCCGGGCGATGTCGGCGGCGTTGGCCTTGTTCCGCGCCTCGGTCGTGCGGTAGTTGTCGAGGATCTTCTGGGTCGCCTCCTGGGTCGCCAACAGGGACCGCCGGAGTCGTTGGACGCGGTCGACGTAGCGGGTGTGCAGGTCGGTGTACTGCCGCGTGCTGCTGACCGCGTCGGCGAACGAGCCGAGCGCGGGCGGCCGGCACTGCAGTTCGGTGTTCAGCTTCCTGAGCAGTTGGTCAGCCTCGGTGATCCGGCCGGCCAGTCGCCGGTGGAAATCCTCCAGAGACAGTACGTCGACGCTGGTCTTCGTACCCATGCGGCATCCCCGTGGTCGTCGTGGCACTCGTCGCGGGCCTCAGCGTAGTTGACCAAGGCAAGTCGGGCGACCCGCCCGTCCGGCCGGGCTGCCTGCGTCAACCGTCGCCCGGCTCGCCGCCCGGAGACGGGGACGAGCCGGTGGTGGTGTCGGCGGAACCGCTGGGTCCGGTCTCCCCCGGACCGTCGTCCCCCGTCGACCCGTCGGTCCGCTGCGGCGACGGGGATCCGGACGGCGTGGGCTGACCGGACCGGCTGGCCGAGGGCCTACCGGGGTCGAAGTAGTCGCGGGCCGCGTCGCGTTCCAGGGTCGGCCCGGTGGGAATCAGCGCCAGCAACGAGGCCGGGACGGCGAGCGGGGTCACCCCGCCGTAGCCGAGGGCCGCCGCCGCGTCGCCGGAGCGGGTGCCGAGGGGGTAGCGGATCCCCTGGGAGGTGATCAGGTAGACGGTGGAGGCCGTTGCACCCTGCCCGCCCTCGCCGGCCCCGGGCATCGCCTGCACCAGGGCGCCCTTGCCACCGGGCACGACCACCCGCTCCGCCGTCCGGACGGCGTCCCGCCCGCCCTGGCGTACCTCGATCGAGCCGGGCGCGGACGGCGACAGCTCGGGCGGCGTACGGTCGAACACCTCGATCGTCGTGGTGGGCGGCCCGCCCGCCGAACCCGCGCGGTACGTCGCGCAGACGGACGCCCGGCCCTGCCCCACCTGCCGCAGTTCGGGCAGCTTCTGCGGCACGCCCTCGTCCTCCAGGCGCTGGTCGCTGAGCACCCGGCCGGCCTGTTCCGGGGTGATGTCCTTCACCCCGCCCCCGTCGCGGCGCAGCAGCAGCGCGGTGATCTCGCCGATCGACACCAGGCCGTCGCGGGTCAGCACGTAGTGCTGGTCGGCGGCGCGGAAGATCTGGCCGACCCAGGACGGCCCGTTGCCGACCTGCAACTCGCTGCGCTCCTTGTCCCCGGCGATGAACGGCTCCTTCAACCGGGGCCCGGCCGGCACCGCGTTGATGAGCTGCTGGCCGACCTCGATCGGCCGGACCGAGGCCATCTTCAGCGCGGCGATCGCCGCGTCGCCGCCGAGGATCTGCATCCGGGTGTTCCGGGACAGCAGGTAGCGCTGACCACCGACGGAGACCAGGATCGCCTGGTCGTCGAGGGGTGCACCGCCGGAGAGCTGCTGGTTGACGACCAGCCGGGTGGTCGACTGACGCGGATCGGCCGGGTCCGGCGTGTTGCAGACCGACCAGGGCAGGCCGACCAGCGACGAACGGTTCGGCAGGTCGTCGGGGGCACCGACGATGCCGACCGTCCGGCCCCGGGGCCGTTCCCGGATGGACGCCTGGGACATCGACCGGGCCTGCGGGCTCTCCTCGCCGAGGATCAGCCGGGCCGACGCGTAGTTCAGCGTCGGGTACAGCCGCCCGTCGACGAAGACGTAGGTCGCCCCGGTCTCCTTCTCGATCACCAGGGTGTTCGGCTCGAGCGGGGCGCCACCCTTGGTGAGCAGGCCGTACACGCCCGCGCCGGCGAGCACGATCGCCGCGACCATGGCGCTGCCGAAGACCGCCAGGCCCAGCCGCCGCATCGGCAGGTCGGTCGTCTCCGGATCGCCCGACAGCAGGGCTGAGACGATGCGGCGGGTGACGAACCGGTACGCCTGAACCTGGTCACGGCGGGTCCGCATGCGCTACCTCCGGCGGGGGTGGGGTCTCCCGGACGAGCAGGTCCGACGGCCGTTCCGGGGCGTCTCTACGATAAGGGCCCCCCACCGACGACGGCATTCGCCGTCCGCCGACCGCCGGCGGACGTCGGGGCGACCGGCGATCCAGAGGAGGAGACACAGCGATGACCCAGGTAGAGACGGCCCGCCGTCGCGAGGTGGCCGCGCCGGCCGGCGCACGGGTCGACCGGCCCGGTCGTGGTCGGCTCGGTCCGGTGGCCGTCGGCCAGCTCGTCGTCCTGGAGGTCGGCGTGCTGACCGTGGGCGCGGTGTCGGACGGGCCGGTCTGGGTGACCGGTGTCGTCGCCCTGCTGGTGCTCGTCGTGGTGCTGGCGACCTTCGCCCGGCGGGGTGGCCGCTGGTGGTACGAGGACCTGACCCTGCGCCGTCGGCTCCGGCGACGTGGCCAGGCCGCCCGGCGGGCCGCGCTGTCCCCGGCGACGGCCGACCCACGTCTGTCCGCGCTGGCCCCGGACCTGACCGTCACCGGGTTCGAGGACCGGGGCAACCGGCTGGGTCTGGGACAGGACGACCAGGGCTGGTTCGTCGCCTGCGCGGTCACCCTCCCCGACGGGTCGACCGGCCCGCTGTCCGGGGCGGCGATCGACCGGGTGCTGCGGGTGCTGGCCGGAACCACCGGACCGGCCTCCTCCACCCAGCTCGTCGCGCGCAGCCTGGTCTGGTATCCGAACCCGGGTGGACAGGCCGCCTACCGTCGGGACGTCTGGGTGGCCGCCCGCCTCCGGGTCGCGGACGCCCGCACCGAGGCGGCCAACCGGGGTGGCGGCATCGACGGTGTCCGCCGGACCATGGCGGCGGCGGCCGGCCGGCTCGGCAAGGCGCTCACCGGCGCGGGCCTGGCGTACCGGATGCTCGACCCGGACGACCTGGCGGCGGCCCTGCTCACCGCGGCCGGGCTCGACGTGTCACCCGATTCGCAGGTGGAGAACTGGACGGGCCTGGCGGGCCGGGGCTGGACGCAGCAGTGCCTGGAGCTGCACAGCCGGACGGAGGCCCCGGTCGGCGCGCTCGCCGACGCGGTGACCGCCATCCCGGTGATGTCGCACACCCTGGCCGTGACGGTCGCTCCGGGTGGCCGGGTCTCCGCCCCGCTGCTCCGCGTCGCCGCCCCGGACAGCCGCGCCGCCGACCTGATGAAGGTGGTCCTGGACGTGTCCCGGCGGCACTCGTTCGTCCCCCGTCGGCTCGACGGCCGGCACGGGCCGGCGGCCTACGCGTGCGCGCCGGTCGCCGTGGGAGACACCGCGACCGGCAGCGCCGCGCTGGTCAGGGGTTGATGTTGACGATCCAGCCGTAGAGGCCGCAGACCCACGCGGCCAGGGGCACCACCGCGACGATCAGCAGGATCTCCAGGATGTCGAGTACCCGCCCCCACACCGGGGAGATGTGCTTGCCGGCCACGGCCAGCCCGTAGACCAGGCTGACCACCGCCACCAGCACCAGAGCGCCGAGCAACACACCGAGGCGCAGCAGCGTCGACAGCCCGGTGAAGGTCGCCGCCGTCGCCAGCGCCAGGCCGACGGAACCGGCGACCAGCACCGGGATCCGTTGCGCCCGACTGGCGAGCGGCCGGGCGCGCAGCAGGGAGAGCACGGCCAGCACCGCGCAGAGCAGGATCGCCGGCAGCCGGCCGTCGACGGCGAGGACCACCTCGCCGCCCAGGACCACGATCGACACCGTCCACAGCAGACCGGTGAGGAACTGGTCCGCCCGGTCGCTGAGCGAGAGCAGCTGGCGGCTGTCGAACGTCTCGTCGTCGGACTTGAGGTCCTCCGGGCCGGTCGGGATGGACGGGACGGGCAGCCGGGCCAGCCGGTAGGCCGTCATCGGCAACGCGGGCAGCACCGCGAACGCGAGCGTGGCCACCAGCGCGGCGGACGCGGCGTCGTCCACCCCGAAGGCGAGACAGACCGTAGCGGCGAGCCCGAGGGCGGCCCCGACCACCGTCGCGCCGAGGAACAGCGGCGCGCGGTCCCCCACCGCCAGCGCGGCCACCGCACCGAAGACGAGCAGGGCGGTGGCGGCCAGCAGCACGTGCGGAGGGCCGAGGTCGGTCAGCCCCCGGTCACCGCCGAGCAGCAGCAGCCCGCCGACAGCGGCGTACACCAGGCTCACCAGGGCCAGTGCCGAGCCCGTCCAGCTGTCCCCCACCGCCCGGGAGAGCACGGCCGCGGTCACCAGGGCGGCGATCGCGACCACCAGGGCGACCAACGCGCCGGGAAGCTGCGGTGGCCCGGCGAAAAGCGCCACGGCCGCGCCGCCGAGCAGCGCCACCGAGGCGAAGACCACGGAGAACCGCCGGGTGGCGGCGAGCTGCCAGCCGCCCGGCCGCCGGTTGGTGGCGGTCGCCACCGCGTCGACCACGTCGTCGAAGACGACCTCCGGGGTCGCCGCGTCGCGGGGGTTGAAGTACAGCACCTCCCCGTCGCGCACCCCGAGCTGACCCGCCGTCCGGCCGCCGTCGAGCGGTTGCCCGCCCAGCCGGGCCAGGGTCCAGCCGCCGTGTGCCACGCCCTGGTCGGCGAGATCCTCCCCGGCGTACCGGAGCAGGGTGGGCAGCAGATCGGCCAGGGGTACGTCGGACGGTAGGGCGAGATCCATCCGGGTTCTCGGCGCCACGATGGTGACCCGGCTCAGTTCGCCGGTCCCCGTCATCGTCACCAGGGCCTCCTCGCACTCGCTCGTCACCGGCGGTGACCGGACGTCGCCGCCGGCCCGCACCATGCCCAGGGGAGATTACCTACGAAGACCGGCACGTACGATGCCACCTGACGTGTCCCGTCCCGGGTAGCCGGACGTCATGCGCGATCGGGGGAGTTACGACGTGAGCACGGTGGTCTTCCGACGCCCTCCGCGACAGGCCGGCCCGACCCTGCCGCGCGGTGAGGTGCTCCTGGAGTCCCCACCGGAGCTGCCGGAGCAGATGCCCCGCGGGTTGGGCCAGCTGCTGATGATCCTGCCGATGCTCTGCGGCGTGGGCGCGATGGCGTTCCTCTACGCCGGCCGCTCCGGCGGCACGATGACCTGGATCGCCGGTGGCCTGTTCGGCGTCTCGATGCTCGGCATGTTCCTCGGCTCGATGAGCAACGGCGGCAACGACAAGGCCGAGTTGAACGCCGAGCGGCGCGACTACATGCGGTATCTCACCCAGGTGCGCCGGAAGACCCGGCGCGCGGCGGAGCAGCAGCGGTCCGCGATGCGGTGGCGGCACCCGGAGCCGGACGCCCTCTGGTCGATCGCGGCGTCGCGCCGGCTGTGGGAGCGCCGGGTCACCGAGGACGACTTCGGCGAGGCCCGGATCGCCACCGGGCCGCAGCGGCTGGCGGTACAGATCGTGCCGCCGGAGACCAAGCCGGTGGAGGACCTGGAGCCGATGAGCGCGATCGCGCTGCGCCGGTTCGTCCGTACCCACTCCACCGTGCCGGACCTGCCCACCGCACTGTCGGTGCGGTCGTTCAGCCGGGTGGCGTTGCGCGGCGAGCGCGAGGCGGTGCTCGGGCTGACCCGGGCGGTGCTGGGCCAGCTGGCGACGTTCCACGCCCCCGACGATCTGGTCCTGGCCGTGGTCGCGGCGCCCGACCGGCACCCGACCTGGGACTGGGTCAAGTGGCTGCCGCACGCACAGCACCCCGGCCGGGCCGACGCGGCCGGCCCGCGCCGGCTGGTCTTCACCAGCCTCGCCGAGGCGGAGCAGGCCCTGACCAACGAGCTGTCCAGCCGCCCGAGGTACACCCGGGAGGCGAAGCCGTTCACCAACGGGCCGCACGTCGTGGTCGTCCTGGACGGGGGCGAGGTCCCGCCGACCTGCCAGCTCATCGGGATGGGGCTGCTCGGCACCACCGTCGTCGACCTCTCCGGTGCGGTGCCCCGGGACGTCGGCCGCTGGCTGATCTGCCTGGACGTCACCGACGGTTCCGCGTTGGACCTGCTCCAGGGGAAGTCCACTTCGCGGCTGGGCCGCCCGGACCAGCTCGGTGCCGTCGCCGCGGAGGGGTTGGCCCGGCAGATCGCGCCCTACCGGCTGTCCCGGCAGACGGTCAGCGAGGAGCCCCTGTCCCGCAGCATGGAGCTGCCCGACCTGCTGGGGATCGGGGACGCCGCCGCGGTGGACGTCCGGGAGACGTGGCGTCCCCGCGCCCACCGCGAACGGCTGCGCATCCCGCTCGGGGTGGGCCCCGAGGGCAACGTGGTGGAGATCGACTTCAAGGAGTCGGCGCACGAGGGCATGGGCCCGCACGGCCTGGTCATCGGCGCGACCGGTTCCGGCAAGAGCGAGCTGCTGCGGACGGTGGTCGCCGGCCTGGCGGTCACCCACTCGTCGGAGGAGCTCAACTTCGTCCTGGTCGACTTCAAGGGCGGCGCCACCTTCGCCTCCCTGGACGTCCTGCCGCACACCAGCGCCGTGATCACCAACCTGGCCGACGAGTTGACGCTGGTCGACCGGATGCGCGACGCGCTCGCCGGTGAGATGAACCGGCGGCAGGAGGTGCTGCGCGCCGCCGGCAACTACATCTCCCGGTACGAGTACGAGAAGGCCCGCGCCGCCGGCGAACCGCTGGAGCCGATGCCCAGCCTGATGATCATCTGCGACGAGTTCAGCGAACTGCTCGCCGCCAAGCCGGACTTCATCGACCTGTTCGTGATGATCGGCCGGCTCGGCCGCTCGCTCGGCGTCCACCTGCTCCTGGCCAGCCAGCGGCTGGAGGAGGGGAAGCTGCGCGGCCTGGACACGCACCTGTCGTACCGGATCGGTCTGCGGACCTTCTCGGCGGTGGAGAGCCGGATCGTGCTCGGCGTGCCCGACGCCTACGAGCTGCCCAGCGCGCCCGGTCACGGTTACCTGAAGTCGGACACCGCCACCATGCTGCGGTTCCGGGCCGCCTACGTGTCCGGCCCGTACCGCGCCCCGGGCCGCCGCAGCGCCACCTCGCAGGCCGCCCTCCAGCGCAGCATCGTGCCGTACGGGGTGGACTTCGTGCCGGTCCAGCGGGTCGAGACCCCGGTGGAGGCCACCGCGCCGGAGGAGCCGGCGGAGTCCGGCAAGGTGACCACGATGCTCGACGTGATCACGGAGCAGCTCCGGGGGAAGGGCACCCCGGCGCACCAGGTGTGGCTGCCGCCGCTGGGAGCACCGCCCAGCCTGGGCGAGCTGTACGGCACGCTCACCGTCGACCCGAGGTTCGGCCTGACGGTGCCCGGATGGGCCGGACGCGGGCAGCTCACCGTGCCGGTGGGTGTCGTCGACCGGCCGTACGAGCAGCGCCGGGACGCGATGATGGTGGAGCTGGCCGGCTCGGGCGGCAACGTGGTGATCGTGGGTGCGCCGCTGAGCGGCAAGAGCACCATGCTGCGGTCGATGCTGGCGTCGCTGGCGCTCAGCCACACCCCGCGCGAGGTGCAGTTCTTCTGCCTCGACTTCGGCGGCGGGGCGCTGCGCAGCCTGGAACGGCTGCCGCACATGGCGGGCGTGGCGCGACGCCGGGACACCGAGGCGGTCCGCCGGACGGTCGCCGAGGTGGTCACCGTCATCGACGAGCGCGAGGCCCGGTTCGCCCAGCACGGCATCGACTCGGTGGCCGGGTACCGGCGCCGCCGCGCGGCCGGCGAGTTCGCCGACGACCCGTTCGGCGACGTCTTCCTGGTCGTCGACGGGTGGCACACGCTGCGCCAGGAGTACGAGGAGCTGGAGCAGACCATCACCAACCTCGCCGGCCGGGGCCTCGGGTTCGGCGTCCACGTGGTGCTCACCGCGGCCCGCTGGGCGGAGATCCGCATCAACATGCGGGACCTGCTCGGCACCAAGCTGGAGCTGCGGCTCGGTGACCCGACCGAGTCCGAGATCGACCGGCGGGCGGCGGTCAACGTGCCGCCGAAGTCCCCCGGCCGTGGGTTGACCCCCACCAAGCTCCAGTTCCTCGCCGCGGTGTCCCGGATCGACGGTGACAACGCCATCGAGGACCTGACCGAGGCGTCGGCCGCCCTGGCCGAGCAGGTGGCGGCGGCCTGGCCGGGAGCGCCCGCGCCGAAGGTCCGTCTGCTCCCCCGCAAGCTGCCGATGACCGAACTGGCCCGGGTCGTGGACCGCTCCGCGCCCGGCGTGCCGATCGGCGTCAACGAGTCGGCGCTGGCCCCGGTCTACCTGGACCTGGCCGGCGAACCGCACCTGACCGTCTTCGGCGACGTCGAGTGCGGCAAGACGAACCTGCTACGGCTGATCGCCCGGGGCATCGTCGAGCGGTACACCCCGGCCGAGGCCCGGCTGGTGATCGCCGACTACCGCCGGGGTCTGCTCGGCGCCGTCGAGGGCGACCACCTGCTCGAGTTCGCCCCGTCCAACCAGGTGTTCAGCCAGGGGCTGGCCTCCATCCGCAGCGCCCTGCAGAACCGGCTGCCCGGAGCCGACGTCACCACCGCCCAGTTGCGCGACCGGAGCTGGTGGAAGGGACCGGACCTCTACATCCTGGTCGACGACTACGACCTGGTCGCCTCCGGCGGCAACAATCCGCTGAGCGCGCTGCACGAGCTGCTGCCACAGGCCCGCGACATCGGCCTGCACCTGATCGTCACCCGGCGGGCCGGCGGTGTCGCGCGGGCCCTCTACGAGCCGGTCCTGCAACGCCTGCGGGAGCTGGACTCGCCGGGCCTGCTGATGTCCGGCAACCGGGAGGAGGGCGCGGTCTTCGGGACGCTGCGCCCGAGCCCGCAGCCGCCGGGCCGGGGCACGCTGGTGCGCCGGCGTGACGGCCAGCAGCTGATCCAGACCGCCTGGTGCGAGCCGTGACGACGTCGGGCGGGCCCACCGTCACCGGTGGACCCGCCCGACGCGTCGATCCGGTCGACCCGACGCCGGGTCAGGTCGTCCCGTGCGGGGCTACCCGCGCCCCGGCCCCTTCGACTTCGGCTTTCGGCGCCACCAGGCCACCGCCAGCCCGATCAACGTCAGCCAGACGATGACCCACAACGCGATCAGCAGCAGGTCGCCCACCGCTCCGCCCTCCCCGCTGGTCAGCGCCGGTTGGTGAACCGGCTGGTCTGCACGATCGCGTCGTTGACCGCACGCGACACCGATTCCAGCATGCCGTCCATGTTCTTGCGGATGTCCTGCGCCTCGCCGAGCACGTCACCCAGGTTGGCGGTGCCGAGCGATTCGGACATGGCCTTGGCGACCGCCTCCTGCACACCCCGCTGCGCGCCGTTGAACGCCTCGGTGATCAGCTCGGCGAGGGTGAAGGAGTCCAGCCGCATCGCCCGAGAGTTGATCTCGAGCTGGCGGAGCAGGCCGTCCGCGCCCAGCTCGACGGAGACCATCCCGTCCTCGGTGTCGTACCGGCTGGTGACCTCGGCGAGCATCGTCTCCACCTCGGAGAGCTGCTGCATGCGGCGCTCGCTGTCACGCAGCACGCGCTCGAGGTCCTCCACGTTGGGGGTGTTCATTCTCGGTTCTCCCGTGTCGTCGTCGCGGGCGGAAGGTCACCCGGGCGGTCAGCCGCCGCTGACCTCGAAGGTGCGGGGGGCCTCGTAGTCGATGCGAATCTGCTCGATGTCCGGGGCGGCGGGAATGCTCGCGCTCCGGGAGTTCATGTTGACCCAGCCGTAGACCACGGCGGCCACCAGGGCGGTGGCCGCCGTGGCCAGGCCGCCGAGCAGGAGGGCGACCTTGGTGGAGATCGCGGTCAGCGCCACCCCGATCATCTCGATCGCGACCCGGGCGAACGCGCTCGTGTGCGGGATGAACAGCAGCACCACCAGGCCGATCAGGATCACCAGGGTGGCCCCGGCGAAGGCGATCAACGCCACGAACGCCACCGTGTACGCGTTGGCGACGAGTTCGAGGGTGCCGGCGATGTCGCCGACGGACGTGCGGAACTGCTCGATCTCACCCTTGAAGTTGGTGAACGAGGCGGCGAAGGCGTCCTTGTCGTCGGCGGACCAGTCGTCGCCCGCACCGAGCGCGTTGTCCAGGTGCGTGGCGAAGGTGCCCAGATCGTTGGCGATCTCTTTCCAGGCCGTCGCCGCGTCCGACATGTCCGGCGGGTTCGCCGCCATCGTCCCCACCGCGGCCACCGCGATCAGGGCGGTTTTGGCGATCTTCGCGTTCGCCTCGACCACCGTCTTCACGGCCGCGAAAATCAGGGCATTGCCGAGGCTCACCATTGTTCGGTCCCCGCTTCCAGTCTCGCTACTTGGTCACCACGGTGTTCGCGTTCTCGGCCCTGATCCAGGTGTCCCGCGCCGTGGCCAGCTCGTCGAGGTAGTCCTCGATCGTCTCGCGGATCTCGTTGAGCGCCGTGGTGGCCTTCTCCCGGGTGTCGCCGTACGCCACGGCGAGCGGAGTGCCGACCACCCCGAAGTACGGGAAACCGATCTCGGTGTCGGCGAGCTTCGCCTTGATCGCGTCGATCCCGTTCGGACCGGACAGGGCGTTCCTCCGCAGGTGTTCCCGGATCGCCTCGATCGCTTCGGACGAGATGTGCTTGCTGGTCATCCGGGATCGCTCCTTCGTCGACGTCCTACGGGCGACACGGGCCGAACTGTAGCAAAGACGCTCGTCGGTGCCGTCCCGTGCGACCTGCCCACGGTGGCCGGGCCCCGGCCCGCGAGCCGGATCGACACGGACGGTCCGGGCGCGGTCACCGAGCGACCCACCCGGCTCCCATCCCGTCGTGAACAGCCCATTCCGGGCTACACCCGGTGGACTCCGTGGGTTACGGTCTGGCGGAAGTGTCCGTCGGTGGGGTGTGACCGCTCTGCCGCGGGGGGAGGCGCGGCGCGTCAAGCCGCCACAGAAGACGGAAGGGTGTGACATGGCGTTCGAGGTCGAAGCTGCGACCCTGCATACCGCCGCGAGTGACGTGCGCTCCACGCGCAGCGAGGTCGACGGTGAGCTGAAGAAGCTGTGGAACGTTGTCGACGACCTGGCCATCGCCTGGAAGGGCGGGGCGTCCACGGGTTTCCAGCAGCTCATGCAGCGGTGGAACGAGGACACCAGCAAGCTGCTGACGGCGATGGACAGCATCGCCGACCTGCTCGACAAGTCGGGCACCACGCACCAGGTGAACGACGAAGAGCAGCAGCAGATGCTGGACAAGTTCCACGCTGCCCTGAACCCGTGACCCGGCGACCGCAGAGAGGTACATCGTGACGATCAAGGTTGACTACGCGGTCCTCGAGGCCAGCAACGCGCAGATGCAGACCATCTCGCGGACCATCGACGAGAAGCTGGACACGCTCCGGCAGATGCTCAGCAAGCTCCAGTGGGACGGTGAGGACCGGACCGCGTACGAGCAGCACCAGGCCCAGTGGGACACCGCGGTGCGGGACATCAACAAGATCCTGAACGACATCGGCGGGGCGGTGGGCATCGCCCGCGAGAACTACGTGACCACCGAGATGAGCAACTCGAAGATGTGGCACTGAGACGATCGCCAGCGCGGCTCCGGTCCGGTCTGACCGGCCGGAGCCGCACTGTGTCGAGTGGTCGGCGTCCGGGGAGAACGATGCGTAGGAGAGACGGCTTCCACGCGGGCCGACGGTCCGCGGCGGCCCTGCTGGCCGTACTGGTCGCCACCGGCACCGGCCTGCTGGGCACTCCCGGACCGGCCCGCGCCGAGACCGTCCGCGGATACCAGTGGTATCTGGACACCCTGCGGATCCCCCAGGCGCACAAGCTCAGCAAGGGCAGCGGCGTCACCGTCGCGGTGGTCGACGGCGGAGTGGACGCCTCCCACCCGGACCTGCGCGGTCAGGTCCTGCCGGGACACGGGATCGGCGGCGACGCCGCCACCGACGGTCGCCGGGACGCCAACCGGATCGGACACGGCACGGGCATGGCGGGTCTGATCGCCGGCCGTGGCGGAGGAACCGACCGGCTCCTGGGCATCGCCCCGGCGGCGAAGATCCTGCCGGTGTCCGTCGGAGCGCGCTTCGACCCGGGCGAGTTGACCACAGCGATCCGCTGGGCGGTGGACAACGGGGCGGACGTCGTCAACCTGTCGCTCGGCACCCCCGGTCGACCCGACCGCGCCGAACTCGACGCGATCCGGTACGCCCTGGAGAAGGACGTCGTCGTGGTCGCCTCGGCCGGCAACCGGGAGCAGGGCGACACGGCCGTCACGTCACCGGCCAACATCCCCGGCGTCGTCGCGGTCTCCGGGCTGGCCGAGAAGGGCGGTTCCTTCGCCGGCTCGGTGCGCGGCCCGGAGATCGTGCTGGCCGCTCCGCAGGAACGGATCATCAGCTCCCGCCCGTACGCGGTGTCGAAGAACGGCTACGGCCTGACCAGCGGTACCAGCGACTCCGCCGCGATCGTCTCCGGGGTGGCCGCGCTGGTGCGGTCCCGCTACCCCGACCTCGACGCGGCCAACGTGGTCAACCGGCTGATCCGGACCGCCGACGACGAGGGCCGGTCGGGCCGGGACGACCAGTACGGCTTCGGTGCGGTGAACCCGGTGGCCGCGCTCAGCGGCACGGTGCCGACGGTGCGCGCCAACCCGCTGGTGGCCCAGGCGTCGGCGGCCGACCCGGCGGAGGAACCCGCCGACCAGCGGGCCGAGCAGGGCATCTACGGGTTCAGCGTGACGAACAAGGCCGGTGCGGCCCTCCAGGTCGGCTTCTGCCTGGCGGTGGTCGTCGGCGTGATCGTCCTCATCGTGCTGGCCCGCCGGTCCGCACGACGTCGGCCACCCGCCGGTCCGCCCGCTCCCCCGCCTCCCGGCGGTTGGCCGCCCGCCGGTTCCCCGCCGCCCGGCCCGGCGTGGCACCCACCGACCGGCCAGTACCCGGCACAGCCACCACCCGGCCAGTGGCCGGGACACCCGCCGGCGCCCACCACCCACCCGCGCGCCGCGCCGGTGACCGGAGCGGCCCAGCCGGGCGCCGGTCCGGTGCCACCGGCCCCGGCCGCACCACCCCGCGCCGACACGGACCGGTAGGGTCCGCCGCCGAGCGGGACGACACCACAGCCAACGGGGAGGACACGGATGACTGACAGAACTTCGCAGCCGGATCAGATCGAGGTCGAGACGCCGCGCCTCCCGCTGTCGCCGACCCTTCCGGTCAGCATCAACGGTTTCGGCATGGACAACGTCAATCGCGCCCAGACGCCGTCGGACCTGGTAGCCGGTCCGAACGAGGCCGGCGTCAAGACCGAGTGGGACGCGTCCACGCTGGACGGCGCGATCAGCTGGCTCAGCGCGCACGCCTCCTACCTGCGCCGGCTCTATCACGGCATGGCCGACATCCAGGACCTGATGGGTGGCGCGGGGGCGGCCGCCACCGCCGGCATGCCCTCGGGCGTGAGCGGAGTCCAGAAGAGCCCGCTGGGGGGTTTCACCTGGGCGGGCCGGCTGACCCAGAAGCACTCCAACCTCTACACCGGCACCGAGTCGGGCGTGCTCGACCTGGCCACCCGGCTGGAGGACGCGGTCGAGGTGCTGCAGAAGGTCAAGGAGAACTACCAGACGGCGGAGCGGGCCAACGAGATGACCGCCGAGCAGATCAGACAGATCTTCGCGGACGCCGCCTCCGGCGGCGAGAGCTAGGCGGGAGCGGCCTGATGGGTGTCAGTTGGGAAGAGATGTGCCAGCAGGTCGTCATCGACGGCCGGCCCGGCGACGTGGCCAGTGCCGCCCTCGGGTGGACGGAACTGCTGAAGAACCTGCGCAGCGTCAAGGAGAGCCTGGAGAAGAACGCCACGGATCTGGGGACGGTCTGGAAGGGACCGGCGTACGACGCGTTCAAGACGCACGTCGACGAGATCGCCAAGTCCACCGGACGACTGATCGACGACGCCGAGGAGGGCGACGGGATCGTCCACTCCCTGAACGCCGCCGCGGACCGGCTGAGCGCGGCGCAGGCCGACTTCCCGATCCCGGCCTCGTGCGTCAACGACGTGCTGGAGGCCCGTAACGGGCACCTCACCATCGGCGTCGGCTTCTTCGAGGCGAAGGTGGCCCCGGACTTCCTCGGCCTGCTGGACCCGATCGCCGGGCTGGCCGACTGGCTCAACGACCGGACCGACGAGGCCGCCCAGGTCTACGAACGGGTCAACAACCAGTACCAGGGCCAGGCCAGCACCATGCCGGGCGAGACGAGCGCGCTGCCGACACAGCAGAACCCCAACCTGGAGACCCCGAACCTGGAGACCGGCGGCAGCGGGGGCGGCGCGGGCTCGGTGCCGTCGCTGCCCGGCGGCCCCGGCACCGGCGGGCTGCCCGGCACGACGGATCTCCCGTCGACGACCAACCCCGACCTGCCGTCCACGCCCGACCCGGACCTCGGGCGGGATCCCGGCACCGACCTGCCCGACACCACCACGCCCGGCTTCGACGACACCCCGCCCGGCCTCGACGACGACCAGTACGGATCCGGGCTGGCCAGTGCCGGCCCGACGACCACAACCGGTACCGGAGGTCTGCCCAGCACGTCCGGACTGGGCAGCGGCGGTGGTCTCGGCGGCTCGGGATCGGTTCCCGGCGGCGGTGCGCTCGGCCGTCCCGTCGCGACGATGATGCCGCCGATGATGGGTGGCGGTGCCGCCGGTGCCGGCCGGGGCGGCGGAAAGCTCGGTGCGGGCGGTCGCCTGGGAGCGGGCATGGCGCCCGGCATGCTCGGCGGAGCCGGTGGCGCGGGTGGCCGGGGTGCCGGTGGCAACCGGGGTGCCGGCGCGGCGGCTGCCGGGGCGCGGGGCGCGGTCGGCGGCCGGGGTGGCCTGGTCGGCGCTGGTGCCGGAGCCGGCTACGGGGAGGACGAGACCAGCCGGAGCACCTGGCTCGACGAGGACGAGGACATCTGGGGCGCGGACGGCGACAGCCTGCCGGGCATCCTCCGCTGAGGTGGTAGCAGGGGTCCCCTGTTACCGCTTTTTGCGGAGCAGGGGTCCCCTGCAAACACCCCGGCGGTAGCAGCGGGCGGCAGAGCGGGGCGCGCTCCGGAAGCCACGGGGTGGGCCGGTGGCGTGGGGCCGGTGCGGGATCAGACCGTCGTCGGCGCGGGGCCGGAGTCGTCCGGGGCGTCGAGCCGCCGCCGGCCGGGCCGCCAACCCCGCTGCCGCCCCCGGCGCACGACCGGCCGGGACACCAGCAGGACGATGGCGAGAAGCACGCCGATCGCAGCGGCCCAGATCGCCACGACCCGTTCCCGGCTCCACGGGTCGGGCACGGGCACCGGTTCGGCCATCGCCCCCGCCGGCGGGTCGCTGCGCGTGCCGAGCAGGGTGCTGACCGCCCGGTACGGGTTGACCACTCCGTACCCGACCTGTTCGTTGCGTCCCTCGGGCGGGGCGTCCGCGGTGCGGGTCAACCGGTTGGCGACCTGCGCCGGGCTGAGTTCGGGGTACATCGCGCAGATCAGCGCGGCCACCCCGGAGACGTACGCCGCCGCGAAGCTGGTGCCCCCTTCGGGCTCGGTGAGCCAACCGTCGCCGCCCGGTGCCGGGGCGACGATGTGGTGTCCGGGCGCGGCGATGTCGACGTAGTCGCCGCTGATCGAGGTGCCGACGTGGCCCCCCTGCTCGTCGATGCCGGCGACGGCGATCACCCCGGGGTAGCCGGCCGGATAGGCGGGCTGGTCCCGTTGCTGCTGCTGGTTGCCGGCGGCGGCGACCACCACGACCCGGTTCTCCAGGGCGTACTCGATGGCGGCAGCCAGCTCGGGCCGGGGCAGGGTCTCCAACGAGAGGTTGATGACCTTGGCGTTGTTGTCGACCGCGTACCGGATGGCCTGGGCGATCTGGCCGGGCAGGCTCTCGTCGTTGGTGCGCCGGGTGTCCGGCAGCACGCGGATCGGCAGGATCCGGGCGGCCGGCGCGATGCCGGTGAACGGCGTCCCGGCCTCCGCCCGGCCGGCGATGATGCCCGCCACCATGGTCCCGTGACCGGCCAGGTCGCACTGCCCGTCGCGCTGCGGCAGGCCGCTGAAGTCGCGTCCGGCGCGGACCTGCCCCGCCAGGGCGGGATGGGTGGCCGAGACCCCCGAGTCGATGACGGCGACGATGACACCGCCGCCACGGGTCAACCGCCAGGCGGCCGACGGCTCCAACCGACGCAGCGGCCACGGCGTCGCCGTGGGCGCGGGCTCACCGGAGGGCCCGCACCGCGGCGCGGCACGACCCGGAGCCGGGGGTACGACGAAGGTCGCCAGCAGCGCGACCACGGCACCGCAGAACACCGCCCGCCACCGGGCCGGTCGTCGCGCGGCACCCACCCGGAGCGGGCGGCGGTTCCCGGAACGTCCGTGCACGGGACCCAGGTTACCGAGGTGGCACCCGGTCCGGGCGGCCGGGCGGCCGGGGTACGCGTCGGGACGGGCCCCGCCGGCGACCGTCCGATAGGGTCACCGGCGACCAGGCGTGCCGACCCGTGGGGAGAGACGAATGAGTGCGCGGCTGCCGGCCCTGCGCCGGAGCGTTCTGGCCGTCGCGGCCGGGCTCGCGCTGACCGCCGTCGGGACGCCCGTGCCCGCCGTGGCCGCGGTGCCGCCGCTGGATCGGCAGTGGCACCTGGAGGCGCTGCGGGTCACCGAGGCGCACCGGATCTCCACCGGGGAGGGCGTCATCGTCGCGGTGGTCGACACCGGGGTGTACGCGGAGCACCCCGACCTGGCCGGCCGGATCCTCGACGGCCGGCGCCTGATCGGCCGGGACGACAGGGGCAAGGTCGACGAGCGCAACCACGGAACCGGGGTGGCCGGGCTGATCGCCGCCCGGGGCGGCGGCAGCGGTCGCGCCCTGGGCATCGCCCCGGGGGCGAGGATCCTGCCGGTGACCGTCGCGACGAACACCTTCGCCGGCAGCAACCTGCCGGAGGGCATCCGGTACGCGGTCGACCACGGCGCGAAGGTCGTCAACATCTCCAACGGCGGCCCCACGACCAGCCCCGCCCTCGACGAGGCGGTGCGGTACGCGCAGTCGAAGGACGTCGTGGTGGTCGCCGCGGCGGGCAACGCCGAGCAGGGTGACGCCGGGGTGCTCTATCCGGCGCGACTGCCCGGGGTGATCGCGGTGGGCGCGACCGACCGGGACGGCGAGCCGTGGTCGGGCGGGACCCGGGGCGAGCAGATCGCCGTCACCGCCCCCGGGGTGGACGTCTCGACCACCGCCGGCCGGTGGTCGGACCTGACCGAGGGCGGCTACGTCACGGTGGACGGCACGAGCGCGGCGGCACCGCTGGTGGCCGGGGCGGCGGCGCTGATCCGGGCCCGCTACCCCGAGGCGAGCGCGGCGGACGTGGTCAACCGGCTGGTCTCCACCGCCCGGGACGCCGGACCACCCGGCCGGGACGACCGGTACGGCTTCGGTCGGCTCGACCTGGTCCGGGCGCTGACCGCCGAAGTGCCCCCGGTCGACGCGAATCCGCTGGGCGCGGTTCCGGCGACCGAGGAGACGGAGGAGGCGGAGGCGGACGGGACCGGCGGCGTCGCCCTCGGTCCGCTCGTCCCGGTCGTGATCGGGCTGCTGGTCGTGGCGGCCCTGGTGGTGCTGGTCGTGGTGCTGCTGGTCGTCCGGCGGGCCAACCGCCCGGCGGGCCGGTAGGCGAACGGCCCGACCGGACGGAACGACGCGGTCAGTCCACCGGGGTGAGCACGAGCAGGGACATCGCGTTCGGCGTCAGGTCGAAGGTGACACCGACCGTGTCGGCCGGGTCCAGGGTGTACCGCTCCACTCTCTGGAGCGACGACGTCGCCGGGTCGTGCGTGTAATTGCTGGTCACCGCGTCCACCAGGTACCGCTCGACCCGGATGCGCCGGTCGGCGAACTCCGCCGGCAGGTTGCCGACGTTGATGGTGACGCCGTGCGTGACCCGGTTCGTCCACTGGTAGTTGGTGGCGAGCACGGCCACCCCGGACGCGTCCCGGGTCGCCAGGGCGTTGACGCCGAGACCGGCCGGGGTGAGCGCGTCCGAACCGGCGGGAACCCGGACCTTCTTCAGCATCCGCTGCATCCGGACCAGGTTGTAGTACGGGTACACCGCGCCGTCCGTACCGTCGACGAACATCGACTTCCGGTCGTTGCTGCTGTGGTCGAACACCCAGTGCATCGGCATGTCCGTGCCGCCCTCGACGTAGAAGTAGCCGAGGGCGGCCATGGCCGCCGCGTGGGTGAGCAGGTCCTCGGCGAACGAGGGGCCGGCGTTGCCGCCCGGGAAGACGCCGTACTCGGTGACGAACGTCGGGATCCTCTCGTCCAGGCCCCGCTCACGTAGCCAGCGCTGGACGGCGCCCTTCTCGCCGGCGACGGCAGCCACGTCGTCGCGCCGTTGGTACTGGTGGTACGAGATGAAGTCGAGCCGCTTGGTCGGGTCGGTGTCGTCCCGGTAGAGGTCGAGGAACTCCCGGAGGTACTTCTCGTTGAACGTGTGCGTGACCGGCCCGCCGACGCGCAGCGGGTGCTCCGGCCGCAGTTCGGCGTTCACCTCGTTGACGATCCGGTAACCGAGGCGGTACCAGTCGTAGTACTCGGCCGCCGGCATCGCCCGGGGCTCGTCCGGCCGGGTCTTCCAGGGGCGGTCCGGTTCGTTGAAGATCTCCACGTAGCGCAGGCCCGGGTAGCGCTGCTTGTAGTGCCGGATGCCGTTCTTCAGCACGTCCCGGCACCGCTGCGGTTCGGCCGTGGTCATCAGCTCCTGCCGGCACTGGTCGACGTTCAGCATCATCACACCCGAGTAGCCGCTCACCTGGTCCAGATAGCCGTACATGGTGCCGCCGCCGCCCTGCGGGGCGACCGGGTCGTAGTCGTACCGGTCGGTGGCCGGGTCGTGGTAGGCGGCGGGTGCCGACCAGACCCGGGTCAGGGTCGGCCGCAGGTCCTCCACGAGCCGGAGGTCCCCCGGTCCCAGCAGCGTGGACGGACCGGCCTGGTTGTGGTAGAAGGCCGGGTTGTTGAGCGGACCTCGGGTCGCCCCGGCGTCCACCGTGACCAGCGCCGTCGTCCCGTGCGTCGGGGCCGTGCCAGCGCCCCGGCCGTCAGGTTCGTCCGGGGTGTCGGAGTGTTCCCGCAGGGCCACCACCGCGGTCAGCAGGCTCACCACGATCATGAAACCGGCCAGCAGGCCGAGCCGGATCGGCATCCGCACCCCGGCACCTCCTCTCAGTCTCGACCGTTGCCACCTCGGGCGGTGCCGGTCGGCGTGCGCCCCTTCCACGACGCCCGGCCCGCGACGTCAGCCGACGCCCAGCCCGGCGGCGACGCCCACCGCAGCCGACGTCCAGCCCGGTGGCGACGTTCACCGCAGCCGACGCTCAGCCCGGCGGCGGCGCCAACCGCAGCCGGGCGAGGCCGGTCCGGAACGCCTCGACCGCGTCGGGTCGGGTGGTGAAGCGCCAGTCGCCGCTGCCGCCGTCCACCCGGTCGTACTCGAACCAGATGAACCCGACGACGTCCGTCCGGCGGCTCAGCCAGACGAACAGGTCGCGGATGAAGGGCAACCGGTACGCCTCCGGCCGGCTGCCCGTCTCGGTGATCAGCAGCGGCCGGTCGGTGAACGCGCGAAGCCGGCGCAGGGTCGGCTGGAACAGTTGGGTGGCGGTCCGCTCGCCGGTCGAGTAACCCACCAGCCCGATCCAGTCGACGTACCGGTCCCCCGGGTAGAGCGCACTCAGGCTGATCTTCGGCACCGGCCGGATGATGTTCGGACTCCAGATCCAGATGACGTTGGTCGCGCCGACCCGGGCGAAGACGTCGTGCACGTGCCGCCACGCCTTCACGTACTCCCCCGACCGGTTGCCGGAGCGCTGTTCCGACCACGGGTACCAGGAGCCGTTCATCTCGTGCGCGAAGCGCAGCCCGATCGGCCACCGATGGTCCCGGACGGCGGTCGCGAAACGCACCAGATACTCGTCGTGTTCCCCGGCGACGATCCGTCGCAGCGCGTACGCCGGCTGGTCGAGGCCGGCCCCGCTGCCGCTCCACGGCTCCCAGGAGATCACCGGGACGCCGCCGTTGCCGTACGCCGCGTCGACGCTCTCCGGCCGGAACTCCTCGGTCCACTTCACGAAGTACTGGAGCAGGGTGGGTCGTGCCCCGGCCTTCGCGGCGATGTCGTCGATCTCCGGCTGTGACCAGGGCACATGCGGCGCGCTCAGGCCGAACCGGTGGCCACGCGCGGACAGGATGTCCTTCTTCGCGGGGATCCGGGTACGGCTGCCGGACGCGCCCTCGCCGGGCACCGCCGACGGGGGCGGGCCGGCCGGCGGCGCGGACGTGGGCGGGGCCCCGGAGGCGCTGTGCACCACCCAGGCGCTGAGCAGGAGCAGCACCACGGTGTTGACCGCCATCCAGAGGTGGAACTGCCGAGGCCGTCGCCGGGTGTGTTCAGACACCGAGCAGCACCGACGCCACGAGCATCGCTCCCCCCAGCAGGTAGGGCACCAGGACGAGCGGGTTGCGCCGCTTCTCGCCCTGGAAGCCGCCGGCCCGGGTGCCCCACCCGGCGTTGTGTGCCATCCGGAAGAACCCGACCACCCGGACCGGCATGAGCACGAACGTGTTGATCATCATGAACGCCGGCAGGTAGAGCAGGTCCCGGGGCCGGAAGGCGAAGTGCCGGGCGAACCGGATCATCAACGACAGGGCGGTCATCGCCGCGCTGAGTGCCAGGATCGCCCCGATGAGCCGCCAGCCGATCAGGTTGCCCGGCAGCCGCAGCTCGTCGTAGATGGTGACCGTCTCCCCGACCAGCACCGAGAACGCCCAGGAGAAGTACGAACCGACCAGCACGAAGGGCACCACGATGTCGGCGACGTAGAAGGTGGCGAGCACCGGGGTCCGGCGGACCATCCAGCCGAGCATCCGCAGGGTGTTGTACTGCGAGCCCCGGGCCCAGCGGTACTGCTGCTTGACCAGTTTCCGCAGTTGCAGGGGCGCGTCGGTGTAGACCAGCGAGGTCGACTGGTAGACCGTCCGGAAGCCGGCCTGCAACGTGTAGTTGGTCAGCGTCCGGTCGTCGCTGACCTCGAGGAACACCCCGAGGAACTTCTCGCTGAGGAACCGGTCCATGGTGCGGACCAGGATGAACCGGCGGAAGGCGATGGTCCGGCCCGGCAGGCAGCCCACGGTGCCGAGCACGCTCATCGCCGGCATCGAGTACTCGTTGCGGACGTTCTCCAGCCAGTCCGCCCACCGGGTCAGCACGGTGCGCTCCGGGTTGAGGATCCGCTGCCGGGTGGTGACCCCGCCGACCCGGGGGTCGCGGAACGGTTTGATCAGCTCGGACAGGGTGTGCCGGGTCCAGATGGTGTCCGAGTCGACGAGCACGGCGATGTCGCCGGTCGCCATGCCCACCCCCACCTGGAGGGCGTTGCGTTTGCCGGCGATCTCCGTCCACGCCCAGCGCACCCCGACCTCGGCGCAGACCTTCTCCAGCATGGTGTTCCGGGGGCCGTTGATGACCACGATGACCTCGGTGGGACGCTGCTCCAGGATGCGGGCCAGCACGGACCGGAACAGCTCCTCCGTCTCGTCCACCACGGGGATGATGACCGAGGTCGTCGTCTGGTACGGCGTCTTCCAGGGCCGGTACGAGGACGACAGCACCACCCGTACCAGCCAGAGCGCCCAGATCATCATCATGAACAGGGCGAAGAGATACAGCTGTCCCTTGCTCAGCCAGGAGTTCACCTGGAGCAGGAACGCCAGCATGTCAGTTCTCCCCGAACTCGACGACGGATCGACCGGTGGTCAACGCACCGGTTGCTGTTCGCTGCCCACCTGCCGCCGCAGCAGCAGCGCCACGGTGAAGCCGGTGGGTCGGAACACCTGGTCGATGTCGTACTGGCTGCGCAGCACCGGCTCCTTGACGTCCCCGAGGCCGCGCAGCGGGTCGTCCAGCCGGCCGGTCCGGACCACCCACACCCGCTCGGGCTTCCCGAAGCAGCGGGCGACCTCGGCACACTCGCGGCCGGTGAACGAGCCCCCGGTGCGGGGCGGCTGAGCCAACAGCACGTCCCGGGGCGGGCTCCCGGCGCGGGTGTACCGGGTGACCGCGTCCCGGGCCACCCACTGCTCGCCGCCGATGTTGCCGCCGTAGAGCACGGTGTCCTCCGGGCGGCCCTGCTCCAGCAGGAGGGTGCCCAGGTCCCGGCTGGCCTGGGTGTGCCCGTCGGTCTTCCGCAGGCCGATCTGCGTCGGCAGTCCGACCAGGGCCACCACGACCACCACCGCCAGGCCGCGCAGCACCGGTGCCCGGCTGAGCGCGGTCGCCGCCAGCAGCGCGAAGGCGGGCAGCACGAAGAGGAGGTACCGGGGCAGCCAGAGCGGGGTGACCTGGCTGACCGCGTAGAGCGCGAGCACCGGGACGAACGCCCACGCGGTGTAGACCACCGCCGGCCGGCGCAGCGACATCCCGACCAGCGCCAGGGCCAGGACCACCCCGCCCAGCAGGGCGTCGCCGGTCAGCCCGCCGGGCAGGTCGGCCACCCGGTCGAGGGTCGCCTCCGGAATCCAGGCCACCTGCGCCCGCTGGGACCGGGCCAGGTGCAGCACCGGCAGCGCGGGCAGCGTCCCGACCAGCGCGGCGACCAGCCAGGCCCAGCCCGCCCGGGGCCGCATCAGCAGGACCACCAGCGCGTGCCCGGCGAGCAGCAGCAGCCCGACGACCTGGGCGAGTCCGAGCAGAGCCACCGCGCCGGCGTACGGTACCCACCGTCGGCCGCCGGGCCGGTCGATCGCCCGGACCAGCAGCCAGGTGGCGAGCACCGCGGCGAAGATCGCGAGCCCGTACGGACGGGCCTCCTGGGCATACCGGGAGGTGCTCGGCAGCACTGCGAAGATCAGGCCGGCGGTCAGCCCGACCCGGGGGCTGGCCAGCCGGGTGCCGAGTGATCCGACCAGGCCGGCCGCCCCGGCCATGGCCAGCATCGACGGCAGCCGCAGGGTCAGTTCCGAGTCGCCGAGCAGGCCGGTCACCAGGTGCATGAGCGCGTAGTAGGGACCGTTGACCGCGTCGAAGTTCCGCAGGACGGACCACAGGTCGCCCCACGACGCCCGCGCCATGCCCCAGGTGGCGAGTTCGTCACCCCACAGCGCCGGCCACGTGACCCGGGCCAGTCCGAGGACGGCCATCAACAGGGTCGGAACGATCCAGGCCAGCCTGGCGAGGGAGCGTCCGCCACGGTCGCCGGGATCGTCCGGCTCCGTCGCCGCACCCTCGTTCCACCCGTCGATCGGCCGAAACTCCGTGGGAGTCTCCGCCATCCGCACACGCGGAATGATCAGGGTACGGTCTCTGTCGTCAGCCATGGCGCTTTCCGAGGAGGGGCTCGGGCCAGCGCCAGGGTACTCGACCGGTGTCACGCGCCAACCGCTGACCATGGCCGTCCGGACACCGCAGCCCCTGGTCGGGCCACTTCAGGACCCGCACCGACACCGTCCGGCGTCGATGCCCGGAGTCGCCCGGCAGGTCGGAGGCCCTAGTGACCGGGCTGCATGCTCCAGGCGATGCCGTCGAGGATGTCATGCTCGCTGGCGACCACCGCCGACATCCCGGCGCGTTCCATGATCACGCGAAGCACCAGGGCACCGGCCCCGATCACGTCCGCCCGGCCCGGATGCATCACCGGGATCGCCAGCCGTCCGGCGCGCGTCCGGCCCAGCAGGTCGGCGGTCACCCCGGCCACGGTCTCGTACGACACCCGGGCGTGGTGGATCCGCTCCGGGGCGTACTCGTGCAGGCCCTCGGCGATGGCGACCACGGTGGTGACCGAACCGGCGAGCCCGACCAGGGTGGCGGCCCGCCGCCCCGGCACGACCGTGAGCGCCCGGTCCACCGCAGCCGCGACGTCCGCCTCGGCTGCGGCCACCTCCGCCGGGGTGGGCGGGTCGCCGTGCAGGTGCCGCTCGGTCATCCGGACGCAGCCGATGTCCACCGAGATCGCCGCCTCGACCCCGTCCTCACGGGTGCCCAGGACGAACTCGGTGGAGCCGCCACCGATGTCGACCACCAGGTACGGCGGTTCGGTGTCGGTCGGCAGCCCGCGCACCGCGCCGGTGAAGGAGAGCCGGGCCTCCTCGTCGCCGCTGACCACCTCCGGTGCGACGCCGAGGGTCCGTTCCACCATCGACCGGAAGTCGGCGGCGTTCGAGGCGTCCCGGGAGGCGGAGGTGGCGCACATCCGCACCCGGTCCACGCCCTGCTTCTCGATCTCCGCCGCGTAACCGGCCAGCGCGACGCGGGTCCGCTCGATCGCCTCGGCGGCGAGCCGTCCGGTCTGGTCCACACCCTGGCCGAGCCGGACGATCTCGAGCCGCCGGGTGAGGTCGGTCAGCGGCGCCGTCGGGCCGGCCGAAGGATCCGGCAGGTCGGCGATCAGGAGTCGGATCGAGTTGGTGCCGCAGTCGATGGCCGCCACGCGCGTCGTCACGGCAGCAACCCTACGGCAGCGGCCCGACCGGTGCGGGCGGGCCGGCAGCACCGGGCGGCCGGCCTCCACCAGCGGGCGGCAGCCCGGCAGCATCGGTCGCCGGACCTCCACGGGCGGGCGGCGGGCCGGCAGCACCGGCCGACGGGTCTCCACCAGCGGGCGGTGACCCGCCAGCGCCCGCCGGAGGACCTCCCTCGGCGGGCGGCGGGCCGGTCCGGCGGCGGCGCCACCGGGCCAGCAGGACCGGCAGCCACGGCACGACGCCCAGCGCCACCAGCAGAGACAGCAGCGGCAGCCGCCACCCGAACGGGACACCGGCCGACAGCGTCGGCTGGGACGTGGTGTCCGGCACCCACGGGCGGGCGGTCTTGGCCCAGGCCAGGAACGCGTCCCCGATCGGCATCGCGCCGAGGGCGTACCGTTTCGTCCACGGGGTCTGCACCGGCAACCCGGCCAGCTCGCCGTAGTTGGCGAGGGCCCCGGCGAGCCGGTGGTTGCCGTGCCGCTGGGCCGCGCCGAGGGTGACCACGGTGGCCGAGAGGCTCACCCCGAGCAGCAGCGGGCCCGAGTCGACATCCCCCGGGCCGTCCAGCCCCTCCGGGTACTCCCGCACCGCCGGGCCCAGCCCGAGCGGCGTGACCAGGTACTGGTCCCGGAACGCGAGATACTGCTGCCGGGCGAAGATCGGGTCGATCTCCGGCAGGAACCGGTGGATGACGCTCTGCGAGGTTCCCCGGGCCACCTCGGCCGGCGCGCCGGTGGCCGGGTCGACCCGGTGCGGCATCAGCCCGGTACGCGGGTCCAGCCGCTGCCGGACCCCGTCGAGCCATCGATCGATCGTGCGCCGGAAGCGGGGTGGCAGCAGCGTGTCGTGCAGCCGCAGCGAGGCGACCGCCACGGTGGAGTCCACCGGCCATGCCTGCTGCGGGTAGGCGGCCAGGTACGGGGTGGCCGACGCGTCGAAGGCCGCGCCGAGCGCGGCCGAGGTCTCGGCGAAGCGACGCACCTCGGCCGGGTCGCGGCGCTCCGCCGGTTGCAGGGCGAGCACCCCGCCGCGCAGCCAGTTCGTCCAGCCTTGGTGGAACACCCCGTACGGCGGGGTGAGCTCCGGGCTGAACGGCGCCAACCCGGCCGGTGACTCCAGCCGGCCCAGCGCCCAGCGGGCCTCCCGTGACGACTCCTCCCGGCGGGCGGGCTCGCGCATGCCCAGCTCCACCCGGGCGAGCCCGTAGAGGACGTGCGCGAAGAAGTACCCCTCGGGGAAGAGGGCCTGGGCGTCCTCGCCCGCCCCGTCGTCGAGGGCGGCCCGCAGAAAGGCCAACTGTCGGGCCACTCCGGGTGGCTCGCCGCCCGCCCCGGTGGCCGGCGCGACCAGACGGACCACCCCGACCAGGGCGGCCAGGCTGACCAGCGCGGCCACGACCCGGACCAGGCGACGGAGAACGATCACGGGGACCAGGGTGCCTGGGCGGGTCAAGCGGGCTGCGGGGTGGTTCTGGTTGGTTGCAGGGGTCCCCTGCTCGGCAGAAAGCGGTAACAGGGGACCCCTGCTACCACCCCACCCCACCCCACCCCACCCCGCCCACAGCCGGTCACAGGCGCAGCAGCATGCGGGTGTTGCCGAGGGTGTTCGGCTTGACCCGTTCCAGGTCGAGGAACTCCGCCACACCCTCGTCGTACGAGCGCAGCAGCTGCTCGTAGACCGGCTGCGGGACCGGCGCGCCGTCGATCGCCTCGAACCCGAACGACCCGAAGAACCGGGTCTCGAAGGTCAGCACGAAGATCCGCGCAACCCCGAGCTCGCGGGCCCCGTCGATCAGCTCGGCGACGATCCGGTGGCCGAGCCGCTGGCCCCGGCACGTCGGGTCCACCGCGACCGTCCGGATCTCGGCCAGGTCCTCCCACATCACGTGCAGCGCGCCGCAGCCCACCACCGCGCCGTCGGCGACCCGCTCGGCGACGCGGAACTCCTGCACGTCCTCGTAGAGGGTGACGGTGGCCTTGCTCAACAGCCGCCGGTCGTCGGTGTACGTGTCCACCAGCCGGCGGATGCCCCGGACGTCCCCGGTGCGCGCCCGCCGGACGACGAAACCGTCGGTGCTCACTCGTCCGCCGGCACGTCCACGCACGGCCCGGCCGCCCACCACCGTTCCACCAGCGCCAACGTCTCGTCGCCGAACGGGTTCACCCCCGGTCCCGCGCCGAGCGCGTGCCCCAGGTGCACGTGCAGGCACTTCACCCGCCCGGGCATGCCACCGGCGGAGATACCGGCGATCTCCGGCACCTGGCCGATCGCCTCCCGCCGGGCAAGGTAGTCCTCGTGCGCCGCCCGGTAGCGGGCGGCCAGCTCCGGGTCGGTGGCGAGCCGCTCGGCCATCTCCTTCATCAGCCCGGCCGACTCCAGCCGGCTGCACGCCGCCGTGGCCCGGGGGCAGGTCAGGTAGAACAGCGTCGGGAACGGGGTGCCGTCGGCGAGCCGGGGGGTCGTCTCCACCACGTCGGGCAGGCCGCACGGGCAGCGGTGGGCCACCGCTCGGGTGCCCCGGGGCGGGCGTCCGAGCTGGGCGGCCACCGCAGCCAGGTCGGCCTCGGTCGCCGGCTCCCGCTTCGGCGGCGGTACGGAGTCCGCCGCCGGCTCCGGCGGGGGTACGAATGTCACGGTCGTCATCTCTCGTCGGTGCTGTTCGGTCGTCCGGACGACCAGTTCGGGGTCGGGCCGGGTGGCGCGGGTCGAGCAACCGGCGTCCGGCGTTCCGGGCTCACCTGTCGGGCGTCCGGCGTCGCGGGGGCTCACTTGTCGGGGCGCTCGGCGTCGGCCGCCTCGATGCTCGACCAGAGGGTGTCGTACCACGGGTCGTCGCTGCGCGGGCGCTCGGACCGGGGCGGCAGCGGACCGGTTCCCGGGTCGGTCGGTGCCTTACCCTTCAGCACCAGCACCGGCACCTCGCCCGGGTAGACCATGAAGAACCGCTGCCGGGCCTGGGTCTCGATGTACGCGTCATCCTGCCACTTGGCCGCCTCGACGGAGAGCTCCTCGATCAGCTCCCGCTGGGCGGCCTGGGCCGCCTCCATCCGCTCGATGTCGGCCTGCTGGTCGAGGTAGACCCGGACCGGGTAGGTGTAGCCGAGGGCGAGGGCGATCAGCACCGCGAAGAGCACGGTGGCCCGCCCGGTGAAGCGCCGGGGACGGGGTGCGGAGAGCCGCTTGACGGTGCCACCGGCGGCGGCCCGGCGGGCCGCCGCCGGACGGCTCGCCGAGCGTACGGCCTCGGCACCCCGGGCGGTGCCCGGAGCGCGACCGGTGGTGCTCCGCGACTCGGCGCGGACGCCCTCCCGGCTGGTGGTCCGCACGCGGGCCCCACCCGGCCGGCCGGGGAGTCCCGGCCGGCGGGTGGGACGCTGCCCGCCCGGTGTGCGGCGCGGCTGCATCGTCGTCACACCCCTCCCCGACGCATCACGCGCCCGTCAGGCGGAACGGTAGCGCGGGAAGGCACCCGCACCGGCGTACCGGGCCGCGTCGGCCAGCTCCTCCTCGATCCGCAGGAGCTGGTTGTACTTGGCGACCCGGTCCGAACGGGCCGGGGCACCGGTCTTGATCTGGCCGCAGCCGGTGGCCACCGCCAGGTCGGCGATCGTGGTGTCCTCGGTCTCGCCGGACCGGTGGCTCATCATGCACTTGAAGCCGGCCCGGTGGGCCAGATCGACCGCGTCGAGGGTCTCGGTGAGCGAGCCGATCTGGTTGACCTTGACGAGCACCGCGTTCGCGGCCTTCTCGGCGATGCCGCGGGCGATCCGCTGCGGGTTGGTGACGAACAGGTCGTCGCCGACGATCTGGATCCGGTCGCCGACCGCAGCGGTCAGGGTGGCCCAGCCGCTCCAGTCGTCCTCGGCCAGCGGGTCCTCGATCGACACGATCGGGTAGTCGCCGGCGAGCTTGGTGTAGTAGTTGCTCATCTCCTCGGCGCTCTTCGGCGAGCCCTCGAAGGTGTAGGTGCCGTTGTCGAAGAACTCCGTCGCCGCCACGTCGAGGGCGAAGACGATGTCGGTACCCACCCGGTAGCCGGCCTTCTCGACCGCCTCGGCGATCAGGTCCAGCGCGGCGGCGTTGGTGGGCAGGTTCGGGGCGAAGCCGCCCTCGTCGCCGAGGCCGGTGGAGAGACCCTGCTTCTTCAGCACCGACTTGAGCGCGTGGTAGACCTCCGCGCCGGAGCGCAGCGCCTCCCGGAAGCTCGGCGCGCCGATCGGCGCGATCATGAACTCCTGGACGTCGACGTTCGAGTCGGCGTGCGCGCCACCGTTGAGGATGTTCATCATCGGCACCGGCAGCAGGTGTGCGTTCGGGCCGCCCAGGTAGCGGAAGAGGCTCAGCTCGGCGCTGCCGGCCGCCGCCTTCGCCACCGCGAGCGAGACCCCGAGGATGGCGTTCGCGCCCAGCTCGGACTTGTTGTCCGTGCCGTCGATGTCGAGCATCTTCTGGTCGATCAGCCGCTGCTCGCTGGCCTCGTAGCCGACGAGCTGGTCGACGATCTTGTCCTCGATGTTCGCGACCGCGTTCTCGACACCCTTGCCCAGGTAGCGGTCGGCGTCACCGTCGCGCAGCTCGATCGCCTCGAAGGCGCCGGTGGAGGCGCCGGAGGGCACCGCGGCGCGGGCCACCGTGCCGTCGTCCAGGCCGACCTCGACCTCGACCGTCGGGTTGCCCCGCGAGTCCAGAATCTCCCGGGCGACGATTCCCTCGATGGTTGCCACTGAGTCGCTCCTCGTTGTTCGTGTGCGAGTGTCCGGTCCGGTAGGGCCGCGACGGTGCGGCTGAGGCAGACGTTGAACGCAGCGTATCGGGCGACGCTCGTGGGCACCGCGTCGCCCGGTGTACCACCGGTGGTGGTTCCGGCGGACATTCCCGGATTCTCACCGCTCAACCGGCAACCGGTTTGCGATCGGTGGACCCGATCGGCGAGGCTGAGCATCATGCCCGCCGCCTCGACTGTTCTCCGCGTGCTCGCCGTCTCGGTCGTCGCGTCGCTCACCGTCACCGGTTGCCAGGCCCTGGAGGACACCGGACGTGTGATCGGCCGGGGTGACCTCGTCAACGAACTGGCGTCCCGGCTGGACAGCGCGCACGAGTTGACCTACTCCGCCGAGTACCAGCTTCCCGGCGGTCGGACCGTGTCGATCGCCCAGTCCCGGGACCCGGTCCGCACCGCGTACACATACCCCGACGGCAAGATCAGCGTCAGCGCCGACTCCTTCGCCAGCTGCCGGACCACCGGCAAGCCGGTGTGCACGCTGACCGTGCCGCCGACGCCTTCCAGCCGGCCGTCGGTGGCCGTCTACACCGAGGCCGAGCGGCGGGGCATGGTCACCCCGCCGGCGGTCATGGGACTGCTGACCACCGCCGCACTCGACCCAAACGCGGTCATCGAGCAGAGCGACACCACGCTGGCCGGGCATCCGGCCACCTGCGTCGACGTCCGCTCCGCCGAGGTGCCCCCGTTCACCGCCTGCGTCACCAGCGACGGCGTGCTCGGCAGCTTCACCGGCGCGCTCGACGGCAAGCCGACCGAGCTGGCGCTCAGCAGCATCCGCGACTCCGTGGACGACGCCGCCTTCGACCTGCCGCCCGGCGCGGGCGTGGTCGACCGCCGCCCCGGCGGCAGCTGACACCCGGCTGAGGTGGTTGCAGGGGGCCCTTCCTACCGCATTTTGCCGAGGAGGGGTCCCCTGCAACCACCCCCGGGCGCAGCGGGCGGGCTCAGACCCCGAGCAGGGTGCGCAGATGGCGCGGGGGCGGGCAGTCGTGGGCGAGCATCGCGTCGTGCCAGCGCCGCACCGGCACCTCCGCCGGGCGGGCCGCGGCGATCTCCGCGATCTCGGCGTAGCCGACGAAGTACGTGGAGAGCTGCGTCGAGGTGAGCAGCGCCCGCCGCCACTTGCCGGCCGCCTCCCCCTCCTCCTGGAAGCCCCGGCCGGTCATCAGCGCCATCGCCTCGGCCTCGGGCAGATCCTCGCAGTGCGTCAACTGGTCGATCAGCGCGTTGATGGTCATCCGCAGCTGCATCTTGAGCTGCTGCAACCGCACCGGCAGGCCACCGAAGCCGGCGGTGGTCATCAGCTCCTCGGCGTACACCGCCCAGCCCTCGATGAACGGCCCGGAACGGGCCAGTGCCCGTACCCGGGTGCCGCCTACGTACCGCCGGGCGTGGGCGAGCTGGAGGAAGTGTCCGGGCATCGCCTCGTGCACGGTCAGGTTGCGGATCATGTGGTCGTTGTACTCGCGGTAGAACGACTCGACCCGGTGGGCCGGCCAGTCCACCGGGGTCGGCGCGATGCAGTAGAACGTGGGCAGGTCCGCCGTCTCCAGCCCACCGGGCGAGTCGCAGTACGCCACCGCCACGCCCCGGGCGAACTCGGGCATTTCCTGGATCACGCACGGGTCGTCGACCAGCGTGACCAGGTCGTGCGCCCGGACGAAGTCGGTGGCCTCGTCCAGGGTGACCGAGGCCAGGTCGACGATGGTGTGGTCGTCCGGGTGCTCGGCTGCGAGCAGGGCCAGCGCCCGGCGCACCGTCTCGTCGTCGGCCGGACCGCCGACCAGCTCGACGGAGGCCACGCGGATCTCCTCGGTCACCCGCTCCAGGTTGGCCCAGGCGCGGCGCAGCACCTCGGCGGCGGGCAGCTCGGTGTCCAGGGTGTGCCAGAGTCGGGCCTCCCAGCGGCGGCGGCCGAGCCGGGGGTCCGGGCCCGGCCCGTCGTCGGCGGCCAAGCCGGCCCGCAGCCAGTCGGCGAACTCCTCCAGCGCGGCGATCGCCGCCCGCGCCGCCGGCTCCACCCGGTCGCCGAGCGCGGGGGCCTGCGCCAGCAGCGCCGGCACCTCCTGGCGCACCAGCGCCGCCGTGCCGACGAACTGCCCGACCGCCGTCTCGGCGTGGATGCGCGGCATGTCGCGCAGCGTCGCACGCGCGGTCGCCAGGGCGTCGGGTACGGCCGCCAACCGCCCGGCCAGGTGGGTCAGCCGCACCTCGACCGGGGCGTACGGACGGGACAGCAGGGCGTGCAGCAGCAGGCCGGGGTTGTGCCGCAGCGGATCCCACTCGTGCGACCGGATCTCGGTCGACTCGAAGAGCTCCCGGTCGACCAGGGCGGTGAGCAGGGCGTGGTCGACCGACTCCTCGACCGGGAGGGAGTCCCCGTCCACCTCGGCGAGCGCGTCCGCTGCCTCGGTCAGCATGCGTCGGTCGGCGGCGACGGCATCGGTGGACCAGTCGGGCAGCCGGTCGTCGTACCGGTGGTCTCCCGCGCCGGAGGCCAGCTCCGGTCGGCTCTCCAGCAACGCGTCGACGATCCGTTCGGCCCGCTCGGTGAACATCCCCCGACCCTAGCCGCCCCACCCCTCCCCCGCCCCCCGCGATCCTCCCCCGCCCCGCGCGCCAGCCCTACGTGTTGATCAAGAAGTTGGCGTCAGGATCCGGGCGGTCTGGCGCGCGAACCTCTTGATCAACGCGGAGAGGGTGGGGTGGAGGATTCGGCGGCGCGGATGGTGGCGGCGTGGGCGAGGGTGGCCCGGCGGAGGGCGGCCTCCGGGTCCAGGCCGGTGGCGCGGGCCTCGGCGACGATCCGCAGCAACTCCGCGCCGAGTCGGGTCTCCGGATCCGCGTCCCCGGCGGGAACGGGGGGCGGCACGGCCAGGCCGATCCGGCCGGCGCGCTCCAGGATCTTGGCGGCCAGGGCGAGGGCGGGCTGACTCATGGCGATGCCGTCCAGCACCGAGTCCCGGGCCTTCTCGGCCCGCTTGATCCGCTCCCAGCTCGCGGTGATCTCCTCCAGGGTGCCCGCCTCGGCACCGGCGAAGACGTGCGGGTTGCGCCGGACCATCTTGTCGACCAGGCCACCGGCCACGTCGTCGATGCTCCAGCGCTCGTCCTCGGGCAGTTCCTCGGCGAGCCGGGCGTGCAGCACCACCTGGAGCAGCACGTCACCCAGTTCCTCGCGGAGCGCGTCGGTGTCCCCCGCGCTGATCGCGTCGTACGCCTCGTAGCACTCCTCCAACAGGAAGCCGGAGAGGCTGCGGTGGGTCTGCGCCCGCTTCCACGGGTCACCGCCGGGCGAGGCGAGCCGGTCCATCACCTCGACCGCGTCCAGCAGTCGCGCTCCCGGCGGGTCCCACGAGCCGTACATCAGCTCCAGCTCGGCCAGGCCCGGCTCGCGGGCCAGGCGCAGGCCCAGCTCGCGGGCGAGCGTCTCGTCGCCGGTCGGGCCGGCCAACCAGACCGCCGTGCCGTGCCGGGCCGCCGCATCGAGCAACGCCTGGGTGGCCGGGCCGTCGACCACGGTGACCTCGGCGCCCGTCGTCCGCAGCGCCGTGGTCACCGCGCTCTCCGCGCCGGTCAGCACCGGATGGGCGCGTACGACGTCCCAGGCCGCAGCGGTCAGCAGCCCCGCCGGCAGCCGGGGCGAGGTGACCAGCAGCACGATGCGTCCGGTCATCGGTCGTCCCGCACGGTCGTGCCCGATTCGGCAACCCGCAGGTGCCCGGCGGTCGTGCCCGATTCGGCAACCCGCAGGTGCCCGGCGGTCGTGCCCGGTTCGGCGACCCGCGCATGCCCGTCGGCCGTCGGGTAGCGGGCGGTCCTGGGCGTCGCGGCGATCATGCTCAGGCGGGGTCGGTCACCGCGTCGGAGCCGGCCTCGCCCAGCGGCACGCTGACCGCCGCCACGTCGCCGGGGAAGCTGAGCACCCGGAAGGACAGCGGACGATAGCGCGGGTTGACCGTGACGTCGTACCCCTCCACCGCCTCGGCGAGCGCGTTGCGGGTGGCCAGCGCGGTGCGCAGCTGCTGCCCGTCGAGCTGGGACGCCGCCTGTTCGACGGTCACCTCGTCCGGGATGGCGCCGGCTTTCTTGCCGGCCTTGACCAGGTCGGTCATCTCCTGCTCGGTCGGCGCGACCGGCGCGCCGGCGGGCACGCCGGAGAGGCAGGTGTACAGCTCCGCCACCCGCTGCGGGTACGCCGTGTTCGTCGGGTAGCCGAGCTGCTGGCTGATCTGCTCGACCGGAACCTCGTTCTGCGGACGGTAGCCCTTCTCGGCGGAGAGACGCTGGCAGACCTCACCGAGGACCAGGGTGCTGACCACCTCGCCCCGGCCGGGCAACCGCGGCTCGCCGGGCGCGCCCGGCTGACCGGCGGGCTGGTCCGTGGCCGGCTGCTCCGGGGTCGAGGAGGCGGCGTCGTCCCGCAGCTCGTCCAGGATGCGGGTGACCGCTTCCTCGGTGATCCGCTGGTCGCCGATGTAGGCGGCGACCCCGGGCTCGGAACGGCAACCGGAGAGGGCGACGAGGCCGACCGCCACGCTGGCGACGGCGACAAGACGGCGAGCACGCATGACGGTCACTCTCTCACGCCCCACCCTCCCACCGCGCTTACCCCCTGCCCTTCCCCCTCGCACCCACCCGCTCCCAGCAGTTGATCAAGAAGTTCGCGTCAGCGGGGAGATCGACCGTGACGCGAACTTCTTGATCGACGCGCTCAGGCGCGCTCAGGCGACGCGTTCAGGCGCGCGCTCCGGCGGGGGTGGGTTGGCCGAGGACGTCGGCGAGGAGCTGGGCACACCAGTCCAGGAGAGCCTGGTCCCGCAGGGGTTCGCCGCCGACCCGTCTCGTGCTCGGCCTCGGGACGCTGACCTGGTCGAGAGCGGACTTGTAGACCGAGTCGGGGTGGTAGCGCTTGAGCCGCAGCTGCTTCGAGTCGGGCAGCGGCAGCGGGCCGAACCGGATGTGCTTGCCCTGCATGCTGACGTCGGTGAGGCCGTACCGGCGGGCCAGTAGGCGGAACCGTGCCACCGCGATCAGGTTCTGCACCGGGGCGGGCGGCTCGCCGTACCGGTCGGTCATCTCGGCGGCCACCTCGCGCAGCCGCTCGGAGTCGCGGGCCTCGGCGAGCTTGCGGTACATCTCCAGGCGCAGCCGCTCCACGCCGACGTAGTCGTGCGGCAGGTGCGCGTCGACCGGCAGGTCGATCTTGACGTCGGTCTCCTCCTCGGGACGTTCGCCCTTGAACGCCTGCACCGCCTCGCCGACCATCCGGACGTACAGGTCGAAGCCGACGCCCTCGATGTGGCCGGACTGCTCGCCGCCGAGCAGGTTGCCGGCACCCCGGATCTCCAGGTCCTTCATCGCCACGTACATGCCCGCGCCCAGCTCGGTGTGCTGGGCGATGGTCGCCAGCCGCTCGTGGGCGTGCTCGGTGAGCGGCTTGTCCGACGGGTAGAGGAAGTACGCGTACGCCCGCTCCCGCCCCCGGCCGACCCGGCCCCGGATCTGGTGCAGCTGGGCCAGGCCGAGCAGGTCGGCCCGCTCCACGATCAGCGTGTTCGCGTTCGGGATGTCGATGCCGGACTCCACGATCGTGGTGCAGACCAGGACGTCGAACTCCTTCTCCCAGAAGCCGACCATGACCTTCTCCAGGGCGTCCTCGCCCATCTGGCCGTGCGCGACCGCGACCCGGGCCTCGGGCACCATCTCCCGGATCCGGCGGGCCGCCTTGTCGATCGACTCGACCCGGTTGTGCAGGTAGAACACCTGACCGTCGCGGAGCAGCTCGCGGTGGATGGAGGCGGCCACCTGCCGCTCGTCGAACGCCCCGACGAAGGTGAGCACCGGGTGCCGCTCCTCCGGCGGGGTGGCGATGGTCGACATCTCCCGGATGCCGGTGATCGCCATCTCCAGCGTCCGGGGGATCGGGGTGGCCGACATGCTGAGCACGTCCACCGAGGCACGCAGCGTCTTCAGGTGCTCCTTGTGCTCGACGCCGAAGCGCTGCTCCTCGTCGACGATCACCAGGCCGAGCCGCTTGAACCGGGTGGCCGCGGAGAGCAGCCGGTGGGTGCCGATCACGATGTCGGCGCTCCCGTCGGCGACCATCTCCATGGTCCGCTCGGCCTCCTTCGGCGTCTGGAAGCGGGAGAGCTGCCGGATCTCGATCGGGAACTGGCTCATCCGCTCGGCGAAGGTGTTGTAGTGCTGCTGGGCCAGGAGCGTGGTCGGCACCAGCACGGCCACCTGCTTGCCGTCCTGCACCGCCTTGAACGCCGCCCGTACCGCGATCTCGGTCTTGCCGTAGCCGACGTCGCCGCAGATCAGCCGGTCCATCGGGACGGTCTGCTCCATGTCCCGCTTGACCTCCTCGATGGCGGCGAGCTGGTCCGGGGTCTCCTGCCAGGGGAAGGCGTCCTCCAGCTCCCGCTGCCACGGGGTGTCCGGCCCGAACGCGTGCCCCTTGGACGCCTTGCGGGCGGCGTAGAGCTGGATGAGCTGCGCGGCGATCTCCTTGACCGCCTTACGGGCGCGGGCCTTGGACTTCTGCCAGTCCGCGCCGCCCATCTTGTGCAGGGCCGGCTGCTCACCGCCGACGTACCGGGAGAGCTGGTCGAGCTGGTCGGTGGGGACGAAGAGCCGGTCGCCGGGCTGGCCGCGCTTGCTCGGGGCGTACTCGATGACGAGGTACTCCCGGGACGCGCCGTTGACGGTCCGCTGCACGAGTTCGACGTACCGGCCGATGCCGTGCTGCTCGTGCACCACGTGGTCGCCGGCCTTCAGCTCCAGCGGGTCGATGGTGTTGCGTCGCCGGCTGGGCAGCTTGCGCATGTCCCGGGTGGAGGTGCCCCGGCCACCGGTGACGTCGTTGCCGGTGAGCAGCACGAACCGGGACGCCTCGTCGACGAAGCCCTGACTGAGCGAGCCACAGGTGACCAGCAGCTCGCCCGGCTCCGGGGCGGTCGGCACCTCCTCGGTCAGTCGGGCGCCCAGGCCGGCGTCGCGAAGCACCTCGACGGCCCGCTGGGCGGGACCGTGCCCCTCGAAGACCAGCGCGATCGACCAGCCCTCGCCGGCCCAGCGCTTCAGGTCGTCGACCAGCCGGGGCGTCTCGCCGTGGTAGAGCGGGGCCGGCTGGGCCGCCAGGGTCACCGCGATGGCGTCGTCGGGCGTGACGTCGACCTCGGCCGGGTCGTCCTCCCAGGGCTGGCGTGCCGGCGCGCCGTCGGACTCGGCCAGGCCGAACGGCGACAGCGTCCACCAGGGCTGGCCCAGGGCGGTGGCGGCCGAGCGTACCTCGGCCAGGGTCCTGAAGGCGGCGGCGCCGAGGTCGACCGGGGCCCGGCCCCCGACGGCTGCCGCGGCCCAGCTGGCCTGGAGGAACTCGTCGGAGGTACGCACCAGGTCGTGCGCCCGGGTGCGGATCCGCTCCGGGTCGCAGAGCAGGACGTGGGTGCCGGCCGGCATGCTGTGCAGCAGCAGTTCCATCGAGTCGGGCCCGACCAGCTCCGGCGCGAGCGACTCCATCCCCTCGACCGGCATGCCCTCGGCCAGCTTGTCGAGGATCTCGGCCAACTCGGGATGCTCCTGCGCCAGGGCGGCGGCCCGCTTCCGCACCGCCGGGGTGAGCAGCAGCTCCCGGCAGGGCGGGGCCCACAACCGGGGGGACGACTCGATGGTGCGCTGGTCGGCGACGGCGAAGGTGCGGATCTCCTCCACCTCGTCGCCCCAGAACTCGATCCGGGACGGGTGCTCGTCGGTGGGCGGGAAGACGTCGAGGATGCCGCCCCGGACGGCGAACTCGCCCCGCTTGGTGACCAGGTCGACCCGGGCGTACGCCATGTCGGTCAGCCGGCGGGCGACCCCCTCCAGGTCGGCCTCCCCGCCCGGGGCGAGCTGCACCGGTTCCAGGTCACCGAGGCCCTTGAGCTGCGGTTGCAGCAGGGACCGGACGGGCGCGACGACCACCCGCAACGGCCCGCTGCGCCCGTGCGCGTCGACGGCGTCCGGGTGGGCGAGCCGGCGCAGCACGGCCAGCCGCCGGCCGACGGTGTCGGAGCGGGGCGAGAGCCGCTCGTGCGGCAGCGTCTCCCAACTGGGGAAGACCGCGACCTGCTCGGGCGGGAGGAGGCTGCCCAGCGCGGCGGCCAGGTCGTCGGCCTCCCGGGTGGTGGCGGTGACGGCGAGCACCGACCGCCCGGCCCCACCCTGCGCGCCGGCCGCGTCGGCGGCCACGGCGGCCACGGCGAACGGACGCAGGGCCGGCGGAGCGGTCAGGTCGAGTCCGTCGACCTGCGCGGCACCGGAGCGCGCCAGGTCACGCGCCCGGGCCAGCCCGGGGTCGGCCAGGGCGGCGGAGAAGAGGCCGGTGAGCATCTGCATCACTTCCAGTGAGTGTCGCCGAGAAGCACGCCCGGTGGGCTGCTGGCACACGAACAGGTACCCCGAGTCCGGCCGGACGGGGGGTGTACGAATGCCAGCCTATCTCGCGGTACGAACGATTTGACCGGTGCCAGCGCCACCGTCGGTCGCGCCGACGCAGGCCGGGCGGACCCGTCGTACTCTGGGCGCCCGTGTCCCGCCCGACAGCTGGAGTAACCCGGTGACCACCCCTCCTCCGCCCGGCCACCCGCCGCAGCCCCCGTACGGCCACCCGCCGTACGGCAACTCGCCGCAGCCGCCGTACGGCAACCCGTCGCCGGGATACCCACAGCCCGGACACCCCGCGCCCGGGTACCCGACGGGTTATCCGCCCCCGCCGGCCCCGACGACCAAGCGCATCCCGGAGGACCAACCCTTCGTGGTCCGCCCCAGCGTCGCCAAGCGGGGCCTCGTCATGGGCACGGTCGTGCTGGTCCTGCTCAGCCCGATCGTCTGCCTCGCCGGTATGGGCATTGCCGGCTCCGCCGACCCGGACATGCGGGCCAACGCCGTCCTCGGCATCGTCGGCATCTTCGTCTGCCTGCTCGCCGCGACCGGTCTGCCGCTCGGGATCCAGCTGTGGCTGATCGCCTCGGGCGGTCCGGTGCTGGCCCTGAGCCCGGCCGGGCTGTGGATCCGGACCCGACCGACGCGTGGCCAGGCGGTCTGGGTGCCCTGGGAGGCGGTCGCGCAGATCCGTCGCCGCCGGTGGAGCCTGGAGAAGATGCTGGTCGTCCAGCTCCGGGATCCGCGCATGTTGCAGAACCTCGGGGCGTACACCGCGCTGGACAGCAGCATGTTGAACGCCTTCTACGGCTCCGGTCTGGTGTCGACGCTGAACTTCGCGGACCGCTCGGAGCAGGAGATCGTGGCGGCGGTGACCCACTTCAGCGCTGGCCGCTGCCCGATCACCCTCTGACCGTTCCCCGCCCGCCCCTAACGGAGGGGACGGCCACGGATTGCGGCAGGTCGGGCGAACCTCGATGCGGGACACCCCGACGTGCCGCAACCGGAGCGGATCAAGACCGGTCGACGGACCAGGCGACCGGCGAGGGGCGGGCGGGACGAGGCAGCGGGGTGGGGTCAGTAGCGGACGGTGAGGCGGCGGGCCACGCCGTCGACGCGCACCTGCCCGCCGTACGGAACGATCAGCTGCGGGTCGGTGTGACCGAGGTCGACGTCGAAGACCGTCACCGCTTCCGGGGCGTACTCGTGCAACGCCCGGGTGATCGCGGCCCGCTGCGCGTCGGCGTACCCACGGCGCTGCTCGACGGTGTGCGGGCGGGCGAAGTCCCAGGCCTTGGCCCGACCGACCAGGACGGCGGGGAAGCCGGCGAGCAGCCCCCGCTCCCCCAGGTCACGCAGCATCCGGTACACCTCGACGGCCGACGGCAGCTCCTCGGAGGTCTCGACCAGCAGCACCGAGCCGGCCAGTTCGGCGGCCGGGGCGATCCGGTCGGCGGCGGCCAGCCAGTGCAGGATCTCCAGGTTGCCGCCCCAGGCCGGTCCCTCGACGGTGCGCTGCGGCCCGGTCCACGCCCAGCCGGTGCCCGGAAACATCGGTGGCTCGGTGTCCAGGGTCGACGGGTCGCCCCAGTCGAGGGGCTCGTCGCCCCACTCCCGGGCCGGCCGCAGCTCGTACCAGTCCGAGGTGAAGAGGGCAGCGCGCAGCGACTCCATGGTCAGCGGGTGCGGCGCGCCGGGGCGGCCGAGGTGCACCAGCACCGACCCGCCGTGGTAGCCGACGATGCCCAGCCGGTGCAGGTGGTTGAGCAGGTTGGTGTTGTCGGAGTAGCCGAAGTACGGCTTGGGGTTGGCGCGCAGCACCGCGTCGTCCAGGTGCGGGGTGACGGTGATCTGGTCGTCGCCGCCGATGGTGGCGAGCACCGCCGTGACGGTCGGGTCGGCGAACGCGGCGGTGAGGTCCCGGGCCCGGTCCCGGGGGTCGGCGTCCATCACCCGGGTGGTCGGGTACTCGACCGGCTCCAGCCCGAGCTCCTGCCGGAGTCGGCGCAGGCCCAGTTCGTACACGTGCGGAAAGATCGCCGGCAGTCCGGCGGACGGGGAGACCACCGCGACCCGGTCTCCCGGGCGCGGTTTCGGCGGGTACGTGCGGTGGGCCATGGGCCGACGCTATCGGCCGCCCCAACCGGTTTTCCCTCTCGCCCCAGCACACCTGGGGATTCCCACGCAATGAGCGACATCTCAGGGCCGATCCCCCCGTGCGGGGGTGGCGCGGATACGATCCAGGGAGTCGGACAGCGCAGTCCTTCGTCCTCACGTAAGGAGCGCACCCCGTGACCGACCAGCACGACCACGACGGGCCGGACGCCGCACTGCGGGCCGACATCCGCCGACTGGGGACCCTGCTCGGGCAGACCCTGGCCCGGCAGGAGGGACGTCCCCTGCTCGACCTGGTCGAGGAGATCCGCGCCCTGGTCCGCACCGACGCGGAGACCGCCGCGCACCGCCTCGGCGGCCTCGACGTGACCACCGGCACCAAGCTGGCGCGGGCCTTCTCCACCTACTTCCACCTGGCGAACATCACCGAGCAGGTGCACCGTGCGCGGGACCTGCGCCGCCGCCGCGCCGTGCAGGGCGGCTGGCTGGACCAGGCCGCCACCATGATCTCCGAGCGGGGCGTGCCGGCCGAGGAGATCGCCGGGGCGGCCCGCCGGCTCGCGGTCCGGCCGGTCTTCACCGCCCACCCGACCGAGGCGGCCCGCCGCTCGATCCTGTCGAAGCTCCGGGCGATCGCCGACGAGCTGGACACCGAGACGGCCAACGCGATCCTCTACGGTGCGAGCGACGAGGGACCGGCGAACCGCCGCCTCGCCGAGCTGCTCGACCTGATGTGGCAGACCGACGAGCTGCGACTGGACCGGCCGGACCCGACCGACGAGGCCCGCAACGCCATCTACTACCTGCGCGACCTCTACGCCGAGGCCGCTCCGCAGGTCCTCGACGACCTGGCCGACACGCTGCGCACCCTGGGGGTGGAGACCTCGCCGACCGCCCGGCCGCTGACCTTCGGCACGTGGATCGGCGGCGACCGGGACGGCAACCCGTTCGTCACCCCGGCGGTGACCCGCGAGGTGCTGGTCATCCAGCACGAACACGGCATCGCCGCCACCGAGCGGGCGATGGACCACCTGATCAACGAGGTGTCGGTCTCCCGTCGGCTGCGTGGCGTCTCGCTCGACCTGTCGGCCAGCCTCGCCACCGACCTGGACGCGCTGCCCGAGGTGGCTCCCCGGTTCCGCCGGGTCAACGCCGAGGAGCCGTACCGCCTCAAGGCCCGCTGCGTGAAGGCGAAGTTGGCCAACACGCGGCAGCGACTGCGTCAGGGCACCCCGCACGTGCCGGGGCGGGACTACCGGGGTTCCGCCGAGCTGGTCGCCGACCTGGAGCTGCTGCGCGCCTCGCTGGCCCGTAACTCCGGCCAGCTCACCGCCGTGGGGCGGCTCGCCTCGACGATCCGTACGGTGTCGGCGTTCGGCCTGCACCTGGCGACGATGGACATCCGCGAGCACGCCGAGGCGCACCACGCGGTGCTCGCCCAGCTCTACAAGGCCGTCGGCGAGGTGGACGACTACCCGTCACTGACCCGGCTGGAGCGGACGAAGCTCCTCGCCGACGAGCTGACCGGGCGTCGACCGCTCTCCACCGCGGACACCCCGCTGACCGAGGGGGCCAGGAAGACCTTCGACGTCTTCGGCGCGGTCCGCGAGGCGCAGGACCGGTTCGGCAGCGAGGTCATCGAGTCGTACATCGTCTCGATGACCCTCGGCGTGGACGACGTGCTCGCCGCCGTGGTGCTGGCCCGCGAGGCGGGCCTGGTCGACGTGCACAGCGGCCGGGCGCGGATCGGCTTCGTACCGCTGCTGGAGACCCCGGCCGAGCTGAACGCCGGTGGCGAACTGCTGGACGAGTTGCTGTCGCTGCCCGCGTACCGGCAGCTGGTGGCAGCCCGGGACGACGTGCAGGAGGTGATGCTGGGCTACTCCGACTCCAACAAGGAGGCCGGCATCACCACCAGCCAGTGGTCGATCCACCGGGCGCAGCGGGCGCTGCGGGACGTGGCCGCCCGGCACGGCGTGCACCTGCGGCTGTTCCACGGCCGGGGTGGCACGGTCGGCCGGGGCGGCGGCCCCACCCACGAGGCGATCCTGGCCCAGCCGTACGGCACGCTCGACGGCGCGATCAAGGTCACCGAGCAGGGCGAGGTCATCTCCGACAAGTACACCCTGCCGTCGCTGGCCCGGGAGAACCTGGAGCTGACCCTGGCCGCCGTGCTCCAGGCGACGCTGCTGCACACCGCGCCCCGGCAGCCGGCCGAGATGCTGGAACGCTGGGACGCCGCGATGGACAGGGTCTCCGAGTCCGCGTACCGGCGCTACCGGTCCCTGGTAGAGGACCCGGACCTGCCGGCGTACTTCTGGGCGTCCACCCCGACCGAGCTGCTCGGCGCGCTGAACATCGGCTCCCGGCCGGCGAAGCGACCGAACACCGGCGCGGGTCTGGCCGGGCTGCGGGCGATCCCGTGGGTGTTCGGCTGGACGCAGACCCGGCAGATCGTCCCGGGCTGGTTCGGGGTGGGCTCCGGCCTGGCCGCCGCCCGCGAGGCGGGACTGTCCGACGTGCTCGCCGAGATGCACCGGAACTGGCACTTCTTCCGGACGTTCCTGTCGAACGTCGAGATGATGCTGACCAAGACCGACCTGACCATCGCCCGCCGGTACGTCGAGACCCTGGTTCCGGAGCAACTGCACCCGATCTTCCACAAGATCGAGCAGGAGTACGAGCTGACCAGGCAGGAAGTGCTGGGGGTGACCGGCTCCCCGGCCCTGCTGGAGAACTCCCCGGTGCTCCAGCGCACCCTGGCCGTGCGGGACACCTACCTCGAACCGCTGCACCACCTCCAGGTGGCGCTGCTGCGGCAGTACCGCGACTCCGGGGCGGCCGGCCGCGCGGTGGCCACCGCGCCGGGGGGCCGGCGGGCGCCCAGCGACGGTACGGCCCTGGAGCGCGCCCTGCTCACCACGGTGAACGGCATCGCCGCCGGGATGCGCAACACCGGCTGACGGGTTGGTTGGTAGCAGGGGACCCTTCCTACCGTTTTTTGGTGAGGAAGGGTCCCCTGCTACCACTCGGGCTTGTGCCGGTGGGCGTCGAGGCCGAGCGCCGCCCGCGCCGCCTGGACGTGGGCGAGCCCTTCCAGGGCGGTCTCCCGGGCAATCTCGTACTGCCGGACCGTCCGGGCCTGCTCCAGCTGACTGCCGGCCGCGTTGTACCGCTCACCCGCGTCGACCAGCGCCTGGCGGACCGCCGGGGCGTCGCCGTGCAGGCTCATCACCTGCCCGCCGAGGCGTTCGTACCAGCGGAGCGCCTCGGCCCGGGCGTCGGCGGTCTCCCGCGCCCGCCCCCGGGCGCTGTGCCACTGCCACAGGACGAAGCCGGCCACGTGCAGCACCGCGAGAAGGCCGAGGATGAGCAGCGTTTCCATGGCCCGAACGTACCCCTGGTCGTCACGTCGTACCGGTTTTGGCAAGCTCGGGGGATGGACTTCTCGACGCTGGCCGTGGTGGTGGTGTGCCTCGGTGCCGGCGGCGCGGTCGGCTGGTTCGCGGCGAGTGCCCGCGCGGCGGCGGAGATCGCCCGGCTGGACGCCACGCTGCGCGCCGCCCGCGAGGGCGAAGGCCGGCTGGAGCAGTCGATGCGGGCGTTGAACTACGAGGCGACCGCCCAGTCGCAGGAGGCGGTGGCCCGGGCGGTCGCGCCGCTGCACGAGACGCTGCGCCGCTACGAGTCCCGGGTGACCGAACTGGAACGGGACCGGGTCGACGCCTACGCCGAGCTACGCGAGCAGGTGCGGGCCATGGGGGCGGTCTCCGGTGAGCTGCGCACCGAGACCAAGCAGCTGGTGGCGGCGCTGCGTGCACCCCAGGTCCGCGGGCGCTGGGGGGAGCACCAGCTCCGCCGGATCGTCGAGGCGGCCGGCATGCTGGAGCACTGCGACTTCGCCGAGCAGGTCACCGCCGCCGTCGAGGACCGGCAGGTCCGCCCCGACCTGGTGGTCCGGTTGCACGGCGGGCGTTCGGTGGTGGTGGACGCCAAGGCGCCCTTCGACGCGTACCTGACCGCGATGGAGGCGCGCGACGACCGGGAGCGGGACGCCCGCCTGCGGGCGCACGCGAAACACCTCCGGGCGCATGTGGACGCGCTGGCCGCGAAGTCCTACTGGGCGGCGTTCGACGACACTCCGGAATTCGTGGTGCTCTTCGTGCCGGCCGATCCGTTCCTGGACGTGGCGTTGCAGCACGACCCGACGCTGCTGGAGCACGCGTTCGGGCGGAACGTCGTGCTGGCGACCCCGGCCACCCTGGTGGCGCTGCTGCGGACGGTGGCGTACTCCTGGCGGCAGGAGGCGTTGGCCCGCAACGCGGTGGCGGTGCACTCGCTGGCCCGGGAGCTGTACGGCCGGCTGTCCACGCTGGGCGAGCACGTCGGCCGGCTCGGGGGCTCGCTCGGGGCGGCGGTGACCGCGTACAACCGGGCGGTCGGATCGCTGGAGGCGCGGGTGCTGGTCAGTGCCCGTAAGCTGGCCGAGCTGGGGGTCTCCGACCGGGAGCTGCCGGTGCCCTCCCAGGTGGAGCTGGCGCCCCGGCAGCCGCAGGCTCCGGAGCTCGTCGAGCCGACCGGTCGGGCGTCCACTTCGCCCGTTCGGCCCACCCCCATCGACGACTAGCACTTTTTCCGTGACGGTGTGGACCGATTCACGTCACGAGGTGGTCACAACCTACTTCGGAGTAGTGACATCGACTCCCGGCACCACGAAAGATCACGCTCACGAGTGCTCTGCATCGCAGAGCCCTGGTTCTCTGGAGGAAAAGAGAACGTGAGTAGACCCCGCAACCTGAGCCGGCGTACCTCCGCCGCGCTCTTCGCGTCCGTCGTGGCGGCCGGCGCCATGACCGGGGCGGGTGGTGCAGCCACCGCGAGCGCCGCTCCCTCCGCGCCCGACACCGCTCCGGCCACCGCCGCCGAGACCCTGGGCTCGCACGACGCCAAGCTCCTCGCCGAGGCCGAGGCCAAGAAGGCCCCCACCGTCACGATGATCGTCGCCACCGACAAGGGTCAGGCGAAGAAGGTCGCCGACGGCGTGGAGAAGCTGGGTGGCGCGGTCAGCCAGCGCTTCGACAGCATCGGCTACGTCCTGGCCAAGGTGCCCACCGACAAGGCGCTGAAGGCGGCCCGGCTGCCGGGTGTCGCCGCGGTGGACCTGGACGAGGTCATCCAGCTGCCCGACCCGAAGCCGGAGGCGGCCCCGGCCGGCAGCCGGTCCGCGAAGCAGGGGGCGACCCTCAGCGGCCCCGGCGCGGACACCGGAGCGGTCAACCCGTACATGCCGACCAACGAGACCGGCGCCGAGAAGTTCAAGGCCAACAACCCGCAGTGGGACGGCCGTGGCGTCACCATCGGCATCATGGACTCCGGTGTGGACCTCGACCACCCGGCGCTCCAGAAGACCACCACCGGCGAGCGCAAGATCGTCGACTGGGTGACCGCGACCGACCCGCTGGAGGACGCCACCTGGCGGGCCATGATCACCGAGGTGACCGGGCCGACCTTCACCGTCGGCACCACCACCTTCAAGGCCCCCGCCGGCACCTACCGGTTCAACCGGTTCAGCGAGTCGATCACCCGGGCCAGCGACCCGGCCGGTGACGTCAACCGCGACGGCGACACCACCGACACCTGGGGCATCATCTACGACCCGGTGAGCCACAACATCTGGGTGGACGTCGACCAGGACAACGACTTCACCGACGAGGCCGTGATGCGGCCGTACAAGGAGAAGTTCGACGTCGGCCGCTTCGGCACCGACAACCCGGCCACCGCCGTGCGGGAGCAGATCCCGTTCGTGGTCGAGTACCGCGAGGACGTGGACACCACCCCGGCCGGCGGCCCCGGCCTGGTCGACTACGTCAACATCGGCATCGTCGAGAGCACCCACGGCAGCCACGTCGCCGGCATCACCGCCGCCAACGACATGCTCGGCAACAGCGCCTTCGACGGCGCCGCCCCCGGCGCCAAGCTGGTCTCCGCCCGTGCCTGCTCGTGGGGTGGCGGCTGCACCTTCGCCGCCCTCACCACCGGCATGGCCGACCTGGTGATCAACCGCAAGGTCGACGTGGTCAACATGTCGATCGGTGGCCTGCCCACCCTGAACGACGGCTCGAACGCCCGCGCCGTGCTCTACAACGAGCTCGTCGAGGTCTACGGCGTCCAGCTCGTCCTCTCGGCCGGCAACTCCGGTCCGGGCCTGAACACGGTCGGCGACCCGTCGGTGGCCACCAACGTGATCAGCACCGCGGCCAGCATCAGCAAGGACACCTGGCTGGCCAACTACGGCTCGGTGGTGAAGACGAAGAACACCCTGTTCAACTTCTCGTCCCGTGGCCCGCGTGAGGACGGCGGCCTCAAGCCGCAGCTCACCGCGCCGGGCTCGGCCATCTCCACCGCGCCGACCTGGCAGGCCGGCAGCCCGGTCGCCGAGGCCGGCTACCCGCTGCCCCCGGGCTACGCGATGATCAACGGCACCTCGATGGCCGCCCCGCAGGCCGCCGGCGCCACCGCGCTGCTGCTCTCGGCCGCCAAGGCGACCGGCAAGGGCGTCACCCCGGCCGCGATGCGCCGCGCGCTGTACACCTCGGCCAAGCCGATCGCCGACGTCCCGACCTACGGGCAGGGCTACGGCATGGTCAACGTGCCGGGCGCGTGGAACCTGCTCCGCAAGGGCGTGGAGACCCGCACCTACACCTCCGAGGCGGCGGTCTGCACCGAACTGTCGGGCAACCTGACCCGGTACGACGCCTCGCTCGGCCAGTTCGTGCCGAACCCGCACCAGGGCGTGGGCGTCCACAACCGCTGCGCCGCGAACCAGGGTGGCCAGAAGGTCGGACAGAGCAAGACCTACCCGGTCAAGATCACCCGTAACAGCGGCCCGGCCGGCTCGATCAAGCACGACATCGAGCTGCGCGGTAACGACGGCACCTTCAAGGCGCCGAAGTCCGTCTCGCTGCCGCTGAACAAGACCGTCACGGTCAACGTCACCGCCAAGGCGGCCACCGCCGGGGCGCACGGCGCGATCATGACGATCGACGACCCGGCGACCAACGTCGTCGACTTCGAGGTCTCCACCGTGGTGGTCGCCTCGAACGACGTCAGGGCTCCGAACTTCGCGTACTCGGCCGCAGGCTCGGTGGCCCGGAACGGCTTCACCTCGTACTTCGTGACCGTTCCCCCGGGCACGGGCGCGCTGCAGGTGTACCTCTCCGGCATCGCCACCGGCTCGCAGACCCGGTTCATCGCCTTCAACCCGTACGGCGTGCCGGTCGACCCCACCTCCAGCCTGGGCTGCTACACCAACTTCTCCGACGCCGCCGCTTGCAAGCCGCAGGAGCGGGACTACCAGAACCCGATCGCCGGGGTCTGGGAGATCGAGGTGGAGTCGCGCCGGACCTCGCCGTCCCTGAACAACCCGTTCAAGCTCGACGTGCGGGTCCAGGGCGTCAAGGTGGAGCCGGCCATCGTCGAGCTGCCGTCGGTCACCGCCGGTCAGCCGACCCAGGTGACCTGGTCGCTGAAGAACACCTTCGGCCCGGTCTCGGTCTCCGGCCGGGGTGGCCCGCTCTCCAGCGTCAACGCCGCCCGCCCGACGATCGGTGAGGGCGCCTCGCAGGAGTACACCGTCGAGGTTCCGGCCGGTGCGACCACCTTCACCGCGCGGATCGGCAACCCGGCCGAGGTCGGCGCCGACCTCGACCTGTACGTCTTCCGTGGCACCACCGAGGTCGGCCGCCAGGCCGACGGTGACTCCGAGGAAGCGGTGACCATCAACAACCCGCCGGCGGGCACCTACCGGGTGGTCGTCGAGGGCTACGCGGTCAACGGCCCGGGTTCCACCACCGCCTACGACTACCGGGACTCGTTCTCGGCGCCGGCGCTGGGCACCCTGTCCGCCCCGACCACGGCGACCCCGATGCCGCACGGCGCCACCGCCAGCATCACCGGCACGGTGACCGCGTCGTCGACCACGCAGGCGGGCCGCTCGCTCTTCGGTGAGCTGTCCGTGGTGACCGGCGAGGGCGCGGTCGTCGGCCGTGGCTCGGTCTCCATCGGCGCGGTCAACTGATCCGTTCCTGAGCACCACCGGAGCCCGTCCCCGCTCGTCGCGGGGGCGGGCTCCACCCTTTCGGTGGCCGGCGCGACCTGGCCGCCTTCACCCTGCGGACCGGCGTCCGACCTCGGTGCCCGGTGCCCGACCTCGGTGCCCGGCGTCCGACCTCGGTGGCCGGCGTCCGACCTCGGTGGCCGGCGTCCGACCTCGGTGGCCGGCGTCCGACCTTGGTGGCCCGGTGTCCGACGTGACGGGTCAGGCGGGCGTGGCCCGGTCCACCAGGAACGGAGTGCCCTGCTGGCAGGTGGTCATCAGGTCGGGCTGGACCCGGCCGGTGACGGTGAGCTTGGCACCCGACTTGATCAAGTTACGCGGGCCACCGACCAGCAGGTACTCGCCGAGCAGCAGACAGCCCGGCTCGACCCCGGAGGTGACGGTTCCGGTGATGGTCGCGCCGCCCGGAGCGGAGGACGCGCCAGGCCCGCCCGGCGGCCACTCGGTGGGCTTGACCTCGGTCGGCGGTACGCCGGCCGACGGAGGGGCGGCCGGATCGTCAGTCCCGTCGGTTGGGGTGGTCACCGGCGCTCCCGTCTGGCTCGGACTGGCGGCCGTGCCGCCATCCTGGTTACCGCTGCCGTCCTGGCCGGCACAGGCGCCCAGCGCCAGACAGGCGACCAGGAGCGGCAGCGCGATCCGATACGTCTTCATACCGCTCAGACGCACCACGCGGGCAAATCGTTCCGGCCCGATCCGCCCGGAGGGTCAGCTCCGGACGCCCGTGGCGGCGGCGCGCATGTCCCGTTTCAGCTCCTGCGGCAGGGAGAAGGTCAACCGCTCGTTGGCGGTGACGATCTCCTCCACGTCGGCGAAGCCACGGACGGCGAGGTGGGCCAGCACCTCCTGCACCAGCTCGTCCGGGACGCTCGCACCGGAGGTCAGACCGACCGTACGGGCCTCGGCCAGCCAGGCGTCGTCGATCTCGGACGCGAAGTCGACCAGATACCCGGCGCGGGCCCCCGCGTCCAACGCGACCTCGACCAGGCGGACCGAGTTCGAGGAGTTGCGCGAGCCGACGACGATCACCACGTCGCACTGCGGCGCGATCTCCTTGACCACCTGCTGGCGGTTGGAGGTGGCGTAGCAGATGTCGTCGCTCGGCGGGGACTGGAGCATCGGCAACCGCTTCTTCAGCCGGGCCACCGTCTCCAGCGTCTCGTCCACCGACAGCGTGGTCTGGGAGAGCCAGACGACCTTGTTCGGGTCACGCACGGTCACCCGGTCGGCGTCCTCGGGGCCGTCCACGAGCTGGATGTGGGCGGGGGCCTCGCCGGTGGTGCCCACGACCTCCTCGTGCCCCTCGTGCCCGATCAGCAGGATGTCGTAGTCCTCGGCAGCGAACCGCTTCGCCTCGTGGTGGACCTTGGTGACCAGCGGGCAGGTCGCGTCGATCGCCTTGAGCGATCGGGCCCGGGCCTGCTCGTGCACCTCAGGGGCCACGCCGTGCGCGGAGAAGATGACGGTGGCGCCCTCGGGGACCTCCTCGTTCTCCTCGACGAAGATCGCGCCCTTGGCCTCCAGCGTCCGTACCACGTGCTTGTTGTGCACGATCTGTTTGCGCACGTAGATCGGAGCACCGTAGAGCTTCAGCGCCTCCTCGACGGTCTGCACCGCGCGGTCGACGCCGGCGCAGTAGCCACGGGGCTTCGCCAGGAGCACGCGCTTGCCGGTCTGGGGAGTCGCCTGAGCCTCGGTCACCCGCCCATCGTACGTGCCACCGGCTGGGGCGCATGTCGTGTGACGGCCGTCGCCACGCTGGCGGGCACACCTGGCCGTACGCGCGCACGGCCACCGGCGACCACGACCACCCGGCCACCCTCCCACCCCCGTGTCCCACACCGTCGATCAAGAAGTTGGCGTCACGGTGGAGATCAACGCTGACGCGAACTTCTTGATCAACGCGACGGGGGGCGGGGTGGGGGCGGGGTGGGGGTGGGTGGGGTGGGGGTGGGTGGGGTGGGGGTGGGTGGGGTGGGGGTGGGTGGGGTGGGTGGGGCTTAGGGTGGGCGGGTGGGTGGTGGGAGTGCCGGAGACGCGGGCGGCGAGGGTGGCGGGACGCCCCGGAGCACGGCCGAGGAGCCATGGCCGGTCCGGGTGGTCAGCCAGAAGGTCGGAGCCTGGATCGCGCGGCTCGGCTGGGTCTGGGTCGACGGGCAGGTGGCGCAGATCAGTCGGAGGCCGGGTGCCTCCACCGTCTTCCTCACCCTGCGCGACCCGTCGGCCGACCTGAGCCTCACCGTCACCACCAACCGGGACGTGCTCGACGCGGGCGCGCCGGAACTGCGTGAGGGCGCCCGGGTGGTGCTGCACGCCAAGCCGGAGTTCTACGCCGCCCGGGGCACGCTCAGCCTCCGCGCCGACGAGATCCGCCAGGTCGGCCTCGGTGAGCTGCTCGCCCGGCTGGAGAAGCTCAAGAAGCTGCTCGCCGCCGAGGGACTCTTCGACCGGGCCCGCAAGCGCCGGCTGCCGTTCCTGCCCGGCCGGATCGGGCTGATCACCGGCCGGGCCTCGGCCGCCGAACGCGACGTGCTGACCAACGCCCGCCGGCGGTGGCCGGCGGTGGACTTCCGCACGGTCAACGTGGCGGTCCAGGGGCCGAGCGCGGTGCCGCAGATCGTGGACGCGCTGAAGGTGCTCGACACCGACCCGTCCGTCGACGTGATCGTCATCGCCCGGGGCGGCGGCGGCATCGAGGACCTGCTGCCCTTCTCCGACGAGGCGCTCTGCCGGGCGGTCTTCGCCTGTCGTACGCCGGTGGTCAGCGCCATCGGCCACGAGACCGACGCCCCGCTGCTGGACTACGTCGCCGACGTGCGGGCCTCCACGCCGACCGACGCCGCCAAGCGGGTGGTTCCCGACCTGGCCGAGGAGGTACGCCTCATCCGGCAGGCCCGGCACCGGGTGGAACGGGCGGTACGCAACCTCGTCGACCGGGAGTCGCACCGGCTCGACCTGCTCCGCTCCCGTCCGGTGCTGGCCCGCCCGCAGGTCATGGTCGAACAGCGGGCCGCCGACCTGGCCGCGCTGCGCGCCCGGACCGGCCGCTGCCTGGACCACCGGCTCGGCACCGCCGAGAACGACCTGCGGCACACCCTGGCCCGGCTGCGTGCCCTCTCCCCCGCCGCCACCATGGATCGTGGCTACGCGATCGTGCAGCGTGCGGACGGGCACGTCGTCCGGGCGGCGACCGAGGTGGCCCCCGGCGACCCGCTGCGGGTACGGCTCGCCGCCGGTGAGCTCGCCGCGACGGTGGACGGCTGAGCCGCGTGTGGTGGGATGGCAGGCGATGACTGCGGAGAAGAACCCCGAGAGGCTCAGCTACGAGCAGGCCCGCGCCGAACTGGCCTCGGTGGTGGAACGGCTGGAGGCCGGCGGCACGTCGCTGGAGGAGTCGCTGGCGCTCTGGGAACGGGGCGAGCGGCTCGCCGAGATCTGCCAGCACTGGTTGGACGGAGCCCGCGCGCGGATCGACGCCGCCCGCCAGGACGCCGACGCCTGAAACGGGTACGGGGCGGACCGCGTCCGCCCCGTACCCGTTCGTGGGGTGCCTACTTGAACATCTTGTACACGTCCTCGGACGCCTCGACCACCTGGTCCGCCGGCGGCTTCTGCACCGCGGTGGTCGTGCCGTAGTCGGCGTACGTGACGACCAGGTTCTGCGCCGCGCTGTCTCCGACGGCCGGCACCTCCAGGCCCAGCTCGACCAGGCGGCCCTGGGCGTCGAGCTTGGCGGTGAACGGCACCGCCGAGGCCTGGCCGGCGAGGGCCTTCACCACGTCGGCGTCGAGGAAGTCCGAGTCGCTGGCCTTGGTGGCGTCGATGGTGCCCGCGTACAGCCCATCGCCGGTCTTCCGGACCTCGGTGATCGCCTTGGTGAGCGCCTCGCTGCCGGCCGGGTCGACGTCGTTGAAGTCGAACTCCAGCTGGTCGATGCCCTTGATCCGGGAGCGGTCGAGGTGCTGGTACTTGCCGGAGGTGGCCTGCTTCGGCATGGCGGTGGCCATCGACCCGCCGAACTGGACCATGACCCAGCTGTCGGTGTCGATGAAGATCAGGTGCATCTCCATGGTGAGGTCGGCCGAGGCGGCGTCGCCGCCGGTCATCGACATCTCGGCGCTCTTGGTCGGCGCGTGCACCTTGCCGGCGCCGTTCAACTCACCACCGTTGATGGTGAAGCTGAAGTTGCCCTTGCTGATCTCCTTGGTCGAGGCGAGCAGCGCCTCCTTCGCGTCCGAGGGGACCGCCGAGGTGGCCGCGGAACCGCTGGCGGCCGGTTCGGCCGTCGACTCGGTGCCGTCGGACTTGCAGGCGGTGAGGCCGGGTACGAGCAGGGAGGCGGCGAGGACGCCGGCGCTCCACCGTCGGATCTTCACGTGGACGTCTCCAGTTGTCGTCCGGCGCGACACCGGCGCCGGAAAGGGGGATACCGGGAAACGGGGGTGCCCGTCCGAGTGTTACTTACCCGGTCCGGCGGGCACCCTACCGTACGGAGTCGGCCAACTCGCGTAGTTCGTTCTCGGTCGCATCCCCCACCACGATCACCGTCCGCGCGGGTTCCAGGAGCACCAGGGCGCGCTCGTTGCCCCGGGCCGTGTAACGCTGCCAGCTCCGGCCGTCCAGGTCGAGCGCGCCCTGCGACTGGCCCTGGTCGGTGAGTTCCTGAGGCAGGAGCCGCTCCACCGGCACGTTGCTCTGCACGAGCTGGACGCCACGCCCCTCCGGCGTCAGGTAGCCCAGGCGCAGACTCGCCCCCTGCTCGGTCTGCTGGAACCGGGCCGTGATGGTCTGCCAGTCGTCGCCGAGACCGGACGGCTCGGCCACCGGGAAGACGTTCGCCGCGCGGGCCTGCTCGACGGCGGGGGCCGGGTCGACGGTGGTCGGCTCCTCCCCGCCGAGGAACCCCCGGTAGAAGGCGAGCAGCAGGGCGATCGGAACGAGCAGCACCAGAAGCGAGATCGCCATGTCCTTCGGGGAGCGTTCGGAACGCCCCGCCTTTCCCCCACCGGGCGACGCCGCCCGTCGCGGAGCCACCGGGTCCACCAGCGCCGGTTCCGTACCCGCCGGAGTCGACCCGGCGGGGGTCCGGGCGCCGGCCGGGTCCGACGCGGCCGGTCTCCCGGCGGGGCCGGCGCCCGGTTCCGGTCCGGCCGGGGTGTCCCCCGCCGCCCGGCCGGGCACCGGCGGCTGCCCCTGCGGTGGGGTCGTCGCCGTCCCGGGCGGGGTCAGCGGCGGCTGGCCGTCCGGCGGGGTCGAATCGGCGGGTACGCGGTCTGCGGTCTCCACCCCCCTATCTTCGCAGCCGCCGGGTTGGCCGGATCCGGGCCACCACGGCCCGGCGACGGCGTTAGGTTGACCACCGTGTGAGGGCGTTTCGCTGGCCATCATGTGAGGATCAGTGACAAAGCCGGCGGCGGCGACGGCCGCATTCCGCCGGTCCACCCCGCACCGTCGCGAGGAGGAAGCCGTCATGACGAACACCAGGACGCGGATCCCGCAGGATCTCGACCGCAATCTCGCCCTCGATCTGGTCCGCGTCACCGAAGCGGCGGCGATGGCCGCCGGGCGGTGGGTCGGACGGGGCGACAAGGAGGGCGGGGACGGGGCAGCCGTCGACGCCATGCGCAAACTGATCAACTCGATCCCGATGCGGGGCGTCGTGGTGATCGGCGAGGGCGAGAAGGACAACGCCCCGATGCTCTTCAACGGCGAGGAGGTCGGTGACGGCAGCGGCCCCGAGGTGGACGTGGCGGTCGACCCGATCGACGGCACCACGCTGATGAGCAAGGGCATGCCGAACGCCCTGGCGGTGCTGGCGGTGGCCGAACGGGGTGCGATGTTCGACCCGAGCGCCGTCTTCTACATGGAGAAGCTCGCCGTCGGGCCGGCGTACGCGGACGTGGTCGACATCAACGCCGGGGTCACCGAGAACCTGCGCCGGATCGCCAGGGTCAAGGGCACCGACGTCTCCGGCGTGACGGTCTGCGTGCTCGACCGCCCCCGCCACGACGACCTGGTCGGCCAGATCCGCAAGACCGGGGCCGGCATCCGGTTCATCTCCGACGGCGACATCGCCGGGGCCATCGCCGCCGCCCGGGGCGAATCCGACGTCGACGTGCTCATGGGCATCGGCGGCACCCCGGAGGGGATCACCGCCGCCTGCGCGCTGAAGTGCATGGGCGGGATGATGCAGGCCAAGCTCTGGCCCCGGGACGACGCCGAGCGGGCCAAGGCCCTCGACGCCGGCCACGACCTGGACCGGGTGCTCACCACCGACGACCTGGTCACCGGGGACAACTGCTTCTTCGTGGCCACCGGCGTCACCTCCGGGGACCTGCTGCGCGGGGTCAGCTACCGGGCCGGCGGGGCGTACACCCAGTCGATCGTGATGCGCTCCAAGAGCGGCACGATCCGGGTGATCGACTCGTACCACCGCCTGGAGAAGCTGGCGCTCTACTCGGCGATCGACTTCGACGGCCGTCCCCTGGCCGAACAGGAGTGACCGCACCCCCGCAGACCGACGTGGCGCCGTCGGCGGCGCTACGGATCACCGGGGTCGCGCTCGCCGGTCTCTCCGGCCTCGCCGTGGCACTCCAGTCGCGGATCAACGGCGAGCTGGGCGTACGTCTCGGCGACGGCATCGCCGCCGCGGTGGTCTCGTTCGGTCTGGGGCTGCTCGTCCTGCTGGTGCTGGTCCCCGCCGTCCCGACCGGGCGGCGGGGGCTGCGCCGGTTGCGGACCGCGCTCACCGCCGGGACCCTGCGTCCCTGGCAGTGCCTCGGCGGGGTCTGCGGCGCCCTCCTGGTCGCCACGCAGGGGCTCACCATCGGCACGCTCGGCGTGGCGGTCTTCACCGTCGCGGTGGTGGCCGGGCAGACCGGCAGCAGCCTCGCCGTGGACCGGGCCGGTCTGGGCCCCACCGGTCGGCAGCCGGTCACGGCCAACCGGTTGGCCGGTGCGGCGCTGACCGTGGTGGCGGTGCTCATCGCCGTCGGCGACCGGCTGGGCGACCCGGGCACACTGGCCCTGGCCCTGCTGCCCCTGCTCGGCGGTCTCGCCATCGCCTGGCAGCAGGCGGTCAACGGCCAGGTGCGCGCGGCCTCAGGCAGCGCGCTGACCGCCACGCTGGTCAACTTCGTGGTCGGGACGCTGGCGCTGCTCGTCGCGCTCGCCGTCGACCTGCTGGTGCGGGGGCTCCCGACCGGCGGGTTCCCGTCCGAACCGTGGTTCTACCTCGGCGGCCCGATCGGCATCCTGTTCATCGCGCTCGCGGCGGCGATCGTCCGGTTCACCGGGGTGCTCCTGCTCGGCCTGGCGACCATCGCCGGCCAGATCGTCGGGGCGGTGCTGTTGGACGTGGTGCTGCCCACGGAGGCTTCGCACCCCGGACCGACCACCCTGCTCGGGGCCGCCCTCACCCTGGTCGCCGTGCTGATCGCCGCACTAGGCCCACCGGTACGCCGCTGAGGGGCGTGCCTCAGCGGACGGGGGTGGACGGGCGGGCGACGGTCGATGCGGTGAGGCTGTCGGTCAGTGCCTCGTCGAGCGGGGTGCAGGTCAGCCCGAACGTCTCGGTGACGGCGGTCGAGTCGAGCACGAACGGCCGGTAGAACTGGTAGGCGATCTCGCGGATCTCCCGTACCTCGCGGTTGACCAGGCTGCCGAGGGTGAGCACCGGTGGGGGCAGCCGGGTGATCCGGGGCGGTCGGGCACCGGCCAGGGTCGCCGCCCGCGCGGCGAGACCGCGTACCGAGATCGGCGGCGGGCTCGGCGCGTGCCACGCCCGGCCCCAGGCCCGCTCGTCGGTGGCGACGGTGACGAGGGTACGGGCCATGTCGCCGACGTACGTCCAACTGTGCGGAGCGTCCGGGTCGGCCGGTACGGCGATCCGCCGGCCGGTCGCCGCCCGTGGCAGCACGAGAGTGGTGGCGGCGGAGTGCGCGCCGGCCCCGAGGTAGTCCGAGCCGCGCACCTCGGTGGCCCGGATCCGGCCGGCCCGGTGTGCGGCCAGCGCCTCGGTCCACATCCGTGCGCGTACCGCCCCCTTGACGCTGTTCGGCCGCAGCGGCGTCTGTTCGGTCATCGGCCCGGCGACCGGACCGTACCCGTAGAGGTTGCCGGCGGTGACCAGCACCGCGCCGGTGCGCTCGGCGGCGGCCAGCAGTGCCGTCGCGATCGGTGGCCAGTCGGTCGGCCAGCGGTGGTACGCCGGGTTGGCGCAGTTGTAGAGGGCGCCCGCTTCCTGCGCCAGGGCGGTCAGCCGGTCGGCGTCGGTGGCGTCGGCGGCGATCCGCTCGACGGCCGGGTGCTCCGGTCCCCGGCCGCGTCGGCTGACCAGCCGCACCCGGCAGCCCTGCTCGGCGAGGAGCCGGGCGGTGGCGACGCCGACCGGACCGGCACCGACGATCACATGAGTGGACACAGGCGGCAGCCTTTCGTGACAGCGCTTCAAACAGAGAGCACCGCTCTCATCCGACATTCCCATCCTGCATCCGACCAGCACATCCGTCAAGAGCGGTGCTCTCTGTTTTGGTTGCCGCTCTCGTCGTGGCAGAGTGAGCCCATGCCCGCACCCTCGATCCGCGCCCGGGTACGCGCCGAGATGATCGCCGAGATCAAGGCCGTCGCCCGTCGACATCTCGCCACCGACGGCGCCAACCTGTCGCTGCGCGCGGTGGCCCGCGAGATGGGCATGGTCTCCTCGGCGGTCTACCGCTACTTCCCCAGCCGGGACGAACTGCTCACCGAACTGATCATCGAGGCGTACGACGCGTTGGGCGCGGCGGTGGAGGCGGCCGACGCCGACCGGGACCCGGCCGACCTACGCGGGCGCTGGACCGCCTGCTGTCGGGCGGCCCGGCGCTGGGCGCTGGACCATCCCGCCGAGTACGCACTGCTCTACGGCAGCCCGGTGCCCGGGTACTCCGCACCCGCCGACACGGTCGGACCGGCCCAACGCCCGCCGGCCACCCTGGTCGGCATCCTGCACGACGGGCTCACCAGCGGGCGGCTGAGCGCACCCCCGGACGAGCCGCCCGAGCCGCTGCGGACGGACCTCGCCGAGGTCGGCGCGGCGCTGGGGTCCGGGATGCCGGCGGCGCTGCTGGCCCGGGGCATGGCCGGCTGGACACAGCTCTTCGGGCTGATCAGCTTCGAGATCTTCGGCCGGATCAACGACGCCCTGCCCCACCGGGACGCCTACTTCGACCATCAGGTCGCCCTGATGGCCGACCTGATCGGCCTCCCCTGACCGGCTCTGGACGGCGGAGGTGGGCTGGTCAGGTGCCGTCGGAGGAGTGGCCGGGGAAGAGGTGCGCGGCCGGGTCGATCGCCACCGCGGCGTTGTTCACCGCCGTGGCCGCCTCGCCGAAGCCGGTGGCGATCAGCCGGACCTTGCCCGGGTACTCGGTGATGTCCCCGGCGGCGTAGACCCGGGGCAGGTTGGTGGCCATCGCGCTGTCGACCACGATGTGCCGCCGGTCCAGCCGCAACCCCCAGTCGGAGAGCGGCCCCAGGTCGGCGGTGAAGCCGAGCGCGGCGATCACCGCGTCCGCCGGCACCGTCTCGGCGACCCCGCCGCGCACGGCCACGTCGGCGCCGGTCACCACGGTGTCCCCGTGCAGCTTGGTGACCTCGGCGTTGACCACGACCCGCACCGGCATCTCACGGACCCGGGCCACGGTGGCGGCGTGCGCGCGGAACCGCTCCCGCCGGTGCACCAGGGTCACCGAACGGGCCAGCGGGGCCAGCGCCGCAGCCCAGTCGAAGGCGGAGTCGCCGCCACCGACGATGAGCACGTCCCGGCCGGCCAGGTCGGCCGGTTGCGGGACGAAGTAGACCAACCCGGTGCCGACGAAGCCCACGGCGGCCGGAAGCGGACGCGGGGTGAAGCTGCCCAGCCCACCCGTGATGATCACCGCGCCGCAGTGCAGCCGCTCGCCGTCGGCGAGCGTGAGCACCGGCCTGCCGTCCTGGTGTTCGAGGCGCTCGGCACGGACGCCGAGCAGGTACTGGGGAGTCGCGGTGGCCGCCTGGGCGACCAGGTTCGCGACCAGGTCCCGCCCCTTGATCGCGGGGAACCCGGCGATGTCGTAGATCATCTTTTCTGGGTACATCGCGGCGATCTGCCCGCCCGGCTCTGGCAGGGCATCGACGACGGCCACCGACAACCCCCGGAACCCGGCGTAGTAGGCAGCGAAGAGGCCGGACGGACCGGCCCCGATTATGGCGACATCGACCTCTCGCATCCGCGTACCGTCACTCTCCGCCCGGGGATCAACACATGCCGATTCAGACGGTAGGGGTGTCGGTTGCGCTGAGCAAGCACCTGCCATACGGAACGTTCAGGACGTGGTGAGCGGATACCCCGCGTCGGCCCCGCGCTGACGACGGAAGAGCACTGCGGCGAGCATCCCGCCGACCAACCCGAACAGGTGCCCCTGCCAGGAGATTCGCTCGTCGGTGGGGAGGATGCCGACCAGCTGCCAGCCGTAGAGGAGACCGACCAGGAGCACGACGGCGAAGTTCCACCATGTGCGCTCCACCACACCCCGGGTGAGCAACAGGCCGAGGTATCCGAAGATGACCCCGCTGGCGCCGACCACGATCGAGTTGGACGACCCGGTGAACCAGACGCCCAGACCGCTGACCAGGATGATCACCAAGGTCGACCAGAGGAAGCGGCGGACCCCGGCGGCGAGCACGAAGGTGCCGAGCAGGATCAGCGGGATGCTGTTGCTGTAGAGATGGTCGAAGCCGTGGTGCAGGAAGGGCGAGAAGAAGACGCCGTCCAGCCCCTCGATGCGCTTGGGGATGATCCCGGCGGCCGGGTCGAACCCGGCGGCCAGCCAGACGTCCAGCGCCTCGACGAGGAAGAGCACCGGTACCACCGCGCACATGGCGACGAAGGCCCGGCCCAGCGAGGCGTAGAACGCATCGCTGCCGAACCGGTTGGGGTCGCCCGACGGGCCGCCGTCGAAAGTCACCCACAAGTAGCTATCAGCTCTGGCGGCAGACCGCCACTCGCCGGCCCCGCCGAGCTGCGGGGTCCGCCCTCCGGCGGAGACGACGGTGGGGTGGGTGGCAGCGCCACCCACCCCACCGGTTCAGGTCCGGGGAATCAGTACCAGCCGGTGTCCTGGGAGTGCGACCAGGCCTTGCACGGGGTGCCATACCGGCCCTTGATGTAGCCGAGGCCCCACTCGATCTGGGTGGCCGGGTTGGTCCGCCAGTCGTCGCCGGCCGAGGCCATCTTGCTGCCCGGCAGCGACTGCGGGATCCCGTACGCGCCGGAGGAGGGGTTGCTGGCCTTGTGGTTCCAGCCGCTCTCCTTCTTCCAGAGCTTGTCCAGGCAGGGCATCTGGTCCATACCGAAGCCGGCGTCGACCAGCATGGCGCAGCCGATCTTCCGGTTGCCGCTGTACTCGTTGCACGAGGCGGGGATCGGGCCGTCGTACGGCTTGGAGGCCTTCTCGGCCGCCTCCCTGGCGGCCTCCTCGGCCTCCGCCTTGGCCTTCGCCTCGGCCTCGCGCTTCTTGCGGGCCGCGCGCTCGGCGGCCTCCCTGCGGGCGGCCAGCTCGGCGGCGGCCTCGGCCCGCTGCGTAATCCGCAGTTCGGTCTGGTACCTGGCGGACTCGACGACGTGCTCGGTCTGCTCGTACCGCGACTGCTCGATCTCGACCTGGCCGACCTGCGCGGTCGCGTCCGATGGCCGGGTCTCGCGGTCTTCACCAAGGTAGAAGCCGCCGGCGACGCCCACGGAGAGCAACGCGACGGCGGCGGTTCGAGCACCCAACCGGCTCCACAGCCGACTCACGAAGAGGTCCCTTCATCGGGGGCAAGGACACGGCGCGGCCGATCCCGGTCAGCACCGGGCGGACCCGCGCCGTGAGCGCCCCGACCGTGCCGGTCACCGCCGGCACCGTGGGCCGGTGACCCCCGGCCCGTGTGGCGAGTGATCACCAACGATCCCTGTGGTGCGCGGGCGCTCGTGGGACACCATCGCGCACCATGGGGCCGTTGGGAAACCACACGCCGCAAATGTGATCTGCACCACTATGCAAATAGTGCCAAAAGTGGTCGTAAGCGACAGTCAGAGCGGGATGTCCTCCAGAAGGTCGGTCACCATCGCCGCGATCGGCGATCGCTCCGAGCGGCTGAGCGTGACGTGCGCGAAGAGGGGATGCCCCTTCAGTGCCTCGATGACGGCGGTCACGCCGTCATGCCGCCCCACCCGGAGGTTGTCCCGCTGGGCGACGTCGTGGGTGAGCACCACCCGGGAGCCCTGGCCGATCCGGGACAGGACGGTGAGCAGCACCCCCCGTTCCAGCGACTGCGCCTCGTCCACGATGACGAACGCGTCGTGCAGGCTCCGCCCCCGGATGTGGGTCAGCGGCAGCACCTCCAACATGCCCCGGGAGGTGACCTCCTCCAGCACGTTCTCGTGCACCACGGCACCCAGGGTGTCGAAGACCGCCTGTGCCCAGGGCGACATCTTCTCCGCCTCCGAGCCGGGCAGGTAGCCCAGTTCCTGGCCGCCGACGGCGTACAGCGGGCGGAACACGACCACCTTCTTGTGTCGGCGGCGTTCCATCACCGCCTCCAGGCCGGCGCAGAGGGCCAGGGCGGACTTTCCGGTGCCCGCCCGACCACCGAGCGAGACGATCCCCACCGACTCGTCGAGAAGCAGGTCCAGGGCGATCCGCTGCTCCGCCGAGCGCCCGCGCAGGCCGAACGCCTCCCGGTCGCCCCGGACCAGCCGGACGGTCTTGTCCGGCAGGACCCGCCCCAGTGCCGAGCCGTTGCCCGAGTGCAGCACCAGGCCGGTGTGGCAGGGCAGCCCGGCCGCCTCGTCCAGGTCGAGCGTCTCACCGCCGTACAGCTGACCGATCTGTTCCTCGGCGACCTCCAGCTCGGCCATGCCCGTCCAGGTCGGGTCGCTCGCCTGGCCGTGCCGGTACTCGTCGGCACGCAGCCCGACGGCGGCGGCCTTGACCCGCAGCGGCATGTCCTTACTGACCAGCGTGACGTGCCGCCCCTCGGCGGCCAGGTTGAGCGCCACGACGAGAATCCGGACGTCGTTGGAGTCCGTGCGGAACCCGGGCGGGAGCACGCGGTCGTCGGTGTGGTTCAGCTCCACCCGCAGCGTGCCGCCCTCGTCGTTGGCGGTCACCGGATGGTCCAGCCGACCGTGGGTGATCCGCAGCTCGTCGAGCATGCGGAGCGACTGCCGGGCGAACCAGCCGAGTTCCGGATGGTGGCGCTTGCCCTCCAACTCGGAGATCACCACGAGGGGGAGGACCACCTCGTGCTCGGCGAACCGGTGGAACGCCGCGGGGTCGGAGAGCAGGACCGAGGTGTCCAGAACGAAGACCTCTGGTCGGGGCTCCCCGGGCTCGGCGGCGGCCGTCGCCGCACGGCGGCTCCGGGACGTCCGGCGGGTGGTCGTGGTCGCGGCCGGGGTCTGATCGCCACCGGCGGGGGTACGACGAGTCGTCACAGGCCTGCTCCGACGGATGGGCACCCGCCACCCGCGTTCCGCCTCCTCCGGTGCCCGGGGACACGGGGTCGGATGCGGGCCCCGTGCGCGAGGTCGCAGATCCGGGCTGGCCGGCTGGCCCGGGAGAACCCCGCGCCATGAATAGACGCTAGCGTCGCCGCGCCCGTTCCGGCTAGAGGTGAAGATGGATCTCAATCGAGCAGTGAACGAACACCCTGTTCGGGCGGCACGTCGACGGTGCTGACGGCCACGGTCGCGGTCCCGACGGGGCCGGCGACGATCGCGGTGCCGCGGCGGCTCCGAGACCCGGCCCGTGGACGACCACGGTCGCGGTCCTCCGGGACGCCGGCCGGGATGTGTGCCCCCTGCGCGCACCCCGGCCGGCCCCGGCCCCGCGTCACCGGATGGGACGCGGGTCCACGACGCGTCGCGGGCGACGCGTCGGGTCCGCCGGGCGGCGGTCGTCGTCGGCTCAGCCGTGTCGGCCGGCCAGCGTCCCGGTCGGGTACCGTCCGCCGACGGTCACGGTCGACTGGCTCGCGCCGACGCTCACGGTGGGACGGCCGACGCCGACCGCCGCGCCCGGCTGACGCCCTCGGGGGTGTGGCTCGGCCGCGACCCCCCGGGTTGCCGCGCCCGGCGCGAACGCCGAGCCGGTGTACGTGGTGCCCGTCCGGTTGACCGGCACACCGGCCCGGACGGCGGGACCGGACGGGACGGCCAGGGCCGAGGCGAGGGCCGCCTGCGCCTCCCGACGCCTGCGGTTCCACGCGCCCCGGTCCCCGTCGAAGTAGCCCTGGCGGTAGCCGAACCGGTACCCGATCCGGTAGCTCATCTGGCCGTGCAGCCGTCCGGCCGCGTAGCTGGTCGAGCCGAGCAGCAGGACCAGGAACACCGCGAAGAAGGGACTCATCCGGCGGCTCCGGCGCGGCTCGGGCCGGGGCGGGCCGTCATCGCTCCTCCGGCCCGGGCCGGGCGGGGTCGGCGACGAGCAGCCGGTCCAGGTCGTCGGTGCCGACCTCCTCGACCAGTTCGACGCTGATCCGGCAGCCGTCCAGGAGGACCTCCGCCACCGAGGTACGCCGGATCTCGCCTCCGGCGTCGTAGACCCGGACGCTCAGCTCCGGGCAGCCGAGATGGGCACGCCAGGCGTCCCACTCGACGCGGTCCGCCACGTTCAGCGAGACGTGCCGGCTCCCTCGGGCGAGGTAGAGGCGCCACGGGGCACTCAGACCCGCGGCCACTCCCTCCGCCACCAGGCCGAACGCCTGGGCGCGGGTTGCGAGTTCAGTCACCACACCCCCCTCGTACCTGGTGTGCGGCATGGCCGGGACGCGTCGCCCCAGGGCATACCACACACCACAAATTGTCCCATCGGCGTGACAGTAGCAGCTTCCGATGTTTTTGGGACCACACTCGACGCTCCTTGGTTCATGCACGTCAGAGTCGATGTCCAAGCCCGCGCGGCAGTCGTCGAAATGCGAAGACAGTGTCACATCCACGTGACAAGAGCGCGTCTCACGACGACGCGGCGGACGGCCGGTCGTACCGTCGTCGGGTGACCCACGCCCACGCGCGCAAGATCGAATTCGCCGCCTTCGTGCGCCGGGCGCTCGACGACGCGCGGGCGACCCGGGCCTGGAGCGGCACCGAGGTGTCCCGCCGGACGGGCGTCTCCCGGCAGACCATCAACCGGTGGGTCCGCGGCGACTGGAGCAGCGATCCCGAGGCCGCGCGGGTGGTCTCCTTCTGCGAGGGGCTCGGGCTGGACCCGGCGGCGGCCTTCGCCGCCCTCGGCTGGGACCGGGCGGACCCGTCCCGGTCGCGGCCGGGCGCGCCGCCGATGGACCCGGACGTCGAGGCGCTGCTGCGTCGCCTGGTCGATCCCGGGGTCTCGGACCTCGAAAAGTTCCACATCCGAGAAACCGTCCGATACCTTGCTTATCGCCCGCCACTCCCGGCGAACGCCCGGAATGTGGACAAACAGGCGGGCTAGTTCTCAAATGGCGAAAAGAACACTGACCGGGAAATCCCCGTTCCGCACCGGACGGTGGGTTCGCGCGCTAGCGTCCCCCTAACTGCTTGGGCTCGTCGTCGGCGGGGGGACGGGACAAGGCCGAACCCAGCCCTGCGGGACAGAAGGAGGGGTCTGTCCATGACCCTGAAGTGGTTGGCAGTCCTGGTCGCGACGGTGTCCGTGACGCTGTCCGTGACCGGCAACGTGGTGATCGGCGCGATCGACGGCGGACAGCTTCCTCTGGTCGTCAACCTCTTCGCGCTGACCACGGCCGGCACGGCGGTCGTCCTGGCCGTCCTCGCCGACCTCTACGACCGGCTCAACGACCGGCTCACCGCGCTCACCGAGTTCCTGGTGGCCCGGCTCAACGACATCGAGGAGCACGCCGGCGACCGGAACGCCGGTTTCGTGGAGGGCTACCTGCTCAGCCACGACCGGGAGGCCGCGGTGGTGCCGTTCGGGCGACGCGGACGCGGGGCCGCCGAACGCTGAGGGCGGCAGGCGGGCGCTCCGAGAGAGCTTCTCGCGACCACGAATGCCCGGCCCTCCTACGGGTACGCTGACGCGCGTGCCACCGTTGAATCTGGGCAACCAGGAGCCGAAGAGCCCGCTCGACGCCGCCCACGCCTGGGCCGCGACCGCCGAGCGGGCCGGCGAATACGTCCTCTTCTTCGACTTCGACGGCACACTCGCCCCCGTCGACGACGACCCCAAGGCGGTCCAGCCCGCCCCGAAGGTCCTCGCCGCGCTCGAGGCGCTCGCCCCCGTCGTACGGCGGGTCGCGATCGTCTCCGCCCGTCCGGTCGAGTTCCTGCGCGACCACTTCGGCGGGCTCGCCGGCATCGACCTCTACGGCCTCTACGGGCTGGAGCACAGCCACTCCGGCGGCGAGACGGTCACCGAGCCGGCCGCCCTGCCCTGGGTGCCCACCATGGCCGAGTTGGCCGACCTGGCCCGCGCCGAACTGCCCCCGGGCACCCTGGTGGAGTTCAAACGGCTCTCCGTCGCCCTGCACTACCGCACCGCGCCGCACCTGGCCGAGGCGGTGGAGAGCTGGGGCCGGGCCCAGGCCGACCGGCTGGGCCTGCGGGTGCAGGCCGGTCGGATGGTGCTGGAACTCAAGCCCCCGGTCGACCGGGACAAGGGCATGGTGATCGGCGAGGTGGTCCGCTCCGCCGCCGGGGCCTGGTATTTCGGCGACGACGTCTCCGACATCAAGGCGTTCACCGCGCTGCGCGCCCGGGCCGCCGCCGATCCCGACTTCGTCGGGGTCTGCGTCGCGGTGGCCAACCCGGAGACCGGGCAGGAGGTCGCCCAGGCCGCCGACCTGACCATCGACTCCCCGTCCGCCCTCGGCGACTTCCTCACCGACGCCGTCGCCCGGCTGCGCTGACCGCACCCGGGCCCGCCGGCGCGCCGGTGGACGGACGCGGTACTGGTGTCGCCGGCCCGGAGGTCGCCACCGACTCCTTCCGCGCTAGCTGACCGGACGCGAGGGGATCCCCCGCCCGAGGTGGGCGGAGGATCCCGGTCAGCTGGTCCCGTCGGCGGTCAGGCCGGCAGGGTCCACTTCTGGTTCGCGCCGGCACCGCAGGTCCACAGGTGCACGACCGTGCCGTCGGCGGAGTTGTTGTCCGCGACCGTCAGGCACTTGCCGTTCTGGGGGTTGCGCAGGGTGCCGTCGGGGTGCGGCTGCCACTGCTGGTGGGCGAGCCCGTGGCAGGACCAGAGGACGATCTGGGTACCGTCCGCGGTTCCGCCACCGCTGATGTCCAGGCACTTGCCCATCGACATCACCGTGCGGTTCGGCATCAACGCCCAGCCCTGCGGGCCGGAGTCGTCACAGGTCGAGATCTCGACCTGCGCGCCGTCGGAGTGCGGAGCCCGGGAGTCCAGGCACTTGCCGGCCAACCCGGTCACCGCGCCGACCCGGGCGGCGCCGCCGGTCGGCCCGTTCTTGGCCACCGTCTCCGCGATCCGGATGCCCTGCATCAGGTCGTCCACCGCCGGGATGCCCTCGGTGAGGGTCACCTGGTCGGCGATCCGCTCACTGGCCACCTCGAGCCGATCCCGGAGCTGGTTCGACCGGTAGACGACCGCCCAGGTGAGACAGCGCTCCACCGGGTCCCACCGCTCCGCCCAGTTGCAGGGCAGCAGGTACGGGTCCGGGGTGGTGCCCGGAGGGTCCGTCAGCGGGTTCGGCTCCGCTACGCCGTCCTTCTTCGGCTTCACCACGCACCGGTCGTTCACGACCGACTCGCAGTAGTTGGCGTAGGCCCTCTCGAAGCCGGCGGTCACCCGCTTCGCCGGAGTGATGCCACCGGAGTGGCCCTCCCGACCGTTGACCACGTTGGCCTCCAGCTGCCCCTGGTCGAACGGGATGCGGGACTGCCCGAACAGGTGGATGCCGATGGTCTGGTCCTGCTCCAACGAACGGGCGAACCCGAGCTTGGTGTACGACTGGAGCAGCAGCGCCGAACGGGTGAGCCGCTTGTTCAGCTCGTACAGTTCGGTGCCCGGCTTCTTCAGGTCCCGGACCACCTCGTAGTAGTACTGCCCCGCCTGGCCGTAGAGCCAGTCACGCACCTTCGTCTGGATCTTCGCCTCGTCGATCCGGGTGCGGCTGACGGTCTGCGCGAAGTCCGCCTTGACCCCGCTCCACTTCTCCGACATCGCCTGGCTGAGGGTGCGGCGCCAACCCTGCCGGGGGTCGTCCGGCGGGTAGTACTGCTGGATCTTGCCGTACGGGTAGACCTTGCTCCACGTGGACGCGGTGAGCCACTGGCCGTCCCACTTCTGCCGCACCATGAAGGTGATCTCCAGGTCGGCGTAGACGGCGTACGGCTTGTCCCCGTCCGGGTCCGGCGGCTCGGACTCGTTCGCCCAGGCGGGCTGGTAGCAGAGCTGCGCGGGGGTGTCGGGACGCCCGTAGTCGGCCAGCCAGATCTCCTTGACGTCCTTGCTGACCACGTTGCCGGGCCGGCTCGCCTGGTAGGTGACGTTGCTCGAACACGGCGGAATAGAGGTCGGCTCGGCGGTGCTGGCGCCCTCCACGTCCTGGGTGGGCACGCCGAACATCGTGTAGCCCAGGCGGTGGTTCTGGATCGTGTTCCGCTTCTCGTGCAGCTTGCCGAACAGCGTCTCACCAGTGGTCCGGTAGTCGTTGATCAGCTTGTCGAACATCGGGTTGAGCTGGACGTCCCCGGTCCGCTGGGGAGCGCTGAACCGCTGGACGGCCGCCTGGATGGCCCGGCCGGACGAGAGGATCTCGTCGGTGGTCAGGTTGACCTGCGCGGCATAGTTCGGGTTCTGCGCCACCATGTGCTTGTAGCCCTCGGCGGCGAGCATCCAGTGCTCCACCGCCGGCACCGGCGGTGCCTGCACCCGCACACCACCGCTTTCGAGGTACGGCAGCTGCAGGTTGTTCTCGGCGTAGTCGGTCAGGTAGCGGATCGAGCCGTGGTAGCCGAAGGCACCGAGATTGTTCTCCGGGTTCGGGTCGCCCAGGCCGGCGGTGAACGGTGCCGCCTTGCTCTGCACGCTGGCCGCCGTGTTCAGCGCCTCCACGGTCGCCTTGTACTCGTCCCAGGTCAACGGGGTCTGCGGATACCGCGCGGCGTGGCTGACCCGCTGGTTGATCAGGCCCTTGAGCTGGGACACCTGGGTCTCCTGCAGGGACCGCAGGATCGAGCTGCCCCAGAAGTCGACCTGCTGGGTGACGAGCGCGAGCTGCGAGACGACCTTCTTCAGCTCGTCCTGGACCAGCCAGACCTCGGTGAGCAGCCGGTTGAACTGGGCGTCCATCTGGTCGTAGATCTGCACCAGGGCCAGCTCGATCCGGTCGAACCGCTCCTTCATCTCGTCGCGGAAGTCTCTCAGCTCCTGACGGAGTTCCTTGAGCTCGTCGAGGATCTGCTGGTCGATGGTCGGACCGGTGCCGCCGAAGAGGGGAACCAGCGACTGGATGGCACCGAGCACCGCGCCGGCCATGCCGATGCCGCTGGCCGAGAAGAGCGCGGCCTTCAGGCCGTTGGCGGCGAGCGTCGGGAGCCAGTCACTGACCGCAGTGGCGATCTGGACGGCGGCCCGGCCGGTGCCCATCACGATCGCGCCCACCTTCGGGTCGGCGAACCCGACCAGCTTCCCGAACAGGTCGATCGCACCGGCGGCGCCCTCGAGCCACTTCTTGCGTTCCTCGGCCTTCGCCTTCGCCTGCTCCAGTTCGGCCGGGGTCGCCTGCCGCCCGTCCACCGGCAGGGCCGCGTTCATCGCCTCCACGTCCGCGTTGGCGGCGTGGGTCCGTACGTTGATCTCGTTGAGCAACGCGGTGATCTGCCGGTTGCCCTCCGCCAGGTAGTTCTGGAGGTTGTTGCTGTGCTCCAGCAGGGCCTCGACGTTGACGTACGTCGCGATCAGCGGGTCGGCCATCAACTGGTCCGAGGTCGCGTTCGCCACGATGTTGTACTTCGCGCCGAAGTAGCCGTTCCACGCCGTGGTGAAGGTCGGGTCGATCGCGCCCCGGCCGGCCACCTCACCCCAGATCTTGTTCTGGTGCTCGAAGACCTGGTTGATCACCGAGTTGTGCCGCTGCGCGGCGTGGATGTCGTCCAGCGTCTCGCCGAGCGCCTTGATCTCCTTGCCGAGGGTCGACTCGGCCAGTTCCTTGAAGATCGGTGCGGCCACCGCGCCGGACGGGTGCAGCGCGGACAGCTCCAGCAGCTTCACCATGAGCTGGTACGTCGGCCGGGCCAGGTCGTCGGCGCCGAGCTGGCTGGTGTACCACTGGTTCATCGACGCCGTGTGTTGCACCAACTGTTGCGACGTGGCGCCCGGGTGCTGCTGCCGGTAGCCGACCATCGTCGCGCTGAGGAACATCTGCCGCAGTCCCTCGGCCCCGGTGGCCCGGGACCGCATGTAGGCCGCGAACAGTCCCCGGCGCTGGGTGTCCTCGTCGACGACGACCCCGCCCGACGCGTACGCCGACGGTGACACCACGACGTTGCCCACAGCGGCGACCAGCGCGACCGCCGCCACGGCGCAGAGTCGGCCCCATCGACCGGCGAACCCGCGTCGCCGTCTCGTTGTCGATCCTCTCTGGATCATTACCTCTCCTCCCGGTGCCGCCCACAGTCGGACGGCACGGGGAGGTTCGCCGGAGGACCGTCCCAGCCGGAAGGGACAGGTGTCCCGGCCAGCCGGGCACGGTCGGAACGCCGACAGTACCCCGGTGCGGATTGTTGACAGTTGTCCTACGACAAGGACCGGCCTCGGATGATCAGATGCCGTAGCGGCGTTGCCGGCTGGCGTACGAGCGCAGCGCCCGGAGGAAGTCCACGCGCCGGAAGTCGGGCCAGTTCAACTCGCAGAAGTAGAACTCCGAGTGGGCCGACTGCCAGAGCATGAAGCCGGACAGGCGCTGCTCACCGCTGGTGCGGATGACCAGATCCGGATCGGGCTGACCCCGGGTGTAGAGGTGCTCGGCGATGTGCTCGACGTCCAGCACCTCGGCGAGTTCCTCCAGGGTGCCACCGGCGGCGGCGTGCTCCAGCAGCAGCGAGCGGACCGCGTCGGTGATCTCGCGCCGGCCGCCGTACCCGACCGCGATGTTGACCTGGGCACCCCCGCTGCGCTCCCGGGTGCGCTCCTCGGCGGCCTTCAGCGCGGCGGCGGTCTGCGCGGGGAGCAGGTCGAGCGCGCCGACCATACGCAACCGCCACGGGTTGCCCTCCTCGGCCAACTCGACCACCAGGTCCTCGATGATCTGCAACAGCGGGTCGAGCTCCCGGGCCGGGCGCCGCAGGTTGTCGGTGGCGAGCAGGTAGAGGGTGACGTGCCCGATTCCGGCCTGGTCGCACCAGCCGAGCACGTCCTTTATCTTGGCCGCGCCGACCCGGTGGCCGTCGTTGGGATCGACGAAGCCCATCTCCTTGGCCCACCTGCGGTTACCGTCGCACATCACGCCGACGTGCCGGGGCACCGGCTTGCCCGCGAGGCTCGCCGTCAGTCGACGCTCGTACACCGAATAGAGCAGGTTCCGCAGAGTCATCACCATGCAGCGTAGCGACCCGGGCCGGGAAGGGGCACGTCCCACCTCAAACCCGCCCGGACAGTCCCCAGCCGATCATCGCCAGCGTCCGCGCGTCCAGCCGACCCTCGCCGAGCCCCAGTTCCACCACGGTACGGAAGACCCGGTCGTCGCGGCGGGCCGCGCACACGGCCCCGTCCACCACCCGCCGGCGCCGGGCCAGCCAGGCCGCCGCCGAACTGTGCCGCAGGTGGGTGCCGAGACGGCGGCGCAGGGTGGCGGCGTACCGGTCGGCGGCCCGGTCCGGGCTCCGGGCCGCCGCCGCACCGGCCAACGCGCCGGAGAGCAGCGCGTAGAAGATCCCCTCCCCGGTGAACGGGTTGATCAGCGACAGCGCGTCGCCGGCCAGCGTGACCCGGCCCCGCCCGGGTGGCGGCCGGTAGGTCGACAGCGGCAGGTGGTGGGCGCGCAGGTCGGTCACCGTGGCCGGATCGGTGCCGGGCAGCAGCGCGGCGAGGCGGTCGAGCAGGTGCGTCCGGCTCAGCGGCTCGCCGCGCAGCACCTCCCCGTACCCGACGTTCGCCCGGCCATCACCGATCGGGAACGACCAGGCGTACGCCGGCCAGCGCGCGGCCGAGGTGACGATGAGCTGCTCCGGTGGGCCGGGGCGGGCCGTGGCGTACCCCCGGATGGCGAGCGCGAGATGGCGTTCCGGGTTGATCGGGTGACCGAGCACCCGGCGCACCACCGAGCCGGCCCCGTCCGCGCCGACCAGCGCCCGGGCGGTGAACGCGTCGTCCAGCAGCACCCGGTCGTCCCGCTCGACGACCCGGCGCACGGTGTGCCGCCGCAGTTCCACGCCGGCCGCCACGGCCGCCGCGACCAGCCGGGCGTCGAACACCGTCCGGGGCACCGTGTACGCCGGCCGGGGCAGCGCCCGGGCCACCGCGTCGCCACCCGGGGCGACCAGTCGCAACGCGGGCAGCGGAGGATACCCGGCCACCGCGTCGGCGACCCCGAGCCGGGCGAGGACGTCCAGCGCGTGCGCGGTGATGCCGTCCCCGCACGCCTTGTCCCGGGGGAAGTCGGCCCGGTCCAGCAGCAGCACCCGGGCCCCGGCCCGGCAAGCCGCCAGCGCACCGGCCGCCCCCGCCGGGCCCGCCCCCACCACGACGACGTCGTACGCCTCGCTCATACCGGCCCCGCCCCCACGACGACGTCGTACGCCTCGCTCACGCCGCGCCACCTCCCGTCCCGGCCCGACCGACCCCCACCACGACGACGTCGCACGCCTCGCTCACGCGACGCCGTCTCCGGTCCCGGCCCGACCACTCCGCCACAGACCGTAGATGGCCAGGGCACCGGCGGTCACCAGCGGCGCGCCGTCCCGGACCAGACCGTCGACACCGAGCAGCCACCAGCACAGCGGCAGGTCGACGGCGAGCACGCCGAACGTGATCGCCACCAGCAGCCCGCGTGCCCAGCGCCTGCCCCGCAGCAGGAAGAAGGTGCAGAACAGCACCGCGTAGCTGGTGACGAGGGCGAAGCCGAACCAGGACAGCACGGCCGGCCCGGCGGCGAGCCGGCCGTCCAGGATCGTGCCGGCGGCGACCAGACAGGGGACGAGCATCAGCGGGGTGTACGTGAACGCGGCGACCCGGGTGGTGAGCAGCCAACCGGCGACCGCCGGCCGACGCGGCGGGGTCTCCCGCCAGGAGATGCCCTGCCGGTCGATGACCAGGCGCCCCCGGTGCCGGGTCAGGTGCCCGGCAACCGCCGGGGAGCGGTACAGCAGCCAGAGGACGGCCAGGCAGAGCAGCAGGAGCAGGGCGAACCCGAGGATCCCGGGCAGCGGGGGCACCCCCTGCCGGGGCACGATCAGCCGTCCGACCGCGAAGACGGTGGTGACGACGAGGATCAGGCCGAGCGGCCGGGCCAGCGTCCGGCCCCGGCGGACGTGCCCGATCAGCAGCACGAACCCGAACGCCCGTAGCAACGCCCAGCCGGTCCGGACGGCCAGGCCGAAGCCCCGCTCCGGGGCGTACCACCAGTTGAGCAGGTCGACCGCGACGGTGGCCGCCGCGGTCACGACGAGCAGGGCGGTGAGCGCGCGGACGGCGGACGGCCGCCGGATCTCGGTCGCGGCGGCCGTCCTCATGACTGCTGATGATGCCCCCGGCGGTCCACCCGCACACCTACCCCGGCCGGCGCACGCTCCGCCGGGGTGGTTGCAGGGGACCCCTGCTCGGCCCGAGGTGGTAGCAGGGGACCCCTGCTACCACCCCGGGCACGGCTACCGCCTGGCTCGCACGGCTACCTCGGGCGCACGGCTACCGTCCGGGGGCGGCGTCCAGGCGGGCGCGCAGGGCGTCCAACTCGGACCAGAGCACGCCGGGCAGCTTGTCCCCGAACTTCTCGAACCACTCGTTGATCAGCGGCAGCTCGGCCCGCCACTCCTCCGGGTCGACCTTCAGCGCGATCCGGACGTCCTCCGGGGTCATGTCGAGCCCCTCGATGTCCAGCGCGTCCTGGGCCGGGACCATGCCGATCGGGGTCTCGACCGCGTCCGCCCGTCCCTGGATCCGCTCGACGATCCACTTGAGCACCCGCGAGTTCTCGCCGAAGCCGGGCCAGAGGAAGTTGCCGTCGGCGTCCTTGCGGAACCAGTTGACGTAGTAGACCTGCGGCAGCTTCGAGGCGTCGCCGTCGGCGCCCTTGCCCATCTCGATCCAGTGCCGGAAGTAGTCCCCGGCGTGGTACCCGATGAAGGGCAGCATCGCCATCGGGTCGCGACGGACCACCCCGACCGCGCCCGACGCGGCGGCGGTGGTCTCCGAGGAGAGCGTCGCTCCCAGGTAGACGCCGTGCACCCAGTCGCGGGCCTCGGTGACCAGCGGGACGGTGTCCTTGCGCCGGCCGCCGAAGAGGATCGCGTCGATCGGCACGCCGTTCGGGTCGTAGTAGTCCTCGGCGAGGATCGGGCACTGCGTGATCGGGGTGCAGAACCGGCTGTTCGGGTGGGAGGACGGGGTGTCGCTCTGCGGCGTCCAGTCGTTGCCCTTCCAGTCGGTGAGGTGGGCCGGCGGCTCGCCCATCCCCTCCCACCAGATGTCCCCGTCGTCGGTGAGCGCGACGTTGGTGAAGACGGAGTTGCCCCGGTCCAGGGTGCGCATCGCGTTGGCGTTGGTCTTCCAGTCGGTGCCGGGCGCGACGCCGAACAGGCCGTACTCGGGGTTGACCGCGTAGAGCCGGCCGTCCGGGCCGAACCGCATCCAGGCGATGTCGTCACCGATGGTCTCGACCTTCCAGCCCGGAATGGTCGGCTCCAGCATGGCCAGGTTGGTCTTGCCGCAGGCGGACGGGAACGCGCCCGCGATGTGGTAGACCCGCCCCTCCGGAGAGGTGATCTTGAGAATCAGCATGTGCTCGGCGAGCCAGCCCTCGTCCCGCCCCATCACGCTGGCGATCCGCAGCGAGTAGCACTTCTTGCCGAGCAGCGAGTTGCCGCCGTAGCCGGAGCCGAAGGACCAGATCTCCCGGGTCTCGGGGAAGTGCGAGATGTACTTGGTCTCGTTGCACGGCCACGGCACGTCCTGCTGGCCGGACTCCAGCGGCGCGCCGATCGAGTGCAGGGCGTGCACGAAGTCGGCGTCGTCCCCCATCGCCTCCAGGATCTTCGTGCCCATCCGGGTCATGATGCGCATCGAGGCGACCACGTAGGGACTGTCCGTGATCTCCACGCCGAACATCGGGCGCTCGGCCTCGACCGGACCCATGCAGAACGGGATGACGTACATCGTCCGGCCGCGCATGCACCCGCGGTAGAGGTCGGTCATCACCCGCTTCATCTCGGCCGGCGCCATCCAGTTGTTGGTGGGGCCGGCGTCCGCCTCGTCGACGGAGCAGATGAAGGTGCGCTCCTCGACCCGGGCGACGTCACCGGGATCGGTACGCGCGTAGAAGGAGTTCGGTTTCTTCTCCGGGTTCAGGCGGATCAACGTGCCCGCCTCGACCAGTTCGTCGGTGAGACGACGCCACTCCTCGTCGGAACCGTCCACCCAGACCACCCGGTCGGGAGTGGTCAGTTCCGCGACTTCTCGGACCCAGGTGAGCAGCTTGGCGTGGGACGTCGGGGCCTGATCGATACCCCGAACAGCAGCCGGAGCAACCATGACACATCTCCTTGTGGTCGACGCTGACCGATCTATGGGATGCACGAGTCGTGGCGGGCGGGAACCGCGTCGCCTTCGTGGAAACCTGGGATTCCGCTCAGCGTAAACCGGGCGGCCCCGGGCGTCAGTGGGACTGGTTGTGAAGAACTGCACAAAGTACGGCTAACCTGCGGCTTCACGAGCTGATACCCGCTTTCCCGCTCAGTTTCACGCACATTCCCCAGTTGACCTTCAATACGCCGCGGGAAGTGGGGCCCGGCCGGGCGGGAGCGCACGCACACGGCACCACACCACCTCCACCGGTCACCGTCCCTCACGGCACCGCCGACATCACCCTCCGTCATCGTCGAGAGGTGTTTACCCGCTGTCGACGTTGCTACCCGTCCGGGAAGCGGTCAGCCGGTACGCTTCCCCCGTGGCTGCGACCGTGACCGGGGACCAACCGGGTACCCCGCATACGCGCCCGGGCCTGGTCCGGTCGCTGTTGGACCGGTTCGGTCACCTCCTGCGCGAGCTGAGCAAGTTCGCCACGGTGGGCGGGATCGCATTCCTCATCGACTTCGCCCTGTTCAACTACTTCACCGCCGGACGCGGCATCGAGCCGGTCACGGCGAAGACGATCTCCACTGTCATCGCGGCCACGGTCGCCTTCCTCGGCAACCGGTTCTGGACCTGGCGGCACCGGCAGCGTTCCAACCCGGTCCGCGAGTACGCTCTGTTCTTCTTCTTCAACGGGGTGGGGCTGGGCATCGCGGTGGCCTGCCTCGCCATCAGCCGTTACGGGCTGGGCAGCATCTGGCCGGAGGTCTTCCAGACCACGCTGGCCGACAACATCGCCAGCTTCATCGTCGGCACGGGCCTCGGCACGCTGTTCCGGTTCTGGTCGTACCGACGGTTCGTCTTCGTCGAAGCGGGAACCCCACGGGTTCCGCGAGGACCCGATCCAGACTCCCAGGCGTGACCTGGGGCCCATCCCGTCCGGCCGACAGGCCGGAAGCCACGACCGACCTTAAGGTGTTCCGCATGCGTCTTGTCCGCCTCCTGCCCGAGCGCTGGCAGAAGTTCGTCCACGAGGCGCTCAAATTCGGCATCGTCGGTGGCATCAACACCGTCATCAATTACGCGGTGTTCAACGCACTGGCACTCACCGTGTTCAGCGACGGTCAGTTGAAGGCTGCGGTCGCGGCGACGATCGTCGCCACCATCACGTCGTATCTGATGAATCGGCACTGGACGTACCGGGACCGGCCGAGATCGGCGATGCGTCGGGAATACGCCCTTTTCTTCCTTTTCAACGCGACCGGGTTGCTCATCGAACTGGGCGTCCTCGCTGCGGCGAAGTACGGCCTCGGCATGACCAGCCTGCTCGCGCTCAACGTGGCGAAGACCGGCGGTGTCGTGCTCGCCACGCTGTTCCGTTTCTGGTCGTACCGCACCTTCGTCTTCCAGCCCGTCCCGGTCGCCGAACCCGCCGCGAAGCGGGACGAGCACGAGACGGTCGCCGAGATGGACCCGGTGGCCGAACTCGCCGAGTCGGTCACCGAACTCGAGCAGGCCCAGCCGGAACCGACATCACCACCCGAGGTCCGGCCACGACCGACGCTCAGGCCCCGCTCCCGGGTCACGCCGAGCCCGACCGCGGGCCCCGGCCGGGCGGTCAAGCCACGTCCGGCCGGCGGCGGCGACGCGATCTCCCCCCGGACGACCACCGGGGCGGACGCCCGACCCGGCCCCTCACCGCTGGACCGGCTCAAGCCGCTCGACCCGGGGCTCGTCGCGATCGACAGCGAACTGGAAGCCGAACTCGCCGCCGAACTGCACGCCGGGTCCCGGCGTGCTCCGCGCCGGTGAGCGCCGAACCGGTCCGCTCGGGGACCGGAGCCTCAGCCGAGCTGTTCTTCGAGGACCTCACCCCGGGCCGCTGGTTCGACCTGGGCGTGCTCACCGTCGACGGGGACGAGATGGTCGCCTTCGCCCGACGGTTCGACCCGCAGTGGTACCACGTCGACGCGGAGTTGGCCCGGCAGAGCCACCACGGCGGCCTGATCGCCAGCGGCTTCTACACGGTCAGCCTCTTCATGCGGGCGTACGTCGACCATGTGCTCTCCCGCGCGGCGGCCGACGCCTCCCCCGGTCTGGAGGAGCTGCGCTGGCTGGCCCCGGTGCGGGCCGGCGACCGTCTGGCGGTACGCCTCGACGTCATGGGGAGCAAGCCCTCCACCGCCCGTCCGGGGCTCGGCACCGTCACCCTGAACGGCACGATGCTCCGTCTCGACGCGGAGGGACGCCCGGAGTGCGAGGTGCTCCGCACCCGCTTCCGTGGCTGGTTCACCCTCCGCGTCCAGCCCGAGCCCGTCGACGCCACCGAACCCGACGGTGCCGTCGACGGGGACGAGCCACCGCCCGGTCGGTCGGATCCGGTCGCGGTCGCCACCGGTCCCGATCCGATGACCGAAACCGGTCCGGCTCCCGGCACACCCGTCTCCGCACCGCCGCTGCCCGGTGCGCCGGCCATGCCCACCGGCGTGCCCGTCTCCGCACCACCGCTGCCCAATGCGCCGGCTGTGCCGGTCGGCGCTCCCGTCTCCGCACCGCCGGCCCGCCCACCAGCCCCGGTCGGCGTGCCCGACCGCGTGGTGGCGTCGGCCACCTCGCTGGACGCCCCCACCGCCGTCCTGCCCGGCCCGGTGGTCTCCGCCCCGCCGGCGCCCGCGCCACCGGCACCGGCACCGGTCGGGCCGACGGGCCGGTACGGTCTGGACGCTCCCACCGCCGTCATCCCGGCCGCCCGCGACCCCCACGACCTTCCCGACCCGTCCCACCGGCACCCTCCGCCCGAGGCCACCTGACGGCCCACGCCACCCGAGGTCGTCTGACGGCTCTGACACCGGAACGGCGTGCGCCCCCGGTCAGGGCGAGTGACGCGGTCGGCGGAGTCACGATCGCGTGAGAGACTTGCCGGGATGAGCGAGCAATCCGCGACCGACGAGTCGCCACCGGTCGCCGCCGACGCACCGGCCGCCGCGCCCCGCGCGCAGCGGTGGACGCACCGTGCCCCCTGGGTGGCGGGCGGCACGGCACTCGTCGTGGTCGTCACCGACCAGCTCACGAAGTTGTGGGCCGAAAGCAGCCTCACCCGGGGCGAGCGGATCCCGGTGCTCGGTGACGCGCTGGGCATCCAGCTCATCTACAACCCCGGCGCGGCCCTGTCGATCGGCGCGGGCTCGACGTGGATCTTCACGATCGCCACGACCATCGGCGTGGTCGCGGGCCTCTGGTACTCGTGGCGGGTGCGGTCCCGCCCCTGGGCCCTGGCCCTCGGGCTGATCCTCGGCGGGGCGACGACCCACCTCGGCGACCGGCTCCTGCGCGAGCCGTCGTTCGGGCAGGGCCACGTGGTCGACTTCATCGCGTACTTCGACTGGTTCATCGGGAACGTGGCCGACATCGCGATCGTCGTCGGGGCGGGTATGTTCCTCCTCCTCACCGCGCTGGGCACCACGATGCGGCCGGAGGACGCCGAGACGGCGGAGCCGACCGCCGTGACCGGCGTCGAACGCTAGCGCGAGCCGGGCACGACAGCCGGCCACCGGTTCGCGGTCAGGCGGTGGGATCGCGCAGCGGCCGGCCGTCCCGCATGTCGGCCAGAATGTCGCGCATCTCGCCGTCGCCCAACGAGTGCCGGTCGTGGTGCGCCTCGGCCAGTTCGTACAGCCGGGTCTGCACCTGCTCGACGCGGGGCACGTCGACCAGCACCGACTGACCGCGTTCCCCGACCGACTCGATGGTCAGCGTGCCGCAGCCGAAGAACCGCTCGACGAACCGCTGGTTCATCGAGTGGTCGTTGATCCGGCCCAGCGGGATGTCCCGCCGGTCCCGGGAGAGGATGCCCTGCTGGAGCAGCACCCGTTCGGTGGTGAAGAGGTAGTGCGTGCTGCGCCAGGTCAGGTACGGCACGAGCGCGAACACCACGGCCAGCACCAGGGCGAGCCCCGCGACCAGGTACAGACCGATCCGGCCGGCCTCACCGTCCGGCAGGAGGATCCAGGCGGCCACCACCGCCGCCACGCTCAGCACCAGCACCAGTACGGGCCGGACCAGGGCCTTCCCGTGCGGATGCAGGTGGAGCACGATCTCCTCGTCCTCGGTGAGGACGTCATCGGGGAACGCCACACGAACCTCCTCGCAGGTACACCGACGCGCTGACGGTAGCCTGCCGCCGCCCGTACGCGCCGCAACCTTACGGACGGCACGAGCCGGATGTCCGTGCCGTCCGGCGGGAAACATCCCGGCGGGGCGGTTCAGCGCAGGTGCAGGACGTCCCCGGCGGCGAGGCTCCGCTCGCCCCGCACGGTGTCGACCAGGAGCTGCCCGTCGGCGTCGACACCGGTGGCCGTACCGGTCAGCTCCTCGCCGCCGGGCAGGAGCACCCGGACCGGACGACCGACCGTGCCGCAGGCGGCCAGGTACGCGTCGCGCAGTCCACTGGCGACCGCGTCGCCCCCGGCGGACCGCCAGCGGTCGTACCAGTCGGCGATGGCCCGGAGCAGCGCACGCAGCAGCGGGTCCCGGTCGGTGGCGGCGGCCCCGGCGAGTTGCAGCGAGGTGGCAGGCAGGCCGGTCGGGTTCTCCGGCAGCTCGTCGGCGCGGAGCGTCACGTTGAGACCGACGCCGAGCACGACCGCGGACGGCTGGGCGAGCGTGCCACCGGGCACCGCCTCGGCCAGCACCCCCGCGCACTTGGCGTCGTCGAGCAGCAGGTCGTTGGGCCACTTCAGCCGGGCGTCCAGCTCGGCCAGTTGGGACACCGCCTCGACCAGGGCGACCCCGGCGAGCAGGGGCAGCCAGCCGTACCCGGTGGCGGAGACGGATGACCAGCCACGCTCCGGGACGGCCTCGCCGGGCCGGAGCAGGACGCTGGTCGCGATGCCCGCCCGGGGTGGCGACTGCCAGACCCGGCCACGCCGGCCGCGTCCCGTGGTCTGCCGCTCGGCGACCACGACCAGGCCCTCCGGCTCGCCGGCCCGCGCGGCCTCGGCGACGTCGGCGTTGGTGGAACCGGTCTCCGCGCGCAGCTCCAACCGCCGCCAGGGCCCGTACGGCGCGACCAGCGCACGCCGCAGCCGGGCCGCGCTCAGCGGCGGTCGGTCCAGGTCGGTGTACGGGGAGCCCGGCATCCCGCCAGCCTACGGCCCCGGCCTCGAAGTGCCGGTGAGCGGACACGGACGACCGTGCATGAGGCGAAGTGCACACCGACGCGGCACCTGAACCATCGTTATATTCCGTGGGTGACTACCGAGACCGGGACCAACATCCACACCACCGCCGGCAAGCTGGCGGACCTGGAGCGACGGGTCGACGAGGCGGTGCACGCGGGCTCGGCGCGCGCCGTGGAGAAGCAGCACGCGCGGGGCAAGAAGACCGCCCGGGAGCGGATCGAGCTGCTGCTCGACGAGGGTTCCTTCGTCGAGCTGGACGAGTTGGCCCGGCACCGCTCGACCAACTTCGGCCTCGACCGCACCCGTCCGTACGGGGACGGGGTGATCACCGGGTACGGCACCGTCGACGGCCGGCAGGTCTGCGTCTTCGCGCAGGACTTCACGGTCTTCGGCGGCTCCCTCGGCGAGGTCTTCGGTCAGAAGATCGTCAAGGTGATGGAGCTGGCCATGAAGATCGGCTGCCCGATCATCGGCATCAACGACTCCGGCGGCGCGCGGATCCAGGAGGGCGTGGTCAGCCTCGGCCTGTACGCCGACATCTTCTTCCGCAACGCCCGCGCCTCCGGGGTGATCCCGCAGATCTCGCTGGTGATGGGGCCGTGCGCGGGCGGTGCGGTCTACTCGCCGGCGCTCACCGACTTCATCGTGATGGTCGACCAGACCTCGCACATGTTCATCACCGGCCCCGACGTGATCAAGACGGTGACCGGCGAGGACGTGGCGATGGAGGAGCTGGGCGGGGCACGCACCCACAACACCCGCAGCGGCAACGCCCACTACCTGGCCACCAACGAGGACGACGCGCTCGACTACGTCAAGGCGCTGCTGTCGTACCTTCCGGCGAACAACCTGGACGAGCCGCCGACCTTCCCCGTCGACGCCGACCTGACCGTCACCGACGCCGACCGGGAACTCGACACGCTGATCCCCGACTCGGCGAACCAGCCGTACGACATCCGCCGGGTGGTCGAGCACGTCCTCGACGACGGGGAGTTCCTGGAGGTCCAGTCCCTCTACGCGCAGAACATCGTGGTCGGCTTCGGCCGGGTCGAGGGGCGTCCGGTCGGCGTGGTCGCCAACCAGCCGATGCACTTCGCCGGCTGCCTGGACATCGCCGCCTCCGAGAAGGCGGCCCGGTTCGTGCGCACCTGCGACGCGTTCAACATCCCGGTGCTGACCTTCGTGGACGTACCCGGCTTCCTGCCCGGCACCGGTCAGGAGTGGGACGGCATCATCCGCCGGGGCGCGAAGCTGCTCTACGCGTACGCCGAGGCCACCGTCCCGAAGCTCACCGTGATCACCCGCAAGGCGTACGGCGGGGCGTACGACGTGATGGGCTCCAAGCACCTCGGCGCGGACCTGAACTTCGCCTGGCCGACCGCGCAGATCGCGGTGATGGGGGCGCAGGGCGCGGTGAACATCCTCTACCGCTCCGAGCTGGCCGCCGCCGAGGACCCGGCCGCCCTTCGGGCCGAGAAGATCGCCGAGTACGAGGAGACCCTGGCCAACCCGTACATCGCCGCCGAGCGGGGCTACGTCGACGCGGTGATCCCGCCGCGCGAGACGCGCACCCAGATCGTCCGTGGCCTGCGGATGCTGCGCACCAAGCGGGAGACGCTCCCGCCGAAGAAGCACGGCAACATCCCGCTGTAGCGGCGGCTTCGCTCGCCGGGGGTGGGGTGGTTGCAGGGGTCCCTTGTCACCGCTTTTCGAGGAGCAGGGGTCCCCTGCAACCACCTCAGCCACCCGACCCGACGGTCAGCAGGACGGGTTCGCGGCCGGGCACATCCGGGTGGCGGCGACCCGGGCGAGCCGCCGCAACTCGTCGTCCGGCGTGGAGCGTCCCGGCACGATCACGGTCACCAGATCCCCTACCCGGACGATGGCCAGGCTGGTCGTCGACCGGGACACCTCGCTGAGCAGCTCCCCGGTGGCCCGGTCACGGGGTTGGGACACCGAGTGGCGCAGCAGGGCCGCCTCGTCGCCGACGAAGTCGCGGTCCACCAGCGCCCAGTTGTGCACCGCCTCCGCAGTGATTATCCGGCCCTGCCATTCGATCGGGCCGACCGAGCGCCACGCGGCGCACGGGGCGACGAGCTGTTCCAGACCCCGGAAGAAGCGTCCGGCCACCTCGGGCGTGACCCGGTAGATGTCCTGGCCGACCAACAGGTCGCTGGGAGGATGGTCGTAACCGTCCGGGCGGTCCCGAAGGATCGCCTGCGAGCGGGACCAGAGCGAGGTCTCCCACCGGGTCGACTGGCCCTGGTCCGTCCGACAGGCTCCGAGGTGGTCGTCGAGGCGAATCGACTCGCCGAGATCCGACGCGGTCAGCGGTGGCTCGGACCGTTCCCGTAGGTCGGCCGGTTGCAGCAGCGCCTCCGGCGGGATCTCGCCGCTCGGCCCCGGATCCACCACCGGTACGGCAACCGGAGGTGGTGCGGCCCCGTCCGTCGGACGGAGCACAACGGCGACGCCTCCCGCCACCAGCACCAGGGCAGCCGCCACCCCGGCCATCTGCCGCCGGGCCCGCCGACGGGCCCGGGCCCGGATCTCCGCCGGCTCCGGCCAGCGTACGGTGGCCAGGTCGACCGCGAGCCGGCCGGCCAGGGTGGGCTCGTGCTCACGCATCGGCGGCCTCCTCCAACTCCGTGACGGCGAGCAGTCCGGCGAGCGCGGTACGCCCCCGGGAGAGTCGGGCCTTGACCGTGCCGACCGGGGCGTTGGTCTCCCGGGCGACGTCGGCGACCGGCATGCCGAGCAGGTAGTACAGGGCGAGTGCGGTGCGCTGCTCCTCGGGGAGCCGGCGCAGCGCGGCCACCACCTCGACGGTGTCGGTGCTCGGGGCGGGAACGGTCTCGGTGGCCCCGTGCCGCAGGTACGCCCGGGCTCGGCTGCGCAGGCTGCGCCAGCGGCTCACCGCGATCCGGCTGGCGACCACCCGTACCCAGGCCTCCGGATCGTCGTACCCGCCGACGGTCGACCAGCGCTGCCACGCGCGCACGTACGCCTCCTGGACCGCGTCCTGGGCCTCGGCGAGGTCGCCGGTGAGCGCGTAGACGAACCCGAGCAGCCGTTGTCGGCTGCCCCGGTAGAACTCGTCGAACCCGTCGACATCGGGCACCTGCTACCTCCCGTGGCCACTCCCAGGTGACACGCACCGGAGCACCCGCCCGGTTGCCACCGGATCCAACCGGTCTCGCCGCGCCCGGCCAGCGTGGGTGATCAAGAAGTTGGCGTCACCGGGACCGACGCTTCCTGACCCGAACCTCTTGATCAACCGGGCGGTCGTCGGCGAGTGGGGACGGTGGCTGCTGGTCTCAGGGGCGTAGACCGGCTTCGGTGAGGGCCGGGGCGGCGAGCAGCGCCGCTCCGGCCACCAGGGTGACCAGGTTGACCAGGGCGAAGAACGTCACCCAGAAGAACGCCGGGAACCCGGTCAGCCCGGCGAGCTGGTCGGCGTCGGACGCGGGCATCCGGCCCCGGCCGCGCACCCGTTGCAGCTCCACCACCGGGCGCACCCCGCCGAGCAGCAGGAACCAGACCCCGGTGTACGCGAACGCCGCCTGCACCTGCGGCGACGCGTACCAGGAGACGGCGAGCACCAGCCCACCGGTGACCACCAGCGACACCACGCCGAACGCGTTGCGCACCATCACCAGCATGGCCAGCAGCAGCGCCACCGCCACCCAGAGCAGCAGGGTGATCCGGTTGCCGCCGAGCAGCCACGCCCCGGCGAGCCCGATCAGCGGCGGGGCGACGTACCCGGCGAGCAGGGTGAGGATCATGCCCGGGCCGGTGGGCCGTCCGGCCGAGAGAGTCAGCCCGGAGGTGTCCGAGTGCAGGCGGATGCCGTGCAGCCGGCGGCCGGTCAGCAGCGCGGCCAGCGCGTGGCCGCCCTCGTGGGCGATGGTGATCACGTTGCGGGCGACCCGCCAGGGCAGCCGGGTCGACACCACGACCAGCGCGACGGCGGCGGTGGCGAGGACGAGCAACGGTGGCGGGTCGGGTTGTGCGCCGAGGAGCCGGTCCCACAGGCTGCCCAGGCCGTCGATCGGCGTCATGGGCCGGCAGCCTACCGCCCCCGCGCACCCCCGCCACCCCGCCGGCTACGGGAGACCGAGCATCCTATGGCAATTCTTTTAACAGGCATTGCGATCTCGGATGAATTCCTTCAATGATGTCTGTCAATAAAGGACACCTCAGGAGGGAAGCCTCATGTCGCGTACCCGCCTCACCCTGCGCCGGCTGCTCGCCACCGGCCTGGCCGCACTCGCCACAGCCGCCTTCGGCCTGGTCGCGACCGCAGCCCCGGCCTCCGCCGCCACCGTCGCGGGCGTCGACGTCTCGCACTGGCAGGGCTCGATCAACTGGACCAGCGTCCGCAACTCCGGCATCGAGTTCGCCTACATCAAGGCCACCGAGGGTACGAGCTACAAGGACCCGCAGTTCAACGCCAACTACACCAACTCCTACTACGCGGGGGTGATCCGCGGGGCGTACCACTTCGCCCGGCCGAACATCTCCTCCGGCGCGGTCCAGGCCAACTACCTCGCCAGCAACGGCGGCGCGTGGTCGGCGGACAGCCGCACCCTGCCGGCCGCCCTGGACATCGAGGCCAACCCGTACGCCGGTGGCTACTGCTACGGCCTGAGCACCACCGGCATGCGCAACTGGATCCAGGACTTCCTGAACACCTACCGCTCGCGCACCGGCCGCTACGCGGTCATCTACACCACCACGAGCTGGTGGAACCAGTGCACCGGCAGCTGGACCGGCCCGTGGGCCAACCACCCGCTGTGGCTCGCCCGCTGGTCGAGCACCCCGGGCGCGCTGCCGGCCGGGGCCTCGGTCTGGAGCTTCTGGCAGTACACCGACTCGGGCAGCGTCTCCGGCATCAGCGGCGGCGTCGACCGTAACCACTGGAACGGCACCCGCGACCGCCTGATCGCGCTGGCGAACAACACCCGCTGATCCGTACCGCGCCCGGCCGGGTGGCGCCGCACCTCGCGGCCCGCCCGGCCGCACCACGTCCCTAGGCGGTACGCCGGCAGCGGCTCAACCCTGCGGCTTCTCCGCCACGAACACACCCACGCCGGACATGCCCTCGACCATGCCCTTGGCCTTCAGCCAGTTGACGGCCCCCCGGACGACCGTGATCGAAACTCCGTACTGGGCACGGAGTTCGGCCGTGCTCGGCAGCCGGGCGCCCGGCCCCAGCTCGCCGGACTGGATCTTTTCCGTCAGATCATCGATGATCTTCTGTGTTTTTGAGGTAGGCATCGCCAACTCCCTGGTCCGCGCGGCCATTTGATCACGCGGCCAGGGACAGCCACAAGCATCACGATGCATCAGGGTGCGCCATGCTTGCCTGCAAGCATCTGTATGCATAAGGTTGCACATAGCCGATCCCCCTGGTCCGCAACCGGTGGAGTTGGCTTCCCCAGGCGCGGCGGCTCGCGTCTCCCCCGTTGTCGGCGAGCCGCCGCGCGCCCCCGCTCGTCCATTCGGAGGGTCACCGTGGAACGGGACCGCGCGATGCTGATCGCCGACCGACATCAACCTCCACCGCTCTGGCGGCTGCTACGCATCCGGCGCTGCCCCACCTGCCACTGCCGCTGGCCCTGCCCCCGCTACCTCGACGCCCGCGCGGTCCTGCTCGGCAACGACCGGATCGACGTCGCCGCCCTGATCCGCCGCAACAGCCGCTGGCCGTCGTGACCCGGAGCAGCGTGGGGGATTCGTCGGACGCTCTGAACACAGGCGGCGGCAGCGGGATCGATTGCCACCCGAGAGGGTCGACAACTGGTCCGGCTGCCGCCAGCATGGTGTTTCCGGCTCGTAGAGCTCCCCGCGTCAGGCCTCCCGGCGCCGGGTGACCGGGACCGAGACACCCTCGGCGGCGGACACGCTGTCCGGTACGGACGCGCCACGCCGCAGCACCATCCGGCCGCCCACCACGGCGGCGGCGATGGCCACGACGCTGACCAGGGCGACCAGCGCCGAGATGCCGACACTCGCGAGGAGCAGGACGGCGTCGCCGAGGGCGACGAGCATCCACAGCGCCACCGAGGACTTGGTGGCCTTCCGTCGGTAACCCATCGGTCTACCTCCTTCCGTCGTCACGGATGAGGTACCCCGATCGACGGAAGGTCATGCGAACGAATGTCGCACCGGCACGATTCCCAGGGCTGGGCAGCCTGATCAGTCCTGCCGGTCGGGCTTGAAACCCTTCGCGATCAGGTCGAACTCGTCGAGGTTCTGCTCCCACTCGCTGGCGGCGACCTCCCAGCGGATGGCGTACCCCCGGTTGCTGGCCGTCACGAAGCCCCGGTTGCGAACGTGGATCCTGGTGCCGTCCCGGGTCTCCAGCCACTCCCAGTCCGCGCAGGTCTTCCAGAACCCCGGGCAGTTCTTAATGCTGAGAAACTGGTAGTTGTTCACCCGTCCCGCCCGGGCCGGCTCGATGTCCCGCCAGGCCTTCGCCGCGTCCGAGCCCGGCCGGTCGGTCCGGTCGATGACCACCTCGCGGACGCCGTTCGGCTCCTGGAACGTCACGTAGGTGGAACCCTGGCTCCTGGTCCAGCCGTTCGGCAGGGGCATGGCGAAGCCGGTCGGGTCCTCGTGCATCTTCCAGCCGGCCGGCAGCGTGATGCCCCCGGAGGCGCTCGGACTGGGCGTCGGGCTGGGCGGCGGCGTGGTCGGCGACGCCGGGGCCGACGCGCTCGTCGGCGCGGTGGACGGCTGACCGGTGGCACCAGTCGTACCGCCCGTCTGCGGGCCCGGTCCGGGGTCGTCGGAGTCGTCGTTGAGTAGCGGCACGACAAGCACCACCGCGAGCAGCAGCACCGCCACCAGCGCGCCGATCAGCAGGTTGCGGCGGCGGTTGTCGGGCTTTGTCGTGGACGGCGGCGGGACGGCGGCCCGTCCGGACGTCGACGCCGGTGGACTCACCGGGGCCGGCATCACCGCGGTCGGGTTCTGTACGGGTGGCGTCACCCGGGTCGGCGGCTCTGCGCGCGTACCCTGGTCGGCCGGCACCACGGCGGTGGGCGCGACGTCCGACGCGGACGCGGCGTTCTCCGGAGCGGCGACCTTCGCCGTCGCGTCGTCACCGGAGCCGGTGACGTCGGACGTGGTGGCCTTCACCGTGGCATCGCTGTCGGAGGCACCGACGCCGGCCACACCTGCGACGGCGGAGGAAGCCGAGCGGTCGCCGCTCTGCTCGGCGGACCGTGGGCCGGGCACCACCGGGGGACGTGGCTCACGGGGACCGTTCGGTCCGGGCCGGCGTACCCCGTCGAGCAGCGAGATCCCCCGGCTGCGCTTGCCGCCCGTGCGGCGCAGCATGCGCTCGGCCACCTCGGCGTCGATCCGTTCGGCCGGGTCCTTGCGGAGCAGTCCGTTGAGGACCGGCTTCAGTGGACCGGCGTTCTTCGGCGGCGGCATCGGCTCGGTGGCCAGCGCCGCCAGGGTGGCGATCGCCGACGGCCGGGCGTACGGGGACTTGCCCTCCACGGCCGCGTAGAGCGTCGCGCCCAGCGACCACAGGTCGGCCTCCGGGCCGGCCGTGCCGTCCCGGGCGCGCTCTGGCGCGATGTACGCGGGCGAGCCGAGCACCATGCCCGTCCGGGTCACGTTCGGGTCACCGGGAATGGTGGCCAACCCGAAGTCCGTCAGCACCACCCGGCCGTCGTCGCCGAGCAGCACGTTGCCCGGTTTCACGTCCCGGTGCATCACGCCGGCCTTGTGTGCCGCCTTGAGCGCACCGAGCACCCCGAGACCGATCTCGACGGTGCGGGCCACCGACACCGGACCGTCCTCAGCGAGGGTGTCCTGAAGCGACTTCGACGGGACGTACTCCATGACGATCCACGGGTCGCCGTCGGTACGCAGCACGTCGAAGATGCGGACGACGTTGATGTGGTTCAGCCGGGCGATGGCCCGCGCCTCCCGCAGCGAACGTTCGCGCATCTCCCGACGTTCCTCGTCGGTGAGGCTGGGCGGCGGGACCAGTTCCTTGATCGCCACGTCGCGGTGCAGCACCTCGTCGCGCGCCTTCCAGACCCGACCCATGCCGCCCTGACCGAGCGGCGAGATGAGCCGGTATCGGTTGGCGACGAGTTGGGGAAGCGCGTTCGACATTGCCGAGACGGTACCCGGAGCGGTGGACCCTTACACCGCCGGCACGCCACTATGCGGGATAGGTCAACTCGACAACGCGTACCCTTGACAACATGTCTGCCGACGAGCCTCAGTTCCGGGTGGTCCGGGGAGTCCCCACCGCCGAGGAGTTGGCCGCCCTGGTGGGCGCGTTTCTCGTCCGGTCCCGCCCGGCCCCCGCACCCACCCCCACTGCCCCGTCCACCTGGGCACGCAGCAGCCGACCGGCCACCGCGACCCCCGTCGCCGGCCCCGGAGCATGGCGCACCTCCGGCCTGCCGCGCTGACGAAGCGTATCGATGCATTGACATAGAGTGACCAGATCCACCGCGCGTAGGGCTGCCCGCCGTCGCACCGAACGATTAGCCTCACTCAGGGGCACCGGGCTGTGACGGGCGGGAGGGCCGATGATCCCTGAGGAAGACCTCGGACCGAATTGGCTGCGCGACTACGGCGACATCGAGGCCGACATCCGCCAGATGCGGGAGTTCGCCACCCGACTGGAAGCCGAGGTACGCCGCAACTACGCGCCCCACCTTGCGTACATCGCGGACGACATGTCGGTGAAGCTACCCGACCCGTGTGACGCCTTCATCGAGCTTGTTCACTTTCTCACCACACACCAACAGGTTCAACAGGAATCGACGAATCGGGTCTACGACCTCGCCAACTACACCGGTGGCCTCGCCAACGCCGCCGGCACGATCAGCCAGCGGTACGAAGGCAGCGACGCGTTCGCCAAGGCGCAGGTCCAGGACGTCGAGCGGGCGCTGCGCGGGGCGCAGATGCCGGCACACGATGACCAGCCTGCGCCCCCACGCACCGTGCCAGATCCGGCCGGTGCGCCCGCCACGCCGGAGGTGCGCCCGTGATCGACCCCGGCGGCGGCCCGACGGCCAGCCTGACCAACTGGCACAACATGGACGTGGCAACAATGTGGGCCACCATCCAGGACCACCAGACGGACAACCACTGGCGGCAGGTCGCCGGCTGGCGCAAGACCAGCGAACTGGCGCTGACCCACCTGAGCCGGCTCCGGGAGTACCGGCGGGGGCTCGCCCAGGCGTGGCCGCCGGAGAAGAGCGCCGCTTCGCGGACGTATCTCGCCGAACTGGACCAGCTCATCGACACCGTGCAGCAGACATACGACGCCGCGGTCGCCAACTACACCGCCCTCTCCGCCGCCACCAGCGCCATCGGCAGCACGCGCGCCGAGCTGAAGAAACTCCACGACCGGTACGCCGAGAAGGTGCGGCTCAAGCAGGCGTACGAGGCGACGCTCGACCAGCGCCCGCTGCACCGGGTCGGACGGTCCACCCCCGCCCGACCACCGGTCACCGACGCCGAACTGGAGCGGTTGAACGGCCAGGCCCGCTCCCTGATGTACGGCCTGAGCGGCGAACTCCAACAAGCCCAAGCCATGCTCAAACCACCCCCTCCAGCACCAAAGGTCATCCGATTCGACCCAGCGAACCCTGACGTTTATGGAGGCACTTCTCCACCCACTCTCCCACCCATCGTGCCAATGCCCCTGGTGACGCCTAGTTCGGCCGGCTCGACAACCAGACCGGCAACGGCGGCACGGCCGGTGGCGACGCCAATCGCTCCTGGTGTGGGCCCAGTCCTCGGTGGTGCCGGCCCTGGCGTGATGCCACCTCAGGGAAACCCAACGGTGCCCCCGGTCACGCCGCTAACACCACCATCCCATCCGGGCATCAATCCGGGTGTTGTACCGCCCCTTCCGTCGGTGTCCGGTCCACCAGGGCATTCGTTAAACGCACCAGGCAGGAGCGGTACAGCCGGCCCGGTTGGCAAGCCCCATGGCGGCGGCACTCCGACTTCTCCTAGGCCGATGCCACCTGGTGGCCTGATCGGTGGGCCACCGGGAATGGGACTGGGTCAGCCTGCTCCGGGAGCACCCACACCACGCAGGGTGAACCCGATCGGTGGCGTAATCGGGGGCGGTGGCGCGGGGACTGCTCCGACAGGCGGCGCAGGATCACGGCCCGGCGCTGGGCGTGGACCCTCCATCAGCGGCATGCATGGCATGGGTCCCTTCGGCGGATCGCCTGGCGTCGCTGGTCAATTGGGCCGCCCCGGCCGACGCGAGCAGGATGAGGTCGACTCGCGCCGCTGGGATCCCAACAATCCCTGGGAGACCGCTCGGGGTGTAGACCCAGTCGTCCGACCGCCGGACGAGGACGGTCCGATCGATCCGGGTCCGGCAATCGGCCTCAACCAGTGAGATCGCACGCCGTTTTAGCGGTGCTGGCTGCGGCAGCAACCATCGCCCTGCCAGCCACCCCGGCGCACGCTGATCGGATCCGAGATGACCAGTGGCACTTGCGGTTTCTCAATGTGGCCGAGGCACACCGCATCACCCAAGGCGAGGGCGTGGTGGTCGCCGTGCCGGACACCGGCATCGACCCGCACCCAGATTTGCGCATCAATCTGCTACCCGGCACGGACATCATTGCGGGCGGCTCCGGCGATGGCCGAGAGGATCGGGATGGCCATGGCACCGGCATGGCCGGCTTAATTGCCGCGCATGGCAAAAGCGGCGATAACGGCGCCTACGGGATCGCCCCAAAAGCGAAGATCATGCCTATCTACTACTCGTCGCCCGACGAACAAGGGGAAGCAGAAGCACTAGCCACGAGTGTCGAGTACGCCGCCCGACACAACGCCGACGTCATCAGCATTTCTGCCGGCGGTGGGTCGAACGCCCGCCTGCAAGAAGCCATCGATGCTGCGCTCGCGGCGGACATCGTTGTGGTTGCTGGTGTCGGCAACCATCCTCGTGACTTTGCGGTGGGTTACCCGGCGCGGCATCCGGGGGTGATCGCGGTGGGCGGGGTCGACCGGCAGGGGAACCACGCCGCGGTCTCGGTCACCGGGCGCGAGGTCGACGTGGCCGCGCCAGCCACCGACATCTACAGCACCAGCATGGACGGCAAGTACCGCAAGGGCACCGGCACCTCCAACGCCACCGCGATCGTGGCCGGGGCGGTGGCTTTGATTCGGGCCCGGTACCCGGATCTGCCGGCGACGGAGGTCGTACACCGGCTCACCGCCACCGCCGTCGACAAGGGTGCGCCTGGCCGGGACGACCAGTACGGGCACGGCGTCATCGACCTGGTGGCGGCACTGACGGCAGATGTACCACCGCTGGCGGAGCAATCGCCGACGGCGATTGCTCCGGCCGGCGCCACGCCGACCACGACGGCGGCCGGGCCTGGGGCAGGTGGCGAGGGCACGGTCGGCTGGCTGCTCGCGGCGGGCGGCCTGGCGGCGCTCGGCGGTGGCGCGGCGTGGGCGCTGGCCGCTCGACGGCGTCGACGGACCAGCGCGGCGGCCCCACCGGCCGGCGGCTGACCAGGCACCCGTGGCGGGATCGCACACCCCAACGGACCGACGATACGACGGGGCGAGCCGGCGACCCATTGCGCGAGCGGCGGGCAACGGACGCCCGCGTGACTATCGGCGTGCCGGCGGTCTGCCGTTCGCTGTCGGTGGGTACCCTCCCGGGCGTGCCGAACCAGACAGTCCGCCTCGTGCTCGCCTCGGCGAGCCCCGCCCGTCGCAAGCTCCTCCAGGCCGCCGGTATCGAACCGGAGGTCCTGGTCAGTGGGGTCGACGAGTCCCAGATCAAGACCGACCAACCGGACGAGCTGTGCCTGACGTTGGCCCGGCTCAAGGCCGTGGCGGTGGCCGAGCGGCTACGTCCGGCCGTCGGCGACCGGCCGTTGGTGCTGGGATGCGACTCGGTGCTCGCCTTCGACGGTGAGATCCTCGGCAAGCCGGACGACGCGGCGGACGCCACCCGCCGGCTGGAGCGGATGCGCGGTAACAGCGGTGTGCTGTACACCGGACACTGCCTGGTGGACCTCACGATGGAGAGCCGGGTGGAGGCGGTCGCCGCGACGACCGTGCACTTCGCCGAGATCAGCGACGAGGAGATCGCCGCGTACGTGGCGACGGGTGAGCCGCTGGCCGTGGCCGGGTCGTTCACCATCGACGGTCTGGGTGGGGCGTTCGTCGAGCGGATCGAGGGCGACCCGGGGACGGTGGTGGGGCTCTCCATGCCACTGCTGCGCAGCCTGCTGATCGAGCTGGAACTGAGTGTCACCGACCTGTGGACGCAGCCGGCACCGGGCGGCCAGACGGTGGAGCCGCTGCCCTGACCAGCAGCGGGTCGGGGCAGAACGGGGTACGCAGTTCGGCTAGCGTCCGGTCATGAGTGTGAAGTCGCTGCCACTGACCGACGAGTTGCACGAGTACCTGGTCGCGCATGGTGCCCCGCCGGACGAGATCGTCCGCGAGCTGGTCGAGGAGACCCGGGCCGCGTTGCCCGCCGAGGCGCAGATGCAGGTCGCCCCGGAGCAGGCGGCCCTGTTGACGTTCCTGACCCGCCTGGTGGGCGCGCGTCAGGCGGTGGAGGTGGGCACCTTCACCGGTCTCTCCTCGCTGGCCATCGCCCGGGGGCTGGCCGATGGCGGGCGGTTGACCTGCTTCGACATCTCGGCCGAGTACACGTCGGTGGCCCGGCGGTACTGGGCGCGGGCCGGGGTGGGCGACCGGATCGAGCTGCGTATCGGCCCGGCCGCCGACGGGCTGCACGACCTGCCGCACGAGCGCTACCTGGACTTCGCGTTCATCGACGCGGACAAGGTCGGCTACCCGGTGTACTGGTCGGAGTTGGTGCCTCGGATGCGTCCCGGCGGGTTGATCGCGGTGGACAACGTGCTGCGGGGCGGCCGGGTGCTCGCCCCGCAGGACGAGTCGGACCGGGCGATCGCCGCGTTCAACGACGAGGTGCTGGCGGACGTCCGGGTGGACCTGGTGATGCTGCCGGTCGCCGACGGCCTCACCCTCGCCCGGGTGCGCTGAAACTCCGGCTGGGCACCGCCTTCCGTAGGTGTTTGCAGGGGCCCCTGCTCGGCAGAAAACGACTGCGGGGGACCCCTGCTACCACCAAACCCCGCCGTCAGCGGACGCTGCGGGCGAAGGCGCGGGCCGCCCAGGCGACGGCGAGCAGGCTCAGCACGGTGATGATGCCGAGGCCCTGCCAGACCCGGTCGTTGCCGAGGTCACCGGCGAAGAGCGCGCGGGTGCCCTCGACCGCCCAGGAGAACGGGTTCCACTTGGCGATGCCCTGCAACCAGCCGGGGGCGAAGGTGAGCGGCAGCAGGATGCCGGAGAGCAGCAGCACCGGCTGGGCGACCGTGTTCATCAGCGGGGCGAGTGCCTCCTCGCTGCGGACCTTCAGCGCGACGCCGTAGGAGACGGCCGAGGTCATCAGCGCGATCAGGGCCAGCAGCAGGTACGCCAGCAGCAGGTCACCGATGATCACGCTGAGCCCGAAGAACAGGGCCAGCAGGGTGATGATGACGGCCTGCACGAGCAGTGAGACCACGTCCCGTAGGGAACGGCCGAGCAGCAGGGCGAATCGGCTGACCGGGGTGACCCGGGAGCGTTCGATGACTCCGGCACGCAGTTCGGCGAGGAGGCCGAAGCCCTGGAACAGGCCACCGAAGATGGCGAGCAGCACGAGCAGGCCGGGTACGAAGATCTTGTACGCCTCGGCCTGGGTGGGCGCGTTCAGGGCCGGCTTGAGCAGCGGGGCGAAGAGCAGCAGGTACATCACCGGCTGGAAGACGCCGACGAAGACCCAGACCGGGTTGCGGAGCAGCAGTTGGATCTGACGTTGGAAGATCAGCCAGGTGTCGCGGGCGAGTTTCATGTGCGGTCTCCGTACTGATCAGGACTCGCGCAGCGAGCGGCCGGTCTTGGTGAGGAAGACGTCGTCGAGGCTGGGGCGGTGCAGCTCGATGGAGCGCAGGTCGAGCCCGGCACCGTCGATCCGGCGGAGGATCTGCGGGATGGTGGTCGCGCCCTCGCCGACCCAGAGCCGCAGGCCGCCCTCGTCGAGGCGCTCCAGCCGGTTGACGTAGACCTCGCCGTCGAAGAGGCGGTACGCGGTCGGCGTGCTGTTCGCGTCGAGGCCGACGACCACCACGTCCCCGGAGATCTCCCGCTTCAGTTCGCCCGGGGTGCCCTCGGCGACGATCTCACCGTGGTCCATGATCGCGATCCGGTCGCAGAGGGCGTCGGCCTCGTCGAGGTAGTGGGTGGTGATGAAGACGGTCATGCCGTCGCCGCGCAGTCGCCGGATCTCGTCCCACATGTGGGCGCGGCTCTGCGGGTCGAGGCCGGTGGTGGGCTCGTCGAGGAAGACGATCTTCGGTTCGTGGATGATGCCGAGGGCGATCTCGACGCGCCGCCGCTGGCCGCCGGAGTAGGTCTTGCACTTACGGTCGGCGTACTCGGAGAGCTGGAACGCGGCCAGGGCGCGGTCGGTGCGGCGCTGCGCCTCGGCCTTGCCGATGCCGTACATCCGGGCCTGGAGGACGAGTTCCTCCCGGGCCGTCGACTCGTCCCAGCTGCTGCCGCCCTGCGGGACGTACCCGATCCGGCGACGCACCCCGGCGGGGTCGGAGCGCAGGTCGGCACCGGCGATGGTGGCCTCGCCACCGTCCGGTTCGATGAGGGTGGCGAGCATCCGCAGCGTGGTGGTCTTGCCGGCCCCGTTCGGGCCGAGGAACCCGAAGATCTCCCCTTCGGCGACGTCGAGGTCCACCCCTCGGACCGCGTCGACCGTCCCGGCCTTGCGCCCGGCCCGGGATCGGTACGACTTGCGCAGTCCTCTGGTCCTGATCATGCCTGCTCCCACCCGTTCGTCGGTTTGGTGGTTCCGAAACCGGTTCGGTCCAGTTCAGCAGACCGCCTCCGACGGGGTGACCGGGATTCGGGGCGTGGCGAGGCACCGGAACAGTGCGGGATGCCACACTGAGCGATCGTTAGGGTCTCTGCGGTGACCGATACACTCCCCGGCAGTAGCCGCCCGGGAGGAGTCACCGAAGATGCGCAAGGTACTCATCGCCAACCGAGGCGAGATCGCCGTCCGCGTCATCCGTGCCTGCCGCGACGCCGGCCTGGGCAGCGTCGCCGTCTACGCCGACTCCGACCGGGACGGCCTGCACACCACGCTCGCCGACGAGGCGTACGCCCTGGGCGGCGACACCGCCACCGAGACGTACCTGCGCACCGACAAGTTGATCGACATCGCCGCGCGGGCCGGGGCGGACGCGGTCCACCCCGGGTACGGCTTCCTCTCGGAGAACGCCGACTTCGCCCAAGCGGTGATCGACGCGGGGCTGACCTGGATCGGCCCGACTCCGCAGGCGATCCGGGACCTCGGCGACAAGGTGACCGCCCGGCACATCGCCCAGCGGGCCGGCGCTCCCCTCGTGCCGGGCACCCCGGACCCGGTGGGCAGCCCGGACGAGGTGATGGCCTTCGCGGTCGACCACGGCCTGCCGGTGGCGATCAAGGCCGCCTTCGGTGGCGGCGGGCGGGGCCTGAAGGTGGCCCGCACGATGGAGGAGATCCCGCAGCTCTTCGAGTCGGCCACCCGGGAGGCGGTCGCCGCGTTCGGCCGGGGCGAGTGCTTCGTCGAGCGGTACCTGGACAAGCCGCGCCACGTCGAGGCGCAGGTCCTCGCCGACCAGCACGGCAACGTGATCGTGGTGGGCACCCGGGACTGCTCCCTCCAGCGCCGGCACCAGAAGCTGGTCGAGGAGGCGCCCGCGCCGTTCCTCACCGACGCGCAGCGCGCCCAGATCCACGACTCGGCCAAGGCGATCTGCCGGGAGGCCGGTTACCACGGCGCGGGCACGGTGGAGTACCTGGTCGGCGCGGACGGCACCATCTCCTTCCTGGAGGTCAACACCCGGCTCCAGGTGGAGCATCCGGTGACCGAGGAGACCGCCGGCATCGACCTGGTCCGCGAGCAGTTCCGGATCGCCGACGGCGAGAAGCTGCGGTTCACCGGCGACCCGACGCCGCGCGGGCACTCGATCGAGTTCCGGATCAACGGCGAGGACCCGGGTCGCAACTTCCTGCCCGCCCCGGGCACGGTGACCGCGCTGCGGCTGCCGAGTGGCCCCGGTGTACGGGTGGACACCGGCATCTCGGCCGGCGACGTGATCGGCGGCAACTTCGACTCACTGCTGGCCAAGGTGATCATCACCGGCGAGACCCGCACCGAGGCGCTGGAGCGGGCCCGGCGGGCGCTGGACGAGATGGTCGTCGAGGGGATGGCCACCGCGCTGCCGTTCCACCGCCTCGTCGTCCGGGACCCGGCGTTCACCGCCGAGCCGTTCACCGTGCACACCCGGTGGATCGAGACCGAGTTCGACAACACCGTGCCGCCGTTCGCCGCCGCCGGTCCCGCCGAGGGTCCGGCCGAACGCGAGACCGTCGTGGTCGAGGTGGGCGGCAAGCGGCTGGAGGTCACCCTTCCCGCCGGCCTCGGCGCGGGTACGACCACCGCGTCACCGGCCGCGCGCAAGCCCGCCCGTCGGGGCGCCGGGACGAAGTCCGGCGCGGCGGTCAGCGGTGACACGCTCGCCTCTCCCATGCAGGGCACCATCGTCAAGATCGCTGTCGCCGAGGGGGACACCGTCGCCGAGGGCGACCTGGTGGTCGTGCTCGAGGCGATGAAGATGGAACAGCCGATCCACGCCCACAAGGCCGGTACGGTCAGCGGGCTCTCCGCCGACGTCGGCGCGGTGATCACGGCCGGCGCGGCCATCTGCACGATCGCCTGACCAGCCGCAGCCCTGTCACGCCGCCGCCCGCCCGTGTGAAGTGGTAGCAGGGGTTCCCTCCTCATCAAAAAACGTGAACAGGGGACCCCTGCTACCACCGAACCCCGGCGGCGAGCGGCGGGCGGCGGGGGTGCTGGTGGTGGTGGCGGTCAGTGGAGGGATTCGGCGGCCACGGCGTGCACGGCGGTGGTGAGTGCGCCCAGCACGGTCGCCTCCAGCCGCCAGTGCTGCCAGTACAGCGGCACGTCCAGGTGCCGGCCGGGGGCGAGGTCGACACAGCGGCCGGCCGCCAGGTCGTCCCGGGCCAACTGCTCGGGCACCAGGCCCCAGCCGAGCCCGAGGCGGATCGCCGCCCCGAAGGCCGGCACCGACGGGACGTAGTGCACCGGCGGATCGAGCCGCTGCCCGGTGACGGTCTCGATGAAGCGGTGCTGGATCCGGTCCTTGCGGTCGAAGACGACCACCGGTGCCTCCGCCAGGGCCGGCGGGGTCAGTCCGTCGGGGAGGTACCGGGCGGCGAGTCCGGGGGCGGCCAGGGCGAGGTAGCGCATCGCGCCGAGCGGTTGGGACCGGCAGCCCTGCACCGGTTCACGCTCGGCGGTCACCGCTGCCGTCACCGTGCCGTCGCGGAGCAGCCGCGCGGTGTGTTCCTGGTCGTCCTGGCGCAGGTCGAACGAACAGGCCAGGTCCGAGGGCAGTCGAGCCAGGACGGCCGGGAACCAGGTGGCGAGCGAGTCGGCGTTGACCACCACGGCGACCCGCACCCGGTCGCCGCCGCCGGCCAGCGGTGCGCACGCCTCGGCCAGCGCCTCCTGTTCGAGCAACGCGACCTGCCCGGCGAGGCGCAGCAGGGGCTGCCCGGCCGTGGTGGCCCGGCACGGTTTGGCCCGCCGGACCAGCACCTGCCCGACCGCCTCCTCCAGGGCCTTGATCCGCTGGCTCACCGCCGAGGGGGTGACGTGCAGCAGTGCGGCGGCAGCCTCGAAGCTGCCCTCTCCGATCACGGCGGCGAAGGTGCGGAGTTGTGCCGAGTCCAGACCACTCATCACGAAATCTTAACGCCCTACAGAAACATTAATTGGACTTAAGAGCGGCTCGGCTCCTAGCCTCGCTACGTGTCCGCCGTACTCACCTCGACCGTCGCCGGGTTCTCGGTCGCCATCGCGCTGATCGTCGCCATCGGCGCGCAGAACGCGTTCGTCCTCCGCCAGGGGTTGCGCCGGGAGCACGTCGTACCGGTGGTGGTCACCTGCGCCGCGTCCGACGCGTTGCTGATCCTCGCCGGGATCGCCGGGCTGGGCACGGCGGTGTCCGGTCGGCCGGTGCTGCTCACCGCGATCCGCTGGGGCGGGGCGGCGTTCCTGCTCTGCTACGCCGCCCTGGCCGCCCGCCGGGCGCTGCGTCCGGGCCGTCTCGTCCCCACCGCGCGCCCACCCGCCACCCTCCGGGCGACGGTGCTGGCCTGCCTGGCCTTCACCTGGCTGAACCCGCACGTCTACCTGGACACCGTGCTGCTGGTGGGTGGGATCGCCCAGCAGCATGAGCACCGGTGGCTGTTCGGGGTCGGGGCGGCGTCCGCCAGCGTGGTCTGGTTCACCGCGCTCGGCGCGGGGGCGCACCGGCTCGCGCCGCTGCTCGCCCGCCCCGCCGCCTGGCGGGTGCTGGACGGCGTGGTCGCGGTGGTGATGGTGGCGGTGGCGGTGGCGCTGCTGCTGGGCTGAGTCGCCGCCGCCCGGGTCGCCCACCGCGCCGACCCGGCGGGACGGGCCGCGAGCAGGAATGATGTCCGGGTGCGGTTCCTTCATGGCGCGGCTCCCGCGCACGACCTGACCTACAACGACGTCTTCATGGCGCCGGTCCGTTCCGACCTGGGCTCCCGGCTCGACGTCGACCTGTCCACCGCCGACGGCACCGGCACCACCATCCCGCTGGTGGTGTCGAACATGACGGCGGTGGCGGGCCGGCGGATGGCCGAGACGGTGGCTCGGCGGGGCGCCATCGCGGTGATCCCGCAGGACATCCCGATCGAGGTGGTGGCGAACGTCGTCGCCTGGGTGAAGCAACGCCACCTGGTGCACGACACGGCGATCACACTCGGCCCCACCGACACCGTCGGCGATGCGATCCACCTGCTGCCGAAACGGGCGCACGGGGCGGTGGTCGTGGTGGCCGCCGACGGCCGGCCGGTCGGGGTGGTGACCGAGGCGGACACCGTGAGCGTGGACCGGTTCGCGCAGCTCCGGCACGTCATGTCGACCGAGTTGCACACCGTGCCGGCGGACGCGGACCCGCGTACCGGGTTCGACCGGCTGTCGGCGGGCCGCCGCCGGCTGGCCCCGGTGGTGGACGCCGAGGGCCGCCTGGTCGGGGTGCTGACCCGGCAGGGGGCCCTGCGCGCCACCCTCTACCGCCCGGCGGTGGACGACCGGGGACGGCTGCGGATCGCCGCCGCGATCGGCATCAACGGCGACGTCCGGGGCAAAGCCGCCGCGCTGTTGGCGGCGGGGGTGGACACGCTGGTGGTGGACACCGCCCACGGACACCAGGAACGGATGATCAGCGCGCTGCGGGCGGTACGCGGGCTGGATCCGGCGGTGCCGGTGGCGGCCGGCAACGTGGTCACCGCCGAGGGGGTACGCGACCTGGTCGAGGCCGGCGCGGACATCGTCAAGGTCGGGGTCGGTCCGGGCGCGATGTGCACCACCCGGATGATGACCGGGGTCGGGCGCCCACAGTTCTCCGCCGTGCTGGACTGCGCGGCGGCCGCCCGGAGCCTGGGGCGGCACGTGTGGGCCGACGGCGGGGTGCGGCACCCCCGGGACGTGGCGCTGGCGCTGGCCGCCGGGGCGTCCAACGTGATGGTGGGCTCCTGGTTCGCCGGCACCTACGAGTCCCCCGGTGACCTCTACACCGACGCCGACGGCCGGCGGTACAAGGAGAGCTTCGGAATGGCCTCGGCGCGGGCGGTCAGCGCGCGGACAGCCGACGACAGCCCGTTCGACCGGGCCCGCAAGGCGGTCTTCGAGGAGGGGATCTCCTCGGCCCGGATGTACCTGGACCCGAACCGCCCCGGCGTGGAGGACCTCATCGACGAGATCATCGCCGGGGTGCGCAGCGCGTTCACGTACGCGGGGGCGCGCAACCTGACGGAGTTCCACGAGCGGGCGGTGGTCGGGGTGCAGAGCACGGCCGGCTACACCGAGGGGATGCCGCTGCCGACCAGTTGGTGAACGTGGGTGCACCACCCGCGCCGAGGCCCACTCGTGAACGCGGCGGACCACCGCGCGGGCGGCCACCCGGGGGCCGAGTGCCCCGGCTGCGCGACGTTCGCACCCGCCGCGACCTGGTCGTCCGCGTGCGCGGCGTGGCCGGCAGCCAATCCGTTCGGCTCCTTACTATCAGGGGGCTAACATGACCCCATGGACCTCCACGATCTGCGGGACGCGCCCCTCGGCCGCCTGCTCGTGGTGGCCGGGCATCTGGTGGCCCAGCGGTGGAACCGCAGGCTCACCGAGGAGTACGGCCTCACCCAGGCCGGCCTGGCCACCCTGATGACCCTCGACCAGCACGGCGCGATGACCCACCGCGCGGTCGCGGAACGATGCTTCGTCCGTCCGGCCACCCTGACCGGCATCGTCGACACCCTGGAACGGGACGGACTGGTCGTCCGGCAGCGGGACGAGACCGACCGTCGGGCGGTACGCCTCGCCATCACCCCCGCCGGCCGGGAGAAGATCGCGGCGCCCGCCGCCCTGGTCGCCACCAATCCGCCGCTGACCTCGGTCGACGCCGACCCGGCCCGGGCCGCCGTGATCCGGGAGTTCCTGCTCGAAATGATCGGCAGCGGCGAGCCACGGCCCTGCGGGAGCGACCGGTCCGGAGACGGGCCGGAAGCACCCGGTGACACCGGGCCGACGGCCGACCTGCGGCCGGGGGATGGCACCGGGCCGACGGCCGACCTGCGGCCGGGGGGCGGCTCGTGCTGATCCGGCTCCTGCGGCGGCACCTGCACCCGTACGCCCGACCGCTGCTGGCGGTGGTCGTGCTCCAGTTCGTCGGCACGATGGCCTCGCTCTACCTGCCGCGCCTCAACGCCGACATCATCGACCGGGGCATCGCCCGGGGCGACACCGACCTCATCGTCCGGCTCGGCGGGTGGATGCTCCTGGTCAGCGCGATCCAGGTCGGCTGCGCGATCGTGGCCGTCCGGTACAGCGCGCTCGCCGCGATGGGCTTCGGCCGGGACGTGCGGGCCGCCGTCTTCCGGCACGTCAACCGCTTCTCCGCCCGCGAGGTGGCCCGGTTCGGGGCGCCGTCCCTGATCACCCGGAACACCAACGACGTGCAGCAGGTGCAGATGCTCGTGCTGGTGGCCGGCTCGATGCTGGTGACCGCGCCGATCATGAGCGTCGGCGGGCTGGTGATGGCGCTGCGCGAGGACGTCGGTCTCTCCTGGCTGGTGGTGGTCAGCATTCCGGCGGTGGCCGTGGCGATCAGCCTGATCACCCGGCGACTGGTCCCGCTCTTCCGGCGACAGCAGATCCGGATCGACGTGGTCAACCGGGTGCTGCGTGAGCAGATCAGCGGCATCCGGGTGGTCCGCGCCTTCGTCCGCGAGCCGTACGAGACGGAGCGTTTCGCCGCCGCGAACGCCGACCTGACCGACACCGCGCTGCGCGCCGGCCGGCTGCTCGCGACGATCTACCCGGTGATCCTGCTGGTGCTCAACGTCTCCAGCGTCGCGGTGCTCTGGTTCGGGGCGCTGCGGGTCGAGGCCGGCCAGATCCAGGTCGGCGCGCTCACCGCGTTCGTCGCCTACCTCACCCAGATGCTGATGGCGGTCATGATGGCCACGCTCATCCTGATGATGGTGCCCCGCGCGGCGGCCTGCGCGGAGCGGATCACCGAGGTCCTCGACACCGAGCCGTCGGTGGTCCCGCCCCGGGAAGTGGTCCATCCCACCGGGCCGGCCGGGGTGGAACTGCGTGCCGTGCGGTTCCAGTACCCGGGCGCGGCGGCCCCGGTGCTGCGCGACGTCTCCTTCCGGGTCACCGCCGGCACCACCACGGCGATCGTCGGCAGCACCGGCGCCGGCAAGACCACCCTGCTGTCGCTGATTCCCCGGCTGGTCGACGTGACCGCCGGCACGGTGCTGGTCGACGGGGTCGACGTCCGCGACCTCGACCCGGAGACCCTGTGGGGACGGATCGGGCTGGTGCCGCAGCGGCCGTACCTGTTCACCGGCACGGTGGCGAGCAACCTGCGGTACGGCAACCCGGACGCCGGCGACGAGGACCTGTGGGCCGCGCTGGAGATCGCCCAGGCCCGGGAGTTCGTCGCGGCGATGCCGGGCGGGCTGGACGCCGAGATCGCGCAGGGCGGGACGAACGTCTCCGGCGGCCAGCGGCAGCGGCTCGCCATCGCCCGCGCGCTGGTCCGCCGGCCCGGGATCTACCTCTTCGACGACTCGTTCTCCGCCCTCGACCTGGGCACCGACGCGCGGCTGCGCGCCGCGCTGCGCCCGGTGACCCGGGACGCCGCCGTGCTGGTCGTGGCGCAGCGGGTCTCCACGGTCGTCGACGCCGACCAGATCGTGGTGCTGGAGGACGGGGCCGTGGTCGGGATCGGCCGGCACGCCGACCTCCTCGACACCTGCCCGACGTACGCGGAGATCGTCTCCTCCCAGCAGACCACGGGAGCGACGGCGTGAGCGCGCGGGCCGTACCCGATGGGAAGCGGAAGGGACAGATGGGCGGGAACGAACGGACGCCCCGGCGGTTGCCGCCGGGCGCCCGGCGCGGCGGGCCGGCGACCGGGGTGGGCGTGCCGGCGGAGAAGCCGCTGGATTTCGGGCCGTCGGCCCGCCGGTTGCTCGGCCTGCTCCGGCCGCACCGGGGCCGGCTCGTCGCGGTGGTCGCCCTCGCCGTGGCCGGCGTGGGGCTCACCGTGGTCGGGCCGCTGATCCTCGGGTACGCCACCGACCTGATCTTCGGTGGGGTGCTCGGCCGGCAGTTCCCGGCCGGGCTGACCACCGAGGAGGCCGTGGCACGGGCCCGGGCGGCCGGTGACGACACCCTCGCCGGCATGCTCGCCCGGATGGACGTCGTGCCCGGCGCGGGCATCGACACCGGCCGCCTCGGGCAGGTGCTGCTGCTGGCCCTCGGCCTGTTCCTGCTGGCCAGCCTGCTGACCTGGGTGCAGGGGCACATGCTCACCGGCGTGGTGCAGCGGACGGTGCAGCAGTTGCGCGCCGACGTGGCGGCGAAGCTGCACCGGCTGCCGCTGCCCTACTTCGACCGGCAGCCCCGGGGCGAACTGCTCAGCCGGGTCACCAACGACATCGACAACGTCGCGCAGAGCCTGCAACAGACGCTGAGCCAACTGCTCACCTCGGTGCTGACCGTGCTCGGGGTGGTGGTGATGATGGTCGTGGTCTCGCCGCTGCTGACCGCGCTCACCCTGCTGGCGATACCGGCGTCGGTGCTGGTCACCCGGCAGGTGGCGAAGCGCTCGCAGCGGCAGTTCGTCGCCCAGTGGACGCACACCGGGCAGCTCAACGCCCTGGTCGAGGAGGCGTACAGCGGGCACGAGCTGGTCCGGGTCTTCGGTCGGCAGCGGGAGGTCGAGGCGGCCTTCGCCGCGAAGAACGAGGAGTTGTACCGGGCCGGGTTCGGCGCCCACTTCGTCTCCGGGATCATCATGCCGTCGCTGATGTTCATCGGGAACCTCGGTTACGTGCTGGTCGCGGTGGTCGGCGGCCTGCGGGTGGCGGCGGGGGCGATGAGCCTGGGTGAGGTGCAGGCGTTCATCCAGTACTCGCGGCAGTTCACCCAGCCGCTGACCCAGTTCGCCTCGATGATCAATCTGCTCCAGTCCGGGGTGGCCTCGGCCGAACGGGTCTTCGCCGTCCTCGACGCGTCCGAGCAGACCCCGGACCCGGTGGCCCGGACCCCGGAGCTGCCGGCCGCCGGCGCACGGGTCGGTCCGGTGGTGACCCAGCGGACCGGCCGGGCGGTCGGGCGCGTCGCCACCGGCCGGGTCGAGTTCGAGAAGGTCTCCTTCCGGTACGACCCGGACCGGCCGCTGATCGAGGACCTGTCGCTGGTCGCCGAACCCGGGCACACGGTGGCGATCGTCGGGCCGACCGGCGCGGGCAAGACCACCCTGGTCAACCTGATCCTGCGCTTCTACGAGCTGGACTCCGGGCGGATCACCCTGGACGGGGTGGACGTCACCACGATGCGCCGGGACGAGCTGCGCGGCCGGATCGGCATGGTGCTCCAGGACACCTGGCTCTTCGGCGGGACCATCCGGGAGAACATCGCCTACGGCCGGCCGGACGCAAGCGAGGAGGAGATCCTGGCGGCGGCCCGGGCGACCTTCGTGGACCGGTTCGTCCGGAGCCTGCCCGACGGGTACGACACGGTCATCGACTCCGAGGGCGGCAACGTCAGCGCCGGCGAGAAGCAGCTGATCACCATCGCGCGGGCCTTCCTCGCCGAGCCGTCGCTGCTCATCCTGGACGAGGCGACCAGCTCGGTGGACACCCGTACCGAGGTGCTGGTGCAGCACGCGATGGCGGCGCTCCGGTCGGACCGGACCAGCTTCGTCATCGCCCACCGGCTCTCCACCATCAGGGACGCCGACCTGATCCTCATGATGGAACAGGGCCGGATCGTCGAGCAGGGCACCCACGAAGATCTGCTCGCCGCCCGGGGCGCCTACCACCGCCTGCACCACGCCCAGTTCTCCGCCCCGGTCCAGGACGACCCGTCCCCGGTGCCGTGACGCCCACCGTCGGTGCCGCCGGTCGACGGCCGGCGGCACCGACGGTCACCCCAGCGGTGGGCGCGCGGCAGCGGTGACCAGGTCGACGGCGGCGGAGGCGGGCAGCGGATCGAGGAGTCGGCCGTCGCGCTGGCGCAGGCTGACCCGGCCCTCGGCGGCCTCCCGAGGGCCGACCACGGCCACGTACGGGATCCGACGGCGGGAGGCGTCCCGGATCCGCGCGCCGAGGGAGCCGGTGGCGTCCACCTCGGCCCGCAACCCGGCGTGGACGCAGTCCCGGGCGAACCCCGCCGCCGGCCCGGCCTGCCGGTCGTCCAGCGGGAGCACCACCACCTGCACCGGGGCGTACCAGGACGGGAACGCGCCGGCGTGCTCCTCGATCAGGTACGCGAAGAGGCGTTCCATGCTGCCGACCAGGCTCCGGTGCACCATCACCGGTCGACGTCGCTTCCCGCCCGCGTCGACGTACGACAGGTCGAACCGCTCCGGTTTGTCGAAGTCGAGCTGGACGGTGGAGAGGGTGAACTCCCGCCCCGCCGCGTCCCGGACCTGGATGTCGATCTTCGGTCCGTAGAAGGCGGCCTCCCCGGCGGCCTCGGTGTGGTCGATCCCGGCCAGGGCGGCCCGCAGCAGTTCCTCGGCCCGACGCCACTGCTCCTCGTCGCCGACGTACTTCTCCCCCGGCCCGCGCAGCGACAGCCGGAAACCGGCGACCCGGACGCCGAGCGCGGCGTGCGCCGCCCGGATCAGTCCGAGGATCTCCGCGACCTCCGCGCCGACCTGCTCCGGGGCGCAGAAGTTGTGCGCGTCGTTGAGCGAGATGGCGCGCACCCGGGACAGCCCGCCGAGCACCCCCGACCGTTCCGCCCGGTACATGCCGCCCAGTTCGGCGACGCGCAGCGGCAACTCGCGGTAGGAGCGACCCCGGGCCCGGTAGACCAGCGCGTGGTGCGGGCAGAGCGCCGGCCGGAGGACGACCTCGTCGTCCGCGCCCAGTGGCATCGGCGGGAACATGTCGCCGGAGAAGTAGCCGAGGTGCCCGGAGAGGTCGAACAGGTCCCGCCGGGCCAGCGGCGGAGTGTGGACATGCTGGTAGCCGGCCCGGCGCTCCAGCTCCCGGAGGTACTCCTCGACCGCGTGCCGGGCGGCGGCTCCGGCCGGCAGCCAGAGCGGCAGTCCGGCGCCGCTGAGCGGATCGGAGGCGAAAAGGTCCAGGTCGCGGCCGAGCCTGCGGTGGTCGTTCATCAGGGTCTCCTGGTTCGGGTACGACCCCGGAGGCGACCGGTCGGAGCACGACGAAGGCCCCGGGCGGATCGCCCGGGGCCTCGTCGACGCATCAGGTCAGCGCGGCGTGCCGGGGTCTCCCGGCGTCGTCGTCACCACCGCACTGCGCATGCGGCGACGGTACGCCCGCCACCAAGCGGGCCGCACCCGATTTTCATTGCCCCACCAACACCCCGTCGATCATGGAGTTGTGGTGTGCGATTGGCGATCATTGTGAGGTTTGACCGGTGCCCGAACTCCATGATCGCCGGGGCGGGACGGAGCTCCGGGAGGCGTTGGGCGGGACGGAGCTCCGGGAGGCGTTGGGCTGGGCGGGCGGACCGCCGGCACGGGACCTGCCGGCGGTCCGCGAGCGACCCGCTCGTCGGGAACGGGGGACCCGACGCGATCGGGCCGCACTGTCAACGGTACGCGCGCGGCGACCGATCCGCCGACCGCCGCCGGCCCCCCGCGGCGGCGCCGATTTCCGTAACCTCTGCGGTAGCTCGTCGTTGTACCCAGGTGGCTCCACCCGTGGTGGGGGTCACCACCGGCCGGGGCTGTCCGTGGTGACGCGGCACACGCCGTCAGGCTCGGTACACCCCGATCGGCCGAACCGCGAGGTGGCAGTGGCGCCCGACCTACTCACCGACGTGGCGTCACCCGCGTGGGCCTACCTGATCCTGCTCGGCCTCCTGGCGGTCGACGCCTTCGTCCCCGTGATCCCGACGCAGGCCATCATGATCACCGGTGGCGCGTTGACCGTGTACGGCGAGCTGAACCTGCCGTTGACCATCGGGATCGGCGCGGCCGGGGTGTTCGTCGGCGACCTGGCCTGCTACCTGCTGGGCCGACGGACCCCGAAGCGGGTGGTGCCCCGCCAGCGGCGACCCGGTCGGGCCCGCCGTGCCGCCGACCGGTTCACCCAGGGGCTGCGCCGCCCCGGTCCCCTCGTGATCCTGCTCTGCCGGTTCGTGCCGGGCGGCCGGATGGCGGCGTGCTTCTCCGCCGGCCGCAGCCGCTACCCGTACCGGCTCTTCCTCTGTTACGAGGCAGTCGCCGCGCTGGGCTGGGCGGCGTACGGCGGACTCGTCGGTCATCTGGGCGGCGCGGCGCTGACCCGGTCGGCCTGGCTGCTGGTGCTGATCGCGGCCGGGGCGGCGGTCGGGTTCGCGGCGGTCGGCTGGGCGTTGAACCAGGTCGCCGCCCGCCAGGCGCGCCCGGCCGAGGGCCGACGCGCCCGTGATCAAGAAGTTTGCGTCGAGCTCGGTGATCGACGTTGACGCAAACTTCTTGATCACCGCCGAGCGGGAGCGGGCGGGGTCACTCCAACTCGTGCAGCATCAGCTGCCGCGCCGCCTCGGCGATCGAGCCGGACAGCGACGGGTAGATGGTGAAGGTCTGCGCCAGTTCGTTGACGGTGAGGTTGTTCTCCACCGCCATGGTGATCGGCAGGATCAGCTCACTGGCCTTCGGTGCGACGACCACCCCGCCGACCACCTGGCCGCTGGCGGGTCGGCAGAACAGCTTGACGAACCCGTCGTTCAGGCCGGCCATCTTGGCCCGTGGGTTGCCGGACAGCGGCAGCATGACCTGCCGGGCCGGCACCTTTCCGGCGTCCACCTCGTCCTGCGACACCCCGACGGTGGCCAGCTCCGGGTCGGTGAAGACGTTCGCCGAGACGGTCCGCAGCCGCAGCGGCCGGACCGCCTCGCCGAGCGCGTGCCACATCGCGATCCGCCCCTGCATGGCGGCGACACTGGCCAGCGGGAGCAACCCGGTGCAGTCACCGGCGGCGTAGATGCCGGGCACGGTGGTACGGGAGACCCGGTCGACGGTGACGTACCCGCCCTGGGCGAGCTGGACGCCGTACTCGGCCAGCCCGAGGCCGGCGGTGTTCGGCACCGAGCCGACCGCGATCAGCGCGTGCGAGCCCTCCACGAGGCGTCCGTCGGAGAGCTGGACCTCGACGCCACCGTCGGTCCGGCGGACCGCCTCGGCCCGGGAGTTGTTGAGGATGCTCATGCCCCGGGAGCGGAACACCCGCTCGATGGCCATGGCCGCGTCGGCGTCCTCGTGCGGCATGACCCGGTCCCGGCTGGAGACCAGGGTGACCTCGACCCCCATCGCCAGGTACGCGCTGGCGAATTCGGCACCGGTCACGCCGGAACCGACCACGATCAGGTGTTCGGGCAGGTCGGGGAGGTCGTAGACCTGCCGCCAGGTGAGGATGCGCTCGCCGTCGGGCAGGGCGGTGGGGAGCTGGCGCGGGGTGGCCCCGGTGGCGATCAGCACGGTCGACGCGGCGATCGAGTACTCCGGCTCGCCGTCGGACGGGGCGACCACGACCCGGTGGGTGTGCCCGAGGGTGTCCTCGCCGAGCCGGGCCCGGCCGGTGACGACGTTCACGCCCGCCTTGACCAGCTTGGCGTGGATGTCGGCGGACTGGGCCAGGGCCAGCCGCTTGACCCGCTCGTGGACGGCCCGCGCGTCGACGGTCACCGCCTCCATGCCGTCGGAGTCGACCCCGAACTCCTCGGTGTCCCGATAGCCGGTGACCACCTCCGAGCTGGCGATGAAGGTCTTCGAGGGGACGCAGTCCCAGAGCACGCAGGCACCGCCGGCCCCCTCGGCCTCCACCACGGTGACATCGGCGTCGAGCTGGGCGGCGACCAGCGCCGCCTCGTACCCGGCCGGTCCACCGCCGATGATCACGATCCGGCTCACAGTGCTCGCCCTCCGTTGCTTCCCATGATGGTTTTCTTTACCCCAGACTGCCCGACACGCACCGTTCGTATTCTCCCCCGCCCGTCCGCCGGGCTATCGTCATCGCTGTGCGTCATTACGCCGCCTACGGCTCAAACCTGGACCCCGCCCGGATGCGCGCCTACTGCCCGCACTCGCCGATGGTCGGCGTCGGCTGGCTGGAAGGCTGGCGACTGACCTTCGCGGGTGAGGACGTCATCGGCTGGGAGGGCGCGGTCAGCACCGTCGTCGAGTCCCCCGGCGACCGGGTGTTCGTGGCGCTCTACGACATCCACCCGTACGACGCCGCCCAACTCGACGAGATCGAGGGGGTGACCGCCGGCACGTACCGGAAGCTGCACGTCCGGGTCTCGACCCTGGACGGCGACGTGACCGCCTGGGTCTACCTCTTCGCCGGTTACGAGGGCGGGCTCCCCACCGCGTGGTACCTCTCCGAGATCGCCAACGCCGCCGAGAAGGCGGGTGCGCCCGACGACTACGTCAAGGAACTGCGGTCCCGTCCCACCGGCACCGCGTCCGCGTAGCACGTCTGACACCCCCTCAGTCTGCGCTGGTCGTCGCCGACCCGACCGACCGACCCCACCTCGGGTCGACTGGCGCACACGGAATCCACCCGGAGGGCGAAGAAGTCGTCACGCTGCGCTGACCAGGCAGGACGTCAGTGGTCGGTCGGAATGTGCCCCTCGGCGCGCACGCGCCGGTGGATGGCGGTCAGCAGGTCGACCAGTTCGACCCGCTCCGCCGGCCCCAGCGTCCGGAAGGCGGAGGAGACCAGCCGGTCGGTCGCCGCCTCCGCCCAGAGCCGTCGCCGCACCAGCGGACCTACCGGCGGGTACGGCCGGGGCCAGCCGCCGGCCATCGCCCCGGCCTGCCCCTCCGTCCCGGCGAGCACCGCCTCCAACGGGGTCATCCCGCTGACCCGGACGGCGAGCAGGTACGCGTCGAGGTACAACTCCCGCAGCAGGTGCAGCCCCACCGCGGCGCGCGCCCCCGGCGCGTCGTCCGGGACCGGCATCGCCCGCCAGGCCGCGAAGAGGGGCAGGCCGTGCGCCTCGGCGGCGGCCACCGCCCGGTGCAGCAGGTCGGCGAGGCGGGCCACACCGGGGGCGTCGGCCAGGTGCTGGCGGCCCCAGCGGCAGCACTCGGCGAGGCCGGCCGCGGCCACCTCACGCGGGGCGACCACGCGGGCCGCCGCGTCCCAGCCCTCGGCGACCGCGTCCGGGGCGATGAAGCCCAGGCAGGCGGCGGCGGTCTCCGACCCGACGGCACCGAGCGCGCCGCCCCGGGCGGTGACGTAGAAGGCCCAGCCGGAGATGCCGAGCAGCCGCGCCCGGCGGCGGGTGGTGGGGCAATGGGTGTACGCCTCCCCCAGCTCCACCACGATCGCCCGGCTCGCCGCAGCGGCCTGTTCCGGTGTCATCCGGCCCGTCCACGACGGGTCTCCAACCGTACGTCCATCCGGTTTAGTGTGCCGTGTCGTCGCCCGTCCCGGCAGTCCCCTCTTCGGCGAGAAGCGTCTCCCACGCCCCCTCGACCTCGCCGGTGTGCCGGCGGGCCGTCGTGACCGCCCGCTCGGCGGCCCGGCGGGCCAGCTTGCGCCGGCTCACCTCCTGCTCGGCGGCGGCCCGTCGGCGTTCCACCTCGGCCAGCTCGGCCTCGGTCGCGGCCAGCGCGTCGGCGGCGTCGCGTTCGGCCGCCGTCGCGCCGCCCAGCTCCGCCTCGGCCCGCTCCTGGTCGGTGCGCGCCCTGGCCAGCTCCCGTTCCAGCGCCCGCCGCTGCTTCGCCCGTTCGGCCCGTTCCGCTCGCTCGGCCGCCCTGGCCCGTTCCGCTCGCTCGGCCGCCCTGGCCCGTTCCGCTCGCTCGGCCGCCCTGCCCCGAGCCGCCTGGTCGGCCGCCCTGTCCTTTGCGGCCCGGGCGGCCTCCCCGGCCCCTGCGGCCCGGGCGGTCTCCCCGGCTCGCGCGGTCCGGCCGGTCTCCCGGGTCCGGCCGCCCCGCTCCGCCGGCCCGCCCCGGGCCGGACGCCCGGCGGGCTCCCCGCCACCCGACGGCTCCCCGGCACCGCCGGTGACCAGCCGGAGCTGCGGCCGGGGCACCTCGCCGAACCCGGCGTAGCTGGCGGCCCGGAGCAGCCGTCCGGCGCGGACCTGGGCGGCCACCTGCGTGTCGGCGAGCGCGGCGTTGAGGGTCGCCTCGACCTCGGCCAGCGGCAGGCGGCCGGCCGGGGGCGCGCCCTCGGTGCCGGCGGCCAGCGTCCGGGCCTCGGCCACCAGGGCGGCGACCACCGCACGCCGCTGGGCGGAGAGTTCCCGCAGTTTCGGCCCGCGCAGGTCACGCTGGGCCGACCGGAGCGCCTCGGCCAGCTCCACCAGGCCGGCCACCAGCTCGGGACGCCGGACGGCGAGCAGGTTGACCAGCCAGGCCGCCACGGTGGGCCGGCGAAGCTTCGCGATCTCCCGGGCGGTCGCCGGGTCGCCGGCCCGGCGGGCCTCGGCCACGGCGGCGTCCCGGGCGGCCACGAACCGGTCCGGCGGCGTGCCGTAGAGCCGCTCGACCAGGTCACGGGAGGGGCCGGGCATCGGCTCAGACGTCGATCCGGGTGCCCGGCGTCAGCCGCTGGTAGTCGACGGTCGAGAGCCGCCGGAAGTTGCCGTCCAGCACGGCGAGCCCGTTGGCGTTCAGCAGCCCGTCGTGCAGGGCGTACGCCCGGCGCGGGGCGACCGCCCGGAGGAAGTCCAGGGACTCGGAGAACTTCGCCCACGGCGCGTGGATCGGCAGGAAGAGAGTGTCGACCGACACGTCGTCCGGGGCCACCAGGGCGTCACCGGGGTGGTAGACCACCTCGTCGACCAGGTACCCGAGGTTGTCGACCACCGGGATGTCCGGGTGGATCACCGCGTGCCGTCCGCCGTATGCACGGACCGGGACACCGGCGGCGGTGAAGGACTGCCCCGGCCCGACCGGGGTCAGCACGTCCGGCAGGCCGTCCACGGTGGTGGCCAGCGACGCCGGCCCGTACAGGGTGAAAGGACGGCGGTCGAGCTGGCGGGTCAGCGCCGTCACGTCCACGTGGTCCGGGTGCTGGTGGGTGATCAGCACCGCGTCCACCCCGTCGAGCGCCTCGGCGGTCTCGCTGAACGTTCCCGGGTCGATGACGAGCACTCCCCCGTCGTGCTCGACGCGGACGCATGAGTGGCCGTACTTGGTCAGTCGCATTCGTGACTCCTCGACAACCAAATCGTGATCTCTTGACCGCAGTTTGCCGGAACGGAGGCGGCACCGCGCCTCGTCTGATCGATCGCCCCGGCGGCCTGGGTCAGCGGACCCGACGACCGGGGTCAGGAGATCGGAGACAAAAATGGTGGATATCAGACGGCGACGGTGGGGTGCACCGCTGGTCGCCCTCGGCCTGGCAGCGCTGGTCGCGGTCGGCGGGTGCTCCGCCGACAGGGGCAACGACAGCGAGCGGACCGCCTCGGACAGCGCGGCCGGCGGCGCGGCGGCACCGGCCGCGCCGGAGGCGGCCCGGGACGGCGCGGGGTCGGACGCCGCGCCGGGCGGGGCCGGAGGCGTGGACCTGCGGGTGGACCAGCGCGCCATCGTCTACACCGGATCGTTGCGGGTGCAGGTCGACGACGTGGACCGGGCCGCCCAGGACACCGTCGCGCTGGTCACCGCGGCCGGCGGCTTCGTTGGCGGGGACGAGCGGCGTGGGGTCGACGAGAACGCCCGCGCCCAGTTGGAGTTGCGGGTGCCGGCGGCGCGGTTCACCGGGGTGGTCGACGGGATCGCCAAGCTGGGCGAGCAGCAGTGGCGGGAGATCCGGACCGAGGACGTGACCGAGCAGACGGTCGACCTGGACGCGCGGATCATCACCCAGCGGGCCCGCGTGGAGAGTGCCCGCCGGCTGCTGGCCCGGGCTTCCTCGATCAGCGATCTCATCTCGCTGGAGAACGAACTGGGCCGGCGGGAGGCCGACCTCGCCTCGCTGGAGGCGAAGAAGCGCCGGCTGGCCGACCTCACCGCGCTCTCCACGATCAACGTCTCGCTGGTGACGGAGAAGGCCCGGACCATTGACACGGACGAGACCGGTTTCCTGGCCGGGCTCGCCGACGGCTGGCGGACCTTCCTGGATTCGGTGACCGTCCTGGTCACCGTGCTCGGTGCGCTGCTGCCGTGGCTGGTCGTGCTCGCCGTACCGGTGGTGCTGGTCTGGCGGCTGGTGCGGCGACGGCGTCGGCGGCGTGCCGCGCAGGTCGTCCCCGGCGCTCCGGGGTACCCGATGGTGCCCGCCCCCGTGCCCGCCGGGGTCGGTGTCGGGTCGCGGCCGGCGACGCCCGCCCAGCGGACGGCCGGGAGTGGTGTCTCACCACGGCCGGCGACGCCCGCCCCGCCGTCGGCCGGGAGCGGTACGCCGCCGTCGCCGGGTGGGGTCAGCGACTCTCCGCCAGCGCCCTGAGCGCGGTCTGCACCATGAGCCGGACGCCGACCGCGATGGCGCGCTCGTCCACGTCGAACGAGGGACGGTGCAGGTCGAGGCTGGGCCCGGACCGGCCGACCCCGAGCCGGGCCAGCGCGCCGGGGACGTACTCCAGGTACCAGGAGAAGTCCTCGCCGCCCATGCTCTGCGGGGTCTCGGCGACCCCGTCGGGACCGAGCGCGGCGACCGTGGCAGCGGTGAGCACCTGGATCGCCCGCGCGTCGTTGCTGACCGGCGGGCGACCCCGCAGGTACTCCAGGTCGACGGTGGCGCCGGTGGGGGCGAGGACGTCCCGGACCACCTGGCCCACGATCTTCGGCGCCTCCTCCCATGCCTCCCGGGTCATGGCGCGGAGGGTGCCGGCGGCGACCGCCTCGGAGGGGATGACGTTGTAGCGGGTGCCGGCCGAGGCCTGCCCGAACACCAGCAGCAGGCCGCTGTTGGCCGGCACCCGGCGGCTGACCAGCGCCGGTACCTCGGTGACCAGCCGACCGAGGGCGTCGACCATGTCGACGGTGAGGTGGGGCCGGGCGGTGTGACCGCCCGGCCCGCTCAGCCGGACGGTGACGTTGTCGGCGGCGGCGGTGATCGGACCGACCCGCAGGCCGATCCTGCCGACCGGCAGGTTGGGGTCGCAGTGCAGGGCGAAGATCCGGGTCACGTCCTCCAGCCCGCCGGCCTCGATGACCTCCAGCGAACCGCAGGGCAGGATCTCCTCGGCCGGCTGGAAGATCAGCCGGACCCGGCCGGGCAGTTCGCCGAGGTCGGCGAGCTGGGCGAGGAGCATGCCGACCCCGAGCAGCACGGTGGTGTGCACGTCGTGTCCGCAGGCGTGGCAGACCCCGTCGACCGTGGAGCGGTACGGCACGTCCTTCACGTCGGTCAGCGGCAGCGCGTCGATGTCGGCGCGCAGCGCGACCACCGGGCCGTCCGGGCGTCCGTCGATGTCGCAGATCACCCCGTTGCCCTTGGGCAGCATGCGGGGTTGCAGTCCGGCCAGGGAGAGTTCCCGGGCGATCAGCGCGGCCGTCTCGAACTCCTCGCCGGAGAGTTCCGGGTGCGAGTGGAGGTGCCGACGGGTGGCGATGAGGCCGGGTGTCCGGAGCGCGAGCAGATGGTCGAGCTCGAACGGCAGGGGTTGGGATCCCGGCGGCGCCTCGTGCCAGGACGACGCCAGATGGCTGCCGTTGGGCAGCGTCAACGCACTCGTCACGTCGATTTCTCGATCACTGTGGATGGGATGGGACTCGGACAGCCTAGACCTTCGGCGGTGACGCTGCGCAACTTCGTTACGGTGATCGTCGGTGCGCGCAGCGTCACGAAAGCCCTGGTTGGAGCGCTCGCAGACCTGCGGGACAGCAGGTAGATCGCCGTCGGGAGCCTCCATCTGCCCCACACCTCCTACACCCCGTAACCGCCTGCCGACCGACGACGAGAGCGTCGATCGACAAACCATTGCTCCCGAATTGTCACATTGGTCGGTTCCGGGGACGACGCCTCCGACAACGACCCGACACCGGGACTTCCCGGCACCCGGGAAGCTCCGGACGCGAGGCAGATCCCGACCCTCCCACGACCGGACGGCGGTCCACCGCACATCCTGTCCGTTCCCGTCACCGGACGGGATTACCCGTCCAGTCCGTAACAACCACCCGGCACGCCCGGTTCGACGCGCGGCGGCACTCCGCCGCCCCGGGGCCGGGCGGCGGATCAGGAAGGTCGCGGCGGTCGGGGCTCAGAAGCGGTCGCTGGGCCGGTACGTCCCCCAGACCTCGCGCAGCGTTCCGCAGACCTCGCCGACCGTGGCCCGGGCCCGCAACGCCTCGCGCATCGGGTAGAGCACGTTCTGCGTGCCCTGGGCGGCGGCGCGCAGCTCGGCGAGGGCCCGTTCGACGGCGGACGTGTCCCGCGAACGCCGCAGCGTCGCCAGCCGCTCGGCCTGGGCCGCCTCGATCGCCGGGTCCACCCGCAGCGGCTCGTACGGCTCCTCCTCGTCGATCCGGAACCGGTTGAGGCCCACCACCACCCGCTCGCCGGAGTCGATCTCCTGCGCCATCCGGTACGCGGACTGCTCGATCTCCCGCTTCTGGAACCCGGCCTCGATCGCGTCCACCACCGAGCCGTGGTCGGCGACCCGGGTCATCAGCTCGTCGACCGCCGCCTCGATCTCGGCGGTCATCGCCTCCACCACGTACGACCCGGCGAACGGGTCGACGGTCGCGGTCAGGTCGGACTCGTAGGCCAGCACCTGCTGGGTGCGCAGGGCGAGCCGGGCGGCTTTCTCGGTGGGCAGCGCGATCGCCTCGTCGAAGCTGTTGGTGTGCAGCGACTGGGTGCCGCCGAGCACCGCGCCGAGCCCCTGGATCGCCACCCGGACCAGGTTCACCTCGGGCTGCTGGGCGGTGAGCTGCACGCCGGCGGTCTGGGTGTGGAAGCGCAGCATCATCGACTTCGGGTTCTTCGCCCCGAACTCGTCGCGCATCAGCCGGGCCCAGATCCGCCGGGCGGCCCGGAACTTGGCGACCTCCTCCAGCAGGGTCGTCCGGGCCACGAAGAAGAACGACAGCCGGGGGGCGAAGTCGTCCACGGCCAGCCCGGCGGCGAGCGCGGCGCGCACGTACTCCACCCCGTTGGCCAGCGTGAACGCGATTTCCTGCACGGGCGTCGCGCCGGCCTCGGCCATGTGGTAGCCGGAGATCGAGATGGTGTTCCACTTCGGCACCTCCGCCCGGCAGTACGCGAAGGTGTCGGCCACCAGCCGCAGCGAGGGCTTCGGCGGGAAGATGTACGTCCCCCGGGCGATGTACTCCTTGAGGATGTCGTTCTGGATGGTGCCGTTGAGCGCCCCACCGGCGACGCCGGTCTCCTCGGCGACGAGCTGGTAGAGCAGGAGCAGTACCGAGCCCGGCGCGTTGATCGTCATCGACGTCGAGACCTTGTCCAGCGGGATGCCGTCGAAGAGGGTCCGCATGTCCTCGATCGAGTCGATCGCCACCCCGACCTTGCCGACCTCGCCGTGCGCGATCGGCTCGTCGGAGTCGTACCCCATCTGGGTGGGCAGGTCGAAGGCGACCGACAGGCCCATCGTGCCGGCACGCAGGAGCTGGTGGTAGCGGGCGTTGGACTCGGCGGCCGTGCCGAAGCCGGCGTACTGCCGCATGGTCCACGGACGCGAGGTGTACATCGTCGGGTAGACCCCACGGGTGTACGGGAACTCGCCCGGTCCGCCGAGGCGGGCGTCCAGGTCCCCGGGAGTGTCGGCCGCCGTGTAGACGTCCTTGATCGGGAAGCCGGACTCGCTTGACCGCCGTTCGCTCATCCCCGGATGGTAGGACGCGCACCTCGACGCGGGGATGAGGGATTGCGCACACCCCGATGGACGAGCCCGAACGGGCGGCTCCGGGACCAGCACGTATGGTCATCGGTGAAAGAACGCCCGCCGCGTCGGCTTTCGCATCGGGTGTCGGAACCCGCAAGATAGAGGGGTTGTGTCCCAGCCCCCTCGATTTACTCCGGTGGCTTTTCTGTGACTCAGATCCCGACGTGGAGCGGCGGACCGGCCAGTCCTCCCAGCGGACGTGCAGCCCCCGGCACCACCATAGGTGGTCGCTACGAGCTGCGCTCCCCGGTGGGCAACGGTGGCATGGGCACGGTCTGGCGGGCCACAGATACCCTTCTCCGACGTGACGTGGCGGTCAAGGAGGTCGTCCTCCCGCCGGGCCTGGCGCCCAGCGACCGCGACGCGATGTACGAACGCACCCTCCGGGAGGCACGCGCCGCAGCGGCCATCCAGCACCCGGCGGTGGTGCAGGTCTACGACGTGGTCACCGAGGGCGGCCGGCCGTGGATCGTGATGGAACTGCTCGACGCCCGCAGCCTGGCCGACATGGTCATCGAGGACGGCCCGGTCGCCCCGCGCGCGGTCGCCAAGATCGGCATCGCGCTGCTCGGCGCGCTGGAGGTGGCGCACGCGATGAGCGTGCTGCACCGGGACGTGAAGCCGGCCAACGTGCTGATCTGCACCGACGGTCGCTGCGTGCTCACCGACTTCGGCGTCGCCCGGATGCCCACCGACGTCCAGCTCACCACCCCGGGGATGGTGCTCGGCTCGCCGCACTTCATCTCCCCCGAGCGGGCCATGGGGCAGGATTTCGGCCCGCCCAGCGACCTGTTCTCGCTGGGCGTGACCCTCTACACCGCGGTCGAGGGACGGCCTCCCTTCGACAAGGGCGACCCGATCGAGACGATGCACTCGGTGGTCGAGGACGAGCCGGCCACCCCGACCCGCAGCGGGCCGCTGACCCGGGTGCTCATGGGGCTCCTGGAGAAGGACCCGGCCCGCCGCTTCGACGTGCACACCTCCCGGGCCATGCTGCGGGAGCTGCTCGCCGGCCCGCTGGCGAGCAACGCGGCGGCGGTCAACTCGGTCACCGACCCGTACGCGGTGGTGCCGGTGCAGCGGCCCGCCACGCCGCCCCCGGTCCCGGTCGAGGCCGAGGAGCCGAAGCCGACCGGCCAGATCGGCGGCCGGGCGATGCTCGCGCCCGGTGAGTCGCTGACCGACCGGCTCGCCGCGCTGCGGCGGGGCGAGGAGCCGAAGACGGTCACCCCGAGACCGGCCGCCGCGCTGGACGACACCAGCGCGGACGCGCTCGCCGGTCCGCTGCACACCCCGACCGGCGCGATGCCCCCGCCCAGCGCCCGCGCCGAGCGTCCGGGCACCACGTACGGCACCCGCGCCGACGCCGGTCCGGCGACCACCGACGCCTCCCCGCCGGCCGTCCGGGAGGACACTGCGCCCACGGTCAACCTCGGGCGTGCGCCCGGGGCCAAGGGCGGCTTCGGAGCCGACCCGACCATCGCCCTCGGCCGGCAGACGGAGACGCCCCGCCCGGTGACCTACGGCCGGTCGGCCGACGCCACCCAGCAGGTGCCGACGGGCCGTGCGCCGGAGGCCACCGCACGACTGGGCTCCCCGTACGGATCCACCTACGGCGCACCGGCCGGCAACCAGTGGTCGGTGCCGGGCACCGGTCAGCCGTGGGCCGTGGCGCCCCCTGCCGGGCCGAACTCCGTCCCCGCCGGTGACGGCGGCCGGGGTGGCGGCGTCGGCCGGGTGCTGGAGCAGGTCCGTCGCTGGCCGCGCAAGGTGCAGCTCGCCGCCGCCGGTGGGCTGGCCGTGGTGCTGCTGATCAGCCTGGTCGCCATGTTCAGCGGCGGCGGCCCGGAGTCGCCGACCGGCCCGCAGGCCCAGCCGAGCGCCTCCGAGCCGGTCGCGCCCACCCTGGAGTTGCAGGAACACTCGGGGCGCGGCATCACGATGATGGTGCCCAAGGGCTGGAAGCGGGCCAGTGGCGGCAGCTACACCGACTACACCGACCCGGAGGACAGCGGCCGACGGGTCCGCATCATCACCGAGCCGTTCCGCACCACCTCGATGCGGTGGGCGGAGGTCGCCGCGGACGGCCTGCGCACCCGGGACTCCTGCGCCAAGCCCTACAACCAGCTCGCCCTGGACGAGCAGGAGCTGGCCGGCAAGCCGGCCGCCCAGCTCGAGTACACCTGCGGCGAGGGCGACGGCATGCGGCACGGGGTGTGGCGCGGTGTCGTGCACGACGGCAAGGCGTACTCCTTCTACCTGACCGCCAACGATGCCCGCTTCGCCGAGAGCAAGCCGATCTTCGACGAGATGGTCAAGTCCTTCCAACTGAGCGACGCTGGCTGAGTCGAGCCGACGGGACGCGGTGATCCGCCGCCGTGCTATCAAAGGGCATGGCGGCGGATCTCACTGACACCATCGACGACCTTCGCGAGCGCGCCCGACGCTGGCTCGACGACGACCCCGACCCGGCCAGCCGGGAGGAACTCCAGGGCGTGCTCGACCGGCTCCCGGAGAGCGCCCCGGAGCTGGCCGACCGGTTCGCCGGGCCGCTGACCTTCGGCACCGCCGGGCTGCGCGGTCCGCTGCGCGCCGGGCCGAACGGAATGAACCTCGCGGTGGTCACCCAGGCCGCGGCCGGGCTGGTCGCCTGGCTCGCCGCCGAGGGCGCCACCGGCCCCCTGGTGATCGGGTACGACGCCCGGAGCGGCTCGAAGGAGTTCGCCGAGCGCACCGCCGAGGTCGCCACCGGGGCGGGCCGCGCCGCGATGCTCCTGCCCCGACCGCTGCCCACCCCCGTGCTCGCGTACGCGGTGCGCCACCTCGACGCGGCGGCCGGGGTGATGGTGACCGCCAGCCACAACCCGCCCGAGGACAACGGCTACAAGGTCTACCTCGGCGCACGACTCGGCGGGGAGACCGGCGCGGGCGCGCAGATCGTGCCCCCCGCCGACCGGGACATCGAGGCGGCGATCCGCGCGGTCGGTCCGCTCGCCGAGGTGCCGCTGGGTCCGCCCGGCGAGGTGCTCGGCGACGACCTGGCCGTCGCGTACGTCAAGCGGGCGGTGGAGGTAATCGACCCGGACGGTCCCCGGGGCCTGAAGGTCGCGTACACGCCCCTGCACGGGGTGGGCGCCGCGGTGCTCACCGCCGTCTTCAGCCGGGCCGGTTTCGGGGTGCCCGGGGTGGTGCCCGAGCAGGCTGAGCCGGACGGTTCGTTCCCGACCGTCTCCTTCCCCAACCCGGAGGAGCCGGGCGCGGTGGACCGGCTGGTCGCGCTCGCCGAGTCGACCCGGGCGGACCTCGCCGTCGCCAACGACCCGGACGCCGACCGGTGTGCCGTGGTCGTCCCGGACCCCACTGCCGGCGGGTGGCGGATGCTGCGCGGCGACGAGGTCGGCGTGCTCCTCGCCGACCACCTCATGCGGCGGGGCGTCCGTGGCCTGTACGCCACCACGATCGTGTCCTCCGCGCTGCTGCGGGCCATGTGCGCCGCGCGCGACCTGCCGTACGACGAGACGCTGACCGGGTTCAAGTGGATCGTCCGGGCCGGTGACGGCAGCGCGCCGCTGGCCTTCGGGTACGAGGAGGCGCTCGGCTACTGCGTCGCACCGGAGCACGTGCGGGACAAGGACGGCATCACCGCCGCGCTGACCGTCGCCGAACTGGCCGCCGACCTGAAGTCCCGGGGCCGGACCCTCAGCGACCGGCTGGACGAACTGGCCGCCGAGTTCGGCGTGCACCACACCGACCAGTACTCCGTCCGGGTGACCGACCTGCGGCTGATCGCCGACGCGATGGCCCGGGTCCGGGCCGCCACCCCGACGACGCTGCTCGGCCGGCCGGTCACCGAGACCCGGGACCTGCTCCCCGAGGCCGACGTGGTGATCCTGCGGACCGACACCGCCCGCGTGGTGATCCGCCCCTCCGGCACCGAGCCGAAGCTGAAGGCGTACCTGGAGGTCGTGGAGCCGGTCGCGGACGGCGACGTCGCCGCAGGCCGGGAGCGGGCCGGCACCGCCGTCGCCGCCCTGCGCACCGAGATCGCCGCCGTGCTCGGCCTGTAGGTACGCCGGGACCGGCCGACGGATCCGGTCGGCCGGTCCCGACCCGATCAGACGCGCTTGCCGAGCGCCTGGTCGACGGCCTGACCCAGGGCGGCGATGACCAGCGCCACCGAGGGACGGACGACGGAGTCGTCCATGCCGACGGTGCCGGAGAAGCCGGCCCCACCGGCGATCTCCTCCAGCCGCCGGTGGGCGTCGGCGGCGGCGTCCCCGGTCAGCCCGAGGGCGGACTCCATCCGCACCGCGCAGACGAGGGTGGCCAGGGCGGCGGTCCGCTCGTCCGGCACCGGGCCGCCGGTGAGCGCCTCGGCGAGGCGGCGGCGGGTGTCCTGCTCCACCGACGGGTCGACCATCGGGTAGCGGTGGACGTGGATGAAACCCAGCTCGGTCTCGTCGACGTCCCGCACGACGCCGCGCCCGCAGAGATCCCCGAGGATCCGGTCGCGCAGTCCGTGGCGGAGCCGCTGCACCCAGGAGGAGGGGCTGCGGGGGCTCTCGTCGGCGGCGATCCGGGCGAGCACGTCGTCGATGATCGGCTCACCGGTCGGGGACGGGTCGGTTACCACCAGAGAGCCGTCGGAGTAGGCGATCCGGCCGGCGAGGGCGAGTTCCACCAGGACCGCGGCGGCCATGCCGAGGTCCAGGCTGATCCGCGGCATCGTCGCCTTGCCGGTTTCGTCGTCGTACGCGAGGAGCAGCAGCTCTTCGGCAAGCGCAACACCAGTCATGGCCGGAGACGGTAGCGGGTGCACGCCGCCTCCCGCACCCGTCTCCCGCGAGCCGTCGCCCGGATGCCCGCACCGGGCGACGGAACCGCTGATCGACAGGACCGCTGATCGACAGAATCGGTGATCGACGGGCCGCTGGTCAGAAGCGGGGCATGCCGCCGAACTGCCGGTCACCGGCGTCCCCGAGGCCGGGCACGATGAACATCTGGTCGTTCAGCCCCTCGTCGATCGAGGCGGTGACCAGGCGCAGCGGCAGGCCGGACCGCCCCAGTCGCTCGATTCCGGCCGGCGCGGCCAGCACGCAGAGCACGGTGATGTCGGTGCAGCCCCGGTCGGCGAGCAGCCGGCAGCAGTGCTCCAGCGAACCGCCGGTGGCGAGCATCGGATCGAGCACCAGCACCGGCAGGCCGGCCAGGTCGCGGGGAAGGGACTCCATGTACGCGCGGGGCTCGTACGTCTCCTCGTCGCGGGCCAGTCCGACGAAGCCCATCGAGGACTCCGGCAGCAGGCCGAGCGCGGCGTCGGCCATCCCCAGGCCGGCCCGGAGCACCGGCACCAGCAGCGGCGGGTTGGCCAGCCGGGTGCCCTCGGTGTCGGTGACCGGCGTGCTCACCGGGTACTTCTCCACCGGGAAGGAGCGTGCGGCCTCGTACACCAGCATGGTGGTGAGTTCGTGCAGCGCGGCCCGGAACATGGAGGAGTCGGTGCGGGCGTCGCGCATCGCGGTGAGCCGCGACTGGGCGAGCGGATGGTCGATCACGTGTACGTCCACGGTCGTCCAACCTACCCAACGCCCCTCCGAGCGGGCACCGACCCGGCAGAGCCGACCAGCGCTTTCGCCGCCGTAACCGGCCTGCTCCCCCGGGCCGGACCGCCGGGGCACGTGATGAGGATCACCGATGCCTCGGGATGCGTAGACTTCCCGGCATGACGGCGACAGCGACGTCGGCCCGGTCGGACCTCTCCGAGCTGGGACGATCCGAGACCGCTCTGCGGACCTTCCTGCACGGCCTGCCGGGCGTGGACCAGGTCGGCGCGGAGCAGCGGGCGGCCCAGCTCGGCACCCGCTCCATCAAGACCACGGCCAAGGCCCAGGCGATCGACCTGGCCATCCGGATGGTCGACCTGACCACCCTGGAGGGGGCGGACACCCCCGGCAAGGTACGCGCGCTGGCCGCGAAGGCGCTGCGTCCCGACCCGGCGGACCCGTCCTGCCCGCACGTCGGCGCGGTCTGCGTCTATCCGGCGATGGTCCCGTACGTGGCCGAGGTGCTGCGCGGCAGCGACGTGCACCTGGCGAGCGTGGCGACGGCGTTCCCGTCCGGGCAGGCCCCACTGGAGGTCAAGCTCGCCGACACCCGGGCCGCCGTCGCGGCCGGCGCGGACGAGATCGACATGGTGATCAGCCGGGGCGACTTCCTGACCGGCCGGTACCGGGCCGTCCACGACGAGATCGTGGCGGTCAAGGAGGCCTGCGGGGAGGCCCACCTCAAGGTCATCCTGGAGACCGGCGAGCTGGTCACCTACGACAACGTGCGGCGGGCGTCCTGGCTGGCGATGCTGGCCGGAGCCGACTTCATCAAGACCTCGACCGGCAAGGTGCCGTCGGCGGCCACCCTGCCGGTGACGCTGGTGATGCTGGAGGCGGTCCGCGACTTCCGGGCCGCGACCGGACGGCAGGTCGGCGTGAAGCCGGCCGGTGGCATCAAGACCACCAAGGACGCGGTCAAGTACCTGGTGATGGTGAACGAGACGGTCGGCCCGGACTGGCTCGACCCGGACTGGTTCCGCTTCGGCGCGTCCAGCCTCCTCAACGACCTGCTCATGCAGCGCACCAAGCTGACGACCGGCGTCTACTCCGGTCCCGACTACTTCACCCTGGACTAGGAGCGATGTTCGAATACGCACCCGCCCCCGAGTCCCGCTCGGTGGTGGACATCAAGGCCTCGTACGGGCTCTTCGTCGACGGCAAGTTCGTCGACCCGGCCGACGGCGGCAGCCTCAAGTCGATCAACCCCGCCTCCGAGGAGGTGCTGGCCGAGGTCGCCGAGGGCGGCGCGGCGGACGTGGACCGCGCGGTCCGCGCCGCGCGGAAGGCGTACGAGAAGGTCTGGGGTCCGATGTCGGGCCGGGACCGGGCCAAGTACCTCTTCCGGATCGCCCGGATCATCCAGGAGCGTTCCCGCGAGCTGGCGGTGCTGGAGTCGCTGGACAACGGCAAGCCGATCAAGGAGTCGCGGGACGTCGACCTGCCGCTGGTCGCCGCGCACTTCTTCTACTACGCCGGCTGGGCGGACAAGCTCGGCCATGCCGGCTTCGGCTCCGACCCGAAGCCGCTCGGGGTGGCCGCGCAGGTCATCCCGTGGAACTTCCCGCTGCTCATGCTGGCCTGGAAGATCGCCCCGGCGCTGGCCGCCGGCAACACGGTGGTGCTGAAGCCGGCCGAGACCACCCCGCTGACCGCGCTGGTCTTCGCCGAGATCTGCCAGCAGGCCGACCTGCCGCCGGGTGTGGTCAACATCGTCACCGGGGCCGGCGAGACCGGCCGCGCGCTGGTCGAGCACCCGGGCACCGACAAGGTGGCCTTCACCGGCTCCACCGAGGTCGGTCGGGCCATCGCCCGCACGGTGGCCGGCACCCGCAAGAAGCTGACCCTGGAGCTGGGCGGCAAGGCGGCGAACATCGTCTTCGACGACGCCCCGGTCGACCAGGCGGTCGAGGGGATCGTCAACGGCATCTTCTTCAACCAGGGGCACGTCTGCTGCGCAGGTTCGCGGTTGCTGCTCCAGGAGTCGGTCGCCGAGCCGGTGCTGGAGTCGCTGAAGCGGCGGATGGCGCAGCTGCGCGTCGGTGACCCACTGGACAAGAACACCGACATCGGCGCGATCAACTCGGCCGCCCAGCTCGCCCGGATCACCGAGCTGTCCGAGGCTGGCGCGGCCGAGGGCGCCGAGCGGTGGTCGCCCGCGTGTGAGCTGCCCGAGCGGGGTTTCTGGTTCGCCCCCACGATCTTCACCGGGGTCACCCAGGCGCACCGGATCGCCCGGGAGGAGATCTTCGGCCCGGTGCTGTCCGTGCTGACCTTCCGCACCCCGGCCGAGGCCGTCGAGAAGGCCAACAACACGCCGTACGGGCTGTCGGCCGGGATCTGGACCGAGAAGGGCTCCCGGATCCTGTGGATGGCCGACCGGCTGCGCGCCGGGGTGGTCTGGGCCAACACGTTCAACAAGTTCGACCCGACCTCGCCGTTCGGCGGCTACAAGGAGTCGGGCTACGGCCGCGAGGGTGGCCGGCACGGGCTGGAGGCGTACCTCAATGTCTGAGCGGGTCGCGGTACGCAAGACGTACAAGCTCTTCATCGGCGGGAAGTTCCCCCGCAGCGAGTCGGGACGGTCGTATCCGGTGCAGAACGCCAATGTCGCCCTCTCCTCCCGCAAGGACGTCCGGGACGCGGTGGTCGCCGCCCGCGCCGCCGTGAAGGGCTGGTCCGGCGCGACCGCGTACAACCGGGGGCAGATCCTCTACCGCGTCGCCGAGATGCTGGAGGGGCGGCGCGAGCAGTTCGTCGCGCTCGGGGTGCCGGGCGACGAGGTGGACGCGGCCACCGACCGCTGGGTCTGGTACGCCGGCTGGTCCGACAAGCTCGCCCAGGTGTACGGCGGCGCGAACCCGGTCGCCGGACCGTACTTCAACCTCTCCGCGCCGGAGCCGACCGGGGTGGTGGGTGTGGTGGCCCCGGAGCGTCCGGCGCTGCTCGGCCTGGTCAGCGTGATCGCCCCGGCGATCGTCACCGGAAACACCGTGGTGGTGCTCGCCTCGCCGACCGAGCCGCTGGCCGCGATCACCCTGGCCGAGGTGCTCGCCACCTCGGACCTGCCCGGTGGCGTGGTCAACCTGCTCACCGGCCGGATCAGCGAGACGGCTCCGACGCTCGCCGGTCACATGGACGTCAACGCCCTCGACCTGACCGGTGTCACCGATGCGGAGCTGGCCGCCGACCTGGAGGTCGCCGCCGCGCAGAACCTCAAGCGCGTCCTCCGGCCGGCGTCGCCCGACCACGACTGGTCCGTCGACCCCGGCCTGACCCGGATGACCGCGCTGTTGGAGACGAAGACCGTCTGGCACCCCAAGGGGGTGTGATTCGCAGGCCCGCCCTCGGGGGTTTCCCGGGGCACCGGGTTCGGGTTTCCGGGGGAGACCGCCCACTCCGGGCGGTCAGGCTTGGTCCCTGCGCGGGCGGGCTCCCCCGGAAACCTGTTCGGGTCGGGGTCCGCCTGGGGGTGAGTGGGTCGGGTCCGCGTGGTGGCGTCTGCTCAGGGGTGCCGCCGCAGGAGGGGTGCTCTACTACGGGGGGTAGGATTGGCCTCGTGACACGGCTGGGGGACCTTGAGCGGGCGGTGATGGACGTGCTGTGGGACGGCGCGTCCGGCGACACCGGGGGCGGGGTGACCGTCCGCGAGGTGGCCGACGCGCTGGCCGGGCGCGAGCTGGCGTACACCACGGTCATGACCGTGCTGGACCGGCTCGCGGGCAAGGGCATGGTGGAGCGCGAGCGGGAGGGGCGGGCCTGGCGTTACCGGGCGGCCGCCACCCGCGAGGCGCACATCGCGCAGCTCATGCTCGACGCGCTCGACCTCGGCGGCAGCCGGGACGCGGCCCTGGTGCGGTTCGCCCGGTCGGTCACCGGCACCGAGGCCGACGTGCTCCGGGCCGCCCTGAACGCGCAGGCGACACGGGCGGCGGTCCCGGTCGACGAGGGTCCGGACCGGTAGGGCACGGGCCATGGCGTACGCCCTGCACTTCGCCGTGACGGTGCTGGCCTGCTGGCTGACCGCCCAGGTGCTCGCCGCCGCCACCTGGCCGGGACGCAGCCCCCGGGTGGCGATCCTGTGCTGGCAGGGGGTCGGGCTGGCGCTCGGCCTCTCCGCGATGGGCGTGCCGATCTCCCTCGGGCTGACGCCGTACGACCTGCCGACCGGCAGCGCGCTGCTCGCCCTCGCCGACGACCTGGTCCACGACACCCTGCCGCCCGGTCTGGGGGTGCTCCACCTGGCGGGGGTCGGCATCGGGTTCGGCATCGGCACGATGCTGCTGGCCACCACCGCCCGCAGCATCCTCGGCACGGTACGCGCCCAGCGCCGGCACCGGGAGCTGCTCACCCTGGTCGCCCGGGACGATCCGGCGGCCCCCGGCGCGCTGGTGCTCGACCACCCGTGCGCGGCGGCGTACTGCCTGCCCGGGATGCGACCCCGGGTGGTGGTCAGCGCCGGCACCCTCGATCTGCTGGACCGCGCCGAACTGGCCGCCGTGCTCGCCCACGAGCGGGCGCACGCCCAGGAGCGGCACGACCTGGTGCTGCTGCCGTTCACCGCGCTGTGCCGGGCGCTGCCCTGGTTCGGCTGGGTCCGCGCGGCGCACGAGCGGGTGGCGCTGCTGGTCGAGATGCGCGCCGACGACAAGGCCCGCCAGGCGCACGCCGAGGCCCCGCTGGCCGGCGCGCTCCGCCGGTTCGCCGCCGCCGGCAACCGGGTCACCCCGGTCGGCGCGCTCGGGCTCGGTGACCGCGACCTCGACCTGCGGGTACGCCGGCTCCTGGTCGCCGAACGGCCGCCCCGGGCCCTCGGGGCCACCGTGCTCGCCCTCACCACCACGCTGGCCGCGCTACCGATCACCCTCTTCCTGAGCTGACCCGCCCGACCCGTCGGGAGGCGGCGGGTCGACCGGGTGCCCCCATGGACGCAGGTCGAACCCGTCCCCCGCGACACGCCAAATTACTACAACAAGTAGTAAAGATGTGGATGAGTAGGCTAGCTACCTGTAGGCTGCCGGCAAGATGCGACTCCCCCCATTGGAGAGCCGGCCATGGATCCGCTCCTGTTAGCCCGCCTGCAGTTCGCCACCACGACCTCGATCCACTTTCTTTTCGTCCTCGTGACACTCGGCCTGATCACGTTGCTCGTCTATCTCCAGACGGCGTGGATGATCACCAAGAAACCGGTGTACGAGAGACTCACCCGCTTCTGGGGCACGCTCTACGTGATCAACTACGTGCTCGGCATCGCCGCCGGCGTGGTCATGGAGTTCCAGTTCGGGCTCAACTGGAGCGGCCTGTCGAAGTACGTCGGCAACGTCTTCGGCGCGCCGCTGGCGATCGAGACGCTGACCGCGTTCTTCCTGGAGTCCACCTTCCTCGGCATGTGGATCTTCGGGTGGCACCGGCTGCGCCGGGGCGTCCACCTGGCGCTGCTGTGGGGCGTCGCGCTGACCGCGTACGTCTCGGCCTTCTGGATCATGGCCAGCAACGCCTGGATGCAGAACCCGGTCGGGTACGAGATGCGCGACGGCATCGCCCACCTCACCGATTTCTCCGCCCTGGTGACCAACCCCGCCTTCCGGATGGCGTTCGTGCACACGATGCTCGCCGCCCTGGTCACCGGCGGCATCCTGATGGCCTCGATCAGCTCCTGGCACCTGATCCGGCGCACCGCCGACTTCGAGCTGTTCCGCAAGTCGCTGCGGATCGGCCTGGTCACCGCCGCAGTCACCGTCGGCCCGCTGCTGCACTTCGGCTTCATCCAGTTCGCCGACATGGCCCGGCTCCAGCCGACCAAGTACGGCACCCCGGAGGAGAAGGAGGCCAGGATCGCCGAGATGACCGCCGCCTTCGGTCCCGGCGACTACGAACCGCCGGCGCTCTCCCTGGGCAGCCTCGGCTTCATGTTCATGATCGGCTTCCTGCTGGTGCTGATCTGCCTCCAGTTCGTACTGCTCCCCAAGGACCTGCTGATCCGGCTCCGCTTCCCGCTCTGGATCCTGCTGTTCGCCCTGCCGCTGCCCTTCGTCGCGGCCATCCTCGGCTGGATCTCCCGCGAGGTGGGTCGCCAGCCCTGGGCCGTCTACGGGCTGCTCCGGGTGGAGGACGCGGTCTCACCGGTCAGTGGCGGTGTGATGTTCACCTCGTTCCTCGGCTTCACCCTGCTGCTCGGCACCCTCGCGATCACCAACTGGGTGCTGATCGCCAAGCACGCCGCGCGGGGCGCGCACGACGACCTCGCCCTCGGCCTGGCGCCCGAGCAGCAGCCCGCCGACGACCGCCCCGACCCCGCCTTCGTCTGAGGAGCCGACCGTGGAACTTGCCTGGTACGCCCTCCTGGGCCTCTTCTTCGCCGCCTACCTGGTGCTCGGCGGCTACGACTACGGGACCGGCCTGATGCTCGCCCGGAACGGTGACCCGGCCAGCCGGCGTGGTCTGCTCAACGCGGTCGGCCCGTTCTTCCTCGGCAACGAGGTCTGGCTGATCGCCGCCGTCGGCATCCTCTTCGGGGCCTTCCCGATCCTGGAGGGGGAGCTCCTCTCCGGGCTCTACCCGGCCTTCGCCGGGGCGCTCACCGGTGTGATCCTGGTCACCGCCGCCGTGCAGCTGCGCAGCCGTCCGGCGAGCCAACGGGCGCGTACCGCCTGGGACCGCGTGATCGTCGTCGGCTCCGCGCTCGCCGCGCTGGGCTGGGGCGCGGTGCTCGCCGGGATGCTCCAGGGCGTACCGCTCAACGACGAGGGGTGGGTGGAGGGCATCGGTCATCTCTTCACCCCGTTCGCGCTGGTCGCGGCGGTGACCATGGTGGCGCTGGTGGCCGTGCACGGCGCGGCCTTCCTGGCCCTGCGGCTCCCCGCCGACGAGGCCGGACCGGTCGCCGCGCTGGGTCGCCGGCTGGTGCCGGTCGCCCTCGCCGCGAGCGTCGTGACCACCGTCGTGGCGCTACTCTCCGACCGGGTACGCGACGCGGCGCAGCAGCCGCTCGCCGCGATCGCCATACCCGTACTGCTGGTGGTGGCCCTGCTGGTGGCGTTGGTCGGCTTCGGCCGCCGCAACCCCGGCCTGGCCTTCACCGCCACCAGCGCGGCCCTGGCGCTGCCGGTGCTGCTGGTCGGGGCGACCCTCTGGCCCAACGCGCTGTACTCCACCATCGACCCGGCGGCCAGCCTGACCGTCGCCGACGCGGCGGCCAGCGGGCCGACCCTGCGTCTGCTGACCTGGCTGACGGTGCCCCTCCTGCCGGCCCTACTAGGCTTTCAGGTGATGTTGTGGTGGGTGTTCCGGGGACGGACCGACGGCAGGGCACCGGTGTACTGGTGATACATCGGTGAACCGTCGTCCCTTCGACCCGCGTCTGCTGCGCCGGGTCCCCGCGGTCCGGCGCCATCTCGCCGTGCTCGTCGGGCTCGGCGTACTGACCGCCCTCCTGGTCATCGCCCAGGCCACCGCGCTGGCCGTCCTCCTCGCCACCGCCTTCGACGGACGGCTGCACCGGGCGGCGCTCGCCGGTCTCGTCGCGGCGGTCGCCGCCCGCGCGGCGGTGGTCTGGGCCCAGGGGACGGTGGCGGCGCGGGCCGCCGCGACGGTCAAGGCCACCCTCCGCGCCGACCTGCTCGGCGCGGTGGGGCGGCACGGACCGGGCTGGGTCGCCGGGCAGCGGGCCGGGCAGCTCGCCACCCTGGCCGGGCGAGGGCTGGACGCCCTGGACGCCTACTTCACCGGCTACCTCCCCCAGCTCGTGCTGAGCGTCACCGTGCCGGTCGCGGTGCTGGCCCGGTTGCTCCTCGCCGACTGGAGTTCGGCGCTGATCATCCTGGTGACGCTGCCGCTGATCCCGATCTTCGGCGCGCTGCTCGGTTGGCAGGCGCAGGCCGCCACGGAGCGGCAGTGGCGTCGCCTCTCCCGCCTCGGCGGGCACTTCCTCGACATGGTGGCCGGGCTGGCCACCCTGCGCGCTTTCGGGCGCTCCCGGGCCCAGGTGGACGTGGTACGGCGGATGGCCGACGGGCACCGGGTCGCCACCATGCGGACCCTGCGCATCGCCTTCCTCTCCGGGCTGGTGCTGGAACTGGTCGCCACCCTGTCGGTGGCGCTGGTCGCCGTCCCGGTGGGCATACGGTTGCTCGGCGGTGGGCTCACCCTCACCACCGCGCTGCTGGTGATCCTGCTCACCCCGGAGGCCTACCTCCCCCTGCGGGCGGCCGGTGCCCGGTTCCACGCCAGCATGGAGGGGCTGAGCGCCCTCAACGACGCCTTCGCCGTGCTGGAGGGCACGGACGCCCCTGAGGTCCGCGCGGCGGAGGCAAGTGCGACGGCGGCAAGTGCGACGGCGGAGGTGCGCGCGGCGGCGGAGGTGCCTGCGGCCGGGGTGCCTGCAGGGGACCCCTGTTCGGCAAAAAGCGGTAGCAGGGGACCCCTGCTACCACCTCGGCCGGGTGAGATCCGGTTCGAGGCGGTCACCGTGGCGTACGAGCGGACCACCGCGCTGCGGGACGTCACGCTGAGCATCCACCCCGGCGAGCGGATCGCCGTCGTCGGGCCGAGTGGGGCGGGCAAGAGCACCCTGCTCGGTCTCCTCCTGGGCTTCGTCACCCCGACCAGTGGCCGGGTCACCGTGGACGGCGTCGACCTGGCCACCGTCGACCTGGACGACTGGCGTCGCCGCCTGGCCTGGGTGCCCCAGCGGGCCCACCTGTTCGCCACCACCCTGGCCGACAACATCCGCCTCGGCGCACCGGAGACCCGCCCGGAGACGCTCACCGCAGCGGTCCGGGCCGCCGCGCTGGACGAGGTGGTCGCCGCCCTGCCCGAGGGGCTGGAGACCCGGCTCGGCGAACGCGGCCACGGCCTCTCCAGCGGCCAGCGGCAGCGGGTGGCGCTGGCTCGGGCGTTCCTGCGGGACGCCCCGGTCGTGCTCCTCGACGAGCCCACCGCCCGGCTCGACACCGCCTCGGAGGCCGTGGTGCTGGACGCGACCCGTCGGCTCGTCGCGGGACGGACCGCTCTGCTGGTGGCCCACCGCCCGGCGTTGCTCGCCGACGCCGACCGGATCCTGCGGGTGGTCGACGGGCGGGTCACCGAGCTGACCCGGACCGGGGAGGTGGTCGGATGAGCCGGAACACCGGGCCGTCGTCCGGGCCCGCCGCGCCCGTGGGGGCGACGGGGCGACTGAGGGCCGAGCGGGCCGTGCTGCGGCTGGCCCGGCCGTACCTGCGCCGGCTGCTCGGCGCGGGACTGCTCGCCACCGCCACCGAACTGGCCGCCCTGGCGCTGATGTCCACCGCCACCTGGCTGCTGATGAGCGCCGCCGGTCGGCCGCCCCTGGACCGGCTGACCGTGGCGATCGTCGCGGTCCGGGCGCTCGCGATCGGCCGGGGCGTGCTGCGCTACACCGAACGGCTCGCCGGGCACGACGCGGTGCTGCGCATCGTCACCGACGTACGCACCCGGGTCTTCGCCACCCTCGCGGCCCGCCGGGCCACCGCCGACCAGCGCTCCGGGGACACCCTGAGCCGGCTGGTCTCCGACGTGGACACGGTTCAGGACCTGATGCTGCGGGTGCTCGTGCCGGGAGCGGCGGCGGCCCTGGTGAGCGTGCTCGCGGTCGGCGGGGCGGCGGTGGTGTCCCCGGCGGCGGCCGGTGTGCTCGCGGTGGGGCTGCTGCTGGCCGGTGTCGCGCTACCGGTGCTGGCCACGGTGCTGACCCGGCGCGGTGCCGCCGAGGTGGCGCCGCTGCGCGGCGCGCTCGCCTCGGACGCGGTGGACCTGACCCACGGTGCCGCCGACCTGGCCGCCTTCGGGGCGACCGGCGCGGCGCTGCGCGCGGCGACCGGACGGGCCGACCGGCTCGCCCGGTTGGAGCGTCGCCTCGCCGCGACCGGTTTCGCGGTGGACGCCCTCGGGGTGCTGGTCGCCGGAGCGACCAGCGCGGCGGTGGTGGTCGCCGCACTCCGGGCCGACGTGTCCGGGGTGCTGGTCGGCGTCCTCGCGGTCGGCACGCTCGCCGCCGTGGAGGTGGCGTCGGCGCTGGTCGGGGCCGCCCGGCAGTGGAGCGGGCTGCGGGCCGGGCTGACCCGGGTCGCCGCGTTGCTGACCGCCCCGACGGATGCCCCGTCGACCGGGGACCGGCCGGTGCCGACCGCCGGCGGCCACCACGTACGCCTCGACGGGGTGCGCGTCCGTTACCGGGAGGGCGCCCCGCCCGCCCTGGATGGGGTGGACCTCGACCTCCCGGCCGGCCGGCGGATCGCCGTCGTCGGGCCGAGCGGAGCGGGCAAGAGCACCCTGGCGGCCGTCCTCACCGGGGCGGTGACACCGGACCGGGGCCGGGTGACCCTGGACGGGGCCGACCTGTCGGCGTACCGGGCGGAGGAGCTGCCCCGGGCGATCGGGGGCCTGCTGGCCGAGGCGCACGTCTTCCACGCCACCGTCCGGGAGAACCTCCTGCTCGGCCGGAGCGGGGCCGACGACGCCGCGCTCGACTCGGCCGCCGGGGCGGCCGGGCTGCTCGACTGGGTGCACGACCAACCGGAGCAGTGGGACACGGTGGTCGGCGAGGACGGCGGGCAGCTCTCCGGCGGCCAGCGGCAGCGGCTGGCGCTGGCCCGGGCGCTGCTGGCCGCGCCGGGTCTGCTGGTGCTGGACGAGCCGACCGAGGGACTCGACCCGGCCGCCGCCGACGCGGTGCTCGCCTCGACCCTGGCCGCGGTGCCCGCCGACCACTCGGTGCTGCTGATCAGCCACCGGCTCAGCGGCCTCGCCGGTTTCGACGAGATCGTGGTGCTGGACGCCGGCCGGGTGACCCAGCAGGGCCGTCACGACGAGCTGGTGGCGACGCCCGGCTGGTATCGCGACCAGTGGCTGATCCAGGTGGCGGCCGAGCAGGGCTATCTGGCCCTGGCTCCCTGACCCGGCCTGCCCGGTGGTGGGCCGGCCGCCAGGAACCGGTCGGACCCGTACCGGAGGGGTCAGGCGGTCGCCGGTGGCGGCACGTCCGGGTTGAGGAACCGCCCGACGGTGGAGCTGAACTCACGCCAGCCGGCCCGCTCGCCGGCCAGCGCCCGCCGGCCCGCGTCGGTGAGCTGGTAGGTGCGCCGTTCCCGCCCGTTGACGGTGTGCCAGGAGCTGGCCACGTAGCCGGCGCGTTCCAGCCGGCGCAGCGCCGGGTAGGTCGTGCCGGTGGGCAGGTCCAGGCTGCCGCCGCTGCGTACCCGCAGTGCCTCGATGATCGCGTATCCGTGCAGCGCACCGTCCTCGAGCACCGCCAGGAGCAGGGCGTCGAGGTGTCCGTGCAGCGTCTGGCCCTTCACACCGCACCACGCTACTGACTGTCCGGGACGTAGCCAACGGGGTGCGGGCACCGGTCCCGGCGGATCGCCCACTAGGGTATGTGCGCAGAGTCACCCGGCGGCACGGACTACCGCCGGGTGGGCAGCCCGAAGCACACGGAGGTCAGCGTGGCCCGCCAGTCGCCCCAACGGCCCGACGCCGACGAGCCCCAGCTCGACGAAGCGACCGCAGCGACCGAGTCGGAGGAGGCCGGCGACACCGCCGCCAGCTCCGGCGAGGCGGACCGGTCGCTCTGGGAGGAGCTGCGGATCGATCCGGTGGAGATCGCGCTGCCGGCCGGTTCCGGCTTCACGCTGCGGGCGTACCGCCCGGCGCGGGAGCTGACCCCCACCGACGTCGCCGAGCGGGACGCCGACGACCCGTTCCTGGCGCGCGGCCGGGAGGTCGTCGAGGACGAGGCCGAGGACGACGAGACCGTGGTGATCCTCGACGAGGAGCTCGCGGAGGAGTTCGCCGAGGCCGACGAGGAGGAGAAGCAGGCGGCCCGCAAGGGCGGCAAGGCCGAGGCGGACGCCGAGGACGAGAGCGAGGACGAGGACACCGCCGGCGACGAGGAGGTGCCCGTCTTCCTCAGCCACCGGGGTCGGCTGCTGCTGTTCAAGACGCCCGAGTCCCTGGTCAGCTTCGTCCGCTCCGGCGCTCCGCACGACATGTCCCAACTGGACGGCTGGAACGAACTGTCCGAACGGGTGGAGCCGGCGGACATCGCCCCCCTCGACGAGGACACCTACGAGCTCGACCTCGTGGTGGAGAACCTGCGCGGCGGGCACGACACCTGGGACCCGACCCTGCTCATCGAGGCCGGCGAGGCGGCCCGCGACCTGGCGTACGCGCTGCGGCTCCCCGCCGTGCTCGACATGCTCTCCGCCGGGTCCAGCCTGGACGACCTGGACGAGGCCCTGCGGGCCACGGTCGGCGGCGGGATCGGCGGCTTCATGGGCCGGCGACGGCTCAAGAAAATCGGTGCCCAGACCGCCAGCCTGGGGTGGCGGACCATTGTCGGGAAGATCTCTGCGGTCGTGGACTGGCGCGACTGAGCTGTAACAGGGAGCATCAGTCTCTGGCACAGAAACCCGGGAGGAGGACGACGCCGTGGCGCTCGTGCGCGTGTACTGCGGTCTTGCCTCGGCCGACTCAGCAGACCGACCGGCTTCGGCCAGTTCGACGCTGACGTCCGCTGTGGTCGACGACGCAGGCCGGCTGCTCCACGTCTGCGAGGTCAGCGACGATCCGGCCGGCTACGCCCGGCTCGTGGCGTTGCTCGTGGAACGGTCAGGCGGCCCGAGCGGTGCGGCGATCGCCGCCGACAGTGACGACCACACGGTCACCTCGCTGCTCAGCGCGGCCGGTCGGCCGCTCGCGATAGCCGACGACGACTCCGTCGACGACTTCGCCGAGCGGTTCGCCGACGACGACTCGCTGGAGGAGATGCAGTCGCCGCCGGCCGAGCGCCGAGCGGTCGGGCTGGCCCGGGCCCTCCAGGCCGGCGCGCTCTCCGCGGTCACCCTGCCGGCGCCCCGCGACCTCGCCGGCTACAAGCAGGTCCTCGCCGCGCACGCCGCGCTCGCCAACGGCCGGCACACCGCTGCCGTGGCCCTGCGCGAGGTGCTGCGCGAGCTCTACCCGGCCGCCCTGCGGGCCTACCCCGATCCGGCCGAGCCGGTCTCGCTGGCCGTGCTCGACGCCCTCCCGGAGCCCGGGATGCTGGGCGGCACCGTCGCCCGGGGCCGGGACGTCTCGGTCGCCGCCGACGCCATCGTCGCCCACCTGGCCGCCGACGGGGTGGCCGACGCCGACTCGATCAACGACGCGGTCACCGCGCTGCGAGTGGCCATCGCCGAGACCCCGCGCCGGGCGGCGGTCAGCCGGGCGCTCACCTCGGCGGTGGCGGAGACGGTACGCCAGGCCGTCGCCGCCGTCCGCGCCTGCGACGCCGGGTGCGACGCCCTGGTCGGGGCGCTCCGCGCCCGGGTCAGCGCTCCTTCCCCGGTGCCCGGCCGGCGGGCCGCGCCGACGGACGACCGCACCGAGGTCGGCACCGGCGGCGGGCTCCGCGCGGTCGATCCGGTGCCGCCGCAGCCGACCGGGCGACGCAGCCGACCGGAACCGGTCGGTGGCAACCCACCCGCCTCACCGCGTCCGCTCGGCCCGCCCCCGGTGGCCCCGGCCCCGGTCGCGCCACCGCCGTCCGCACCGGCTCCGATCACCCCGGCCGCCTCGGTCAAGCCGCCGGTCAACGGCGTGCCGGGTCGGGGCGACACCCCCGTTCTCCCGGCGGCCCGTCAGGTGGACGGTCCGACGAACCGGCCGGTCTCGTCGCCACCGCCCCCGCCCGGGATCACCCCGATCGCCCCGGCCCAGCGGAGCAACTCGCCGGCCGACGCGGGTGAGCCGTTCCGCCCCACCCTCACCACGGCCGCGATCAACAACGCCCGGGCCGAGCGGCAGCGGACCATCATCCCGCCGCGCCCCAAGACCACCGGGGACTCCCCGACCGGCGGGTTCGCGGTCACCGACCTCAGCGTGCCGGTGCCGGCCCCGCACCCGGAGCAGGAGGCTCCGGCACCGGGCTCCAGGGCCAACTGGCCGCTGGTCAACAACCCGGAGGACCCGGCCGACAGCTCGCCACGCAACCCGGTCGCACAGTCCGCGCACGAGCGGGACGACCGGCAGATCGACGCGCACACCGACCCGGGCCGCGCCGAGGGCCGGATCACGCCGCCCTGGCTGGCGGACGACCTGCCCCAGGAGCCGCCGATGCTGCGCCTGGTGGAGCCGCCGCTGCACGACCGCGCGGACGCGCCGGCTGACCGTGGACCCCGCACGCACGACCGCGCGGACGCGCCGGCTGACCGTGGACCCCGCACCGCGCCCCGCCCGGAGCGTGGCGGTGACCGTGTCGCCCCCGACGCCGAGCGGAACGTCCGCCCCGGCTTCGAGGCCCCGGCCGACGACCGGACCGTCCTCCATCCCACCTCCGGCTCCCGGCCGGAGAATCCGCCGCTGCGACTGGTGGACCGCCAGGACGCGCCTCGTCTCCCCGAGCGGCCTGTCGCCGAACGCCGCCGGCCCCCGATCTCCGACGAGAACGACGGTGACCTGCTCATCTTCGCCCAGGCGAAGTCGGCCTGGTTCGTCGGGCACTCCGACGAGACCGACCTCGACTGGTCCAGCATGGCCGACACCGGTTGGCAGGCCGCCGAGCAGGCCGCGAAGCCGGTCAAGGGCGACGAGACGCCGGCCGGGCTCCCCCGCCGGGTCCCGCAGGCCAATCTGGTGCCCGGCTCGCCGCTGCGCGAGGAGCGTCCGCTGCGGATCGTCCGGGACGCGGCGCGCATCGCCGAGAACACCACCGGCTACTTCCGGGGCTGGCGCCGCGGGCAGGAGATCGGCGGGTTCGCGGTGGGCGGGCGGCCCGGTCGCGAGGCGGCTGGCGGCTGGGACTTCACCCGCGATCACGGCGACCGCGATGATGACCGAGAGTACGAGTATCGTTCCGCCGGCTATCGCTCCTGAACGGACCATACCGCCTCCCACCTGCGTGTTCACGGCCACAGAAGTTGACGGTCGCTGGTCACGGACGGCAACATTCCCCCGGTAGTGCCGGCGGCGGGTGTCGCTGGAGGTGGGAAGGCGGCTCATGGCGACACCGACGTTCGACCCGTCCGCGCTGACCCGCCGGGGTGTGCTCACCACGGCGGCGGCCTCCCTGTTGCTGGCCGCCTGTGGTCGGGACGGGCGGGCGGACGGCTCGGCCACCCCGGTCGACGGCCCGCCGGAGATCGTCATCGGGGCGAGCCTGGAGCTGAGCGGTCGGGGCGCGGCGCTGGGTGTGCTCCAGGAGCGGGCGCTACGGATCGCGCAGGACTCGATCAGCCCGGACGGCCTCCCCGTGGGGAACCTACGCCGGACCGTGCGCCTGGACATCCGGGACAACGCCAGCGACCCGCGTCTGGCTGCCCGGCAGGCCGCCGAGCTGGCCGCCTCGCCGGAGGTCCACGTCCTGGTCGGCGGGGTGCTCGCCGAGGTCTCCATGGCGATCGTGGCGGTGGCCGAGAAACAGCGGATCCCGTTCGTCTCGCTCGCGGCCGGCGACACGGTCGTGGCCCCGACCACCGAGCGCACGTTCGTCTACAAGCTCACTCCGGACGCCACCGACGTGGCGTGGCGGCTGGGCCGGCTGATCCGCTCGCAGGGCACCCGGCGGGTCACGTTGGTGGCCGAGGCCGGGCTGCACGGCGACTCGGGCGTACGGGCCGTTCCGGAGGCGCTGCGGGCGGCCGGGGTGGACCTGGTCCGCACGGTCCGGTTGCCCGAAGGCACGGCGGGTCTCACCCGCGCGGCGGAGCAGGCGGTGACGGGCGCCCCCGACGCGGTGGTCGTCTGGGGTACCGCCCCCGACTCGGGGACGGCCGCACGGGCGTTACGCCGGGCCGGCCACGACGGGCTGTTCTTCTTCGACGCGGGCGCGGTGGTGGAGGACACCCTGTCCGGCCGGAACGCGGAGGCGGTCGAGGGGGCCTTCGCGGTGCACCCGATCAGCCTGACCCACTCCACGCTCACCAACACCACCACGGCGGCGCTGGCCCGCCGGGACTTCGTGTTCCGCTACATCCAGCGGCACGGCGGACTCAGCGGTTTCGCGCCGTACGCCGCCGACGCCCTGCGGCTGGTCGGCGACGCCGCCCGGGTGGCCGGCAGCGTCGACCGTGGCCGGTTGAACGCACACCTGCAGAACCAGGTGACCGAGGGCATCGCCGGGTCGTACGCGTTCACCCCGATCAGGCACGGCGGCATGGAGCGCGACTCGCTCGGCGAGTACACGGTCCACCGGGGCAGCTGGGTCCGCGTCTCCTGACCGCTGCGGACGCTGCGCCCGCCATCGGGGACGACGTACCGCGGCCGGGGACGCCGCACCGCCACCGGAGACGACGTACCGCCCGGTGGCGCGGCCGGGGCCGGCACCGGGCGGTACGCAGGTCGTCTCAGGCCGGCGCGACCGCACGCGAACGGCGCATGGTGAGCACGTACTCGACCAGCGAGATCAGCACGTGCTTGGTCGACTCCCGCTGCCGGGCGTCACAGGCCACCACCGGCACCTCCGGGGAGATCGCCAGCGCGTCCCGGACGTCCTGCGGGTCGTGGTACTGCATCCCGTCGAAGCAGTTGATGGCGATCAGGTACGGCAGCCGCCGGTGCTCGAAGAAGTCGATGGCCGCGAAGCAGTCGGCCAACCGGCGGGTGTCGACCAGGACCACGGCGCCGATGGCGCCCCGGACCAGTTCGTCCCACATGAACCAGAACCGCGTCTGACCCGGTGTACCGAAGAGGTACAGGATCAGGTCACGGTCGATCGAGATACGACCGAAGTCCATCGCCACCGTGGTCGTCGTCTTGCCCGGCACCTGCCGGGTGTCGTCGACGCCCACCCCCGCCGAGGTCATGATCGCCTCGGTGGTCAGTGGCGTGATCTCCGAAACCGAGCCGACCAGCGTCGTCTTGCCAACGCCGAAGCCACCGGCGATAACGATCTTCGCCGATGTCACGCGCCCGCTCGACGGAGTCGGCGGCCGGTGCGACATGTCAGAGCCTGCGAAGTCCACTCAGCACCCTCTCCAGCAGTTCAGTGCCCACCGCGTCGTCGGAGTCGTCCAGGATGGTCGGCTCGTGCACCGCGACCAGGCCGTCCGTAGCCATGTCGGCAATGAGCACCCGGGCCACCCCGAGTGGCAGCTGCATCCGCGCCGCGATCTCGGCGAGCGACTGCAACCGTCCGTCACACAGCGCGGCGATGTACTGGTGCTCCCGGCCCTGACCACCGTTGCCGTTGGTAGCGGTCCGACCGCGCACCGTCGTCTCGACGAGCGCCTCCAGGGCGATGTCGAGGCGGGGACGGGTACGACCGCGGGTGACGGCGTATGGACGGACCAGTGCCCCGGTGGGCTCGTCACGATCGGCCATGTCGCCGCTCACCTCCTTCCGCGTACCCGCCACCGGCTCGCTCCGGTGGAACCCGTCGACTTTTCCGTTGTTGTTTCCGCCGACCGTACGGTCAGCGCCCGTATCAACCCAGCATTCCTGCGGCGGCGCGCGGCTGCGGGGTCAGCGCGTCGCCGACCCGGTCGACCAGCAGCGCCATTTCGTACCCGACCTGCCCCACGTCGCAGCTGCGGGCGGCGAGCACCGCGAACGACGACCCGTCCGAGATGGACATGAGAAACAGGAAGCCATTGTCCATCTCGACCACTGTCTGGAGCACCGCACCACCCTCGAAGCAGCGAGCCGCTCCCTGGGTGAGGCTGACCAGGCCGGACGCGATCGCAGCCAGTTGGTCGGCGCGGTCACGCGGCAGGTCCCGTGACGACGCGAGGAGCAGGCCGTCCGCGGAGACGGCGACCGCATGCGCGACACCGGGCACCCGGTCGGCGAAGTTGGCCAGCAGCCAACCGAGATCCTGCGTAGTTGTCATCCTTCTTGCTCCTTCTGCCTGCTCCCGGCCAGGGGGCCTGAGCCAGACTGCGAGGACTGCTGCCCGCCCGGAGTCGCCCCCAGGCCGGACGAGTGGCTGTCAGCGTGGTTGCTTCGGCCGCGTTGCACGCCACGATGGTATGCCGAGAGAAGTCCGCGTACCGCCTCCGGCGTACGCCGTTGCACCGACGTCACCGGCTTCTCGATGCCACCCGGCACGAGCTGCGCCATGGGCTTGCGTTTGGGCAGGCCGGTCTGGGTGGTCTCGACCACGGGCACCTCGTTGGCCGCACTGGCGGCACGCCAGCCGTCGTCCGCCGCGGTCTGCCAACCGCCGGGAGGCTGCGGGGTGCGCCGGCCGGCGAGGCTCTCGGCGTACGCGGAACGGTCGCTCCCGTTGGTCGCCGCACTGTTGTCGTGCGGCGTGCCTCCGGTGTTCGTTGCCATCGGTGCGTTACCTGTCGTCCCTGCTGGTTCCTTGACGGCCGGACGGCCCCGCTCGACTGCGGCGAGCTGCTGCGTCTGGGCGTCGTCCAGGCTCCTGGGGGAGACCCGGGGAGCGCCGGCCGTCTCGTCGTTGACCGGTCGCCGGGTGCGGAACCAGGCGGATTCCAACTCCCGGAAGATCGGCAGTTCCATCGTCTCGTCCGCGTACCGTTGCCGGTCGCGGACCGCCGGAGCCGGCGCGGGCTGGCCGGTCGGGGCGGAGTGGTTGGCCGGAACAGCAGCCGGTGCCTCGGCCGCCGAGCGCGGCACGCGGGGCAGTTCGGTGGTCATGTCGAGCGCTGCGGCGAGCCGTTCGGGCACGGGCGGGGTGGGCACTTCCCGCTCCGTCCCGGCCACCGGCGGCCAGACCGGCGGAGCCGGCGTGGCCGGGGCCGGGGCCGGTCGGGCCGGCGGCGCGGACATCGGCGGAGCCGACACGGGCGGGCCGGAAACCGGCGGGCCTGAAACCGGCCGACCCGAAACCGACGGAGCCGACACCGGCGGCATCTGCGGGTGGGCGGTCCGCGCCTCCGGGGTCGACGGCAACTGCTGCGGCACGGCGGGCGGCTGGCCGAACCCGGCCGGCTCCTCGTCACCGGTCCCGCGCCGCTGCGGCAGCGAGTCCACCTGCTGTCCGTTGGCCGGGCGGGGCGTGAAGGCGTCGCCGCCACTGGCCCGGACGTCCGCACCGGTCAGGTCGGACCAGGCCGGCAGCGGCCGACCGGCGCCCGGAGTGCCGTTGCGCGGCTCCGGCTCGAAGGGCCGCCCACCGAGGGTGACCTGGTTGCCGGAGCCCGCCGGACGGGGCGCCGCTGCCGGGGCGTTGCCCAGCGCCGGCAGCGTGCCGACGGTGGGCAACGGGGTGGCCGGGGCGGAATCGGGGGCGGGCAGCCCCGACTGCTGCGCCCGCCCGGAGAGCGCACGCGGCACCAGGACCGAGGTGGGCAGGTCGACCTCGGCGACTATGCCCCGTTCGGTGCCCGGCCGCAGCTCGACCCGGACCCCGTGCCGGGCGGCCAGCCGGGCGACCACGACCAGGCCCATCATCCGGGAGACCGCCACGTCCACCTGCGGCGGCGTGGCGAGCCGCTCGTTGAGGTCGGCGATCTGCTCGGCACTGATGCCGATGCCCCGGTCCTCGACGTACAGCGACGCGCGGTCACCGACCCGACGGGCCTCGACCATGACCTGGGAGTCCGGCGGCGAGAACGCGGTGGCGTTGTCGAACAGCTCGGCGACCAGGTGGACCAGGTCGTTGACCGCGTGCGCGGCGACCTCGAGATCCCGGTCGATGACACCGAACTCGATCCGGGTGTAGTGCTCGACCTCGGACTGGGCGGCCCGGAGCACGTCGATCAGGGCGGCCGGCTGCCGCTGCACCCGGGTGGAGTCCGCACCGGCGAGAACCAGCAGGTTCTCGTCGTTGCGGCGCATCCGGGTGGCCAGGTGGTCGAGCTGGAACAGCTCGGCCAGCCGGTCCGGGTCCTCCTCGCCGCGCTCCAGCCGGTCGAGGTGACCGATCAGCCGGTCGACCAGGATCTGGGACCGGCGGGCCAGGTTGACGAACATGGTCGCGACGGAGGCGCGGAGCGCGGCCTGCTCGGCCGCCGTGCGGACCGCCTCCAGGTGGACGGCGTTGAACGCCTCGGTCACCTGGCCGAACTCGTCCTTGCTGCGCACCGGGAGCGGCTCGGCGATCTGGTTGGCGAGCTGCATCGGGGTGAGCTGGCCGGTGACCTTCGGGTCCCGCAGCCGGGCCACCGCCTGGGGAAGGCCGTACTGGGCGATGGAGAGCGCACCCTGTCGCAGGTCACGCAGGGAGCGGGCCATCGACCGGGCGACCAGGTACGCGAAGAAGATCGCCAGCAGCAGCATGCTGAGCAGCAGGCCGGTCTCCAGGAAGACCCGGCGCTGCACGTCGGAGCGGAGCTGGTCGGCCAGGCCGATCACGTCGCCGTCGAGATCCGCCTCGACGGTACGGATCAGCTCGGCGTTGGCGACCATCGCGGCGTCCCACTCGTTCGCCCCGAACGGCGCGCCGGCCATGCTGTCGGTGGTGTTGCCGTTGATCCAGCCGAGGTAGTTCTCGACCTGGCGCTGGTCGGAGCCGGCGACGGTCTGTTGGTACAGCTCGGACTCGGCCTGGTTGGCGACCGCCTGGAAACTCTGCAGGGCCTGCTGCTGGCCGGTGCCGGTGGCAATGTAGTCGGTGCGCAGCACCGGGCTCATCGAACCCTGGATGAGCGCCCGGTGCACCACGACCCGGCGGACCGAGAGGAACTCCTTGGCCCGGGCGCTGGCGGCCACGGCACGCATCCGCTCGCTCAGGTCGGTGTCCCCGGCGAGCTGGCTGGCCGAATCCCGGATGTCCAGCAGGTCGTTGATCAGACCCTCGTACGACCGGGCGGCGTCGGTGAGCGGCAGCCGGTTGTTGAAGACCTGACTGCGGGTGCCGGGCAGGTCCTGCAGGCTCTGGTCGATCCGGTCGAGGACCTTCTCGAAGTTCACGGGGAGCCCGTCGAGTTCGGCCCGCTGCCGGGAATACGGTGCCCGCGCCCGGTCGACCTGCTTGTGCACGTCGGTGTAGGCCTTGTTGTACTGCTCCCGGGTCTGCGCGTTCGCCCCGAGCAGCAGCACCGCGGCGGCCCGCTCGTCCTGGAGGGTGTCGACCAGCTCACCGGAGTAGCCGGTGAGGTGCGCCAGGTCGCCGGCGCGGTTGGCGCTGTTGAGCGTGTCCAGGTGGTCGATCAGACCGTTGGTGCCGACGACCACCGTGGCGATGGTCGGCACGATCATGATGAGGCCGAGCTTCGACCAGATCGGCATGTCGCGGAGCCGACCGGCTGGCCGGCGCATTCGCGACAGGAAGGAGCCCGCCGTCTTTGGTCGTTTGCTCACGTCACCGCCCTCGCGATCTCAGCATCCGCCGCGTTGCCCCGGGCAACGCCCAGCGACCGACCCGGCGGGTCGGACCTCCGAGATTCCATCACGCCGCCTCTCAAAGAGAAAGCCCAGGCTGTCCCTCGCCCTGGGTGTGATGAGATGTTGAGACAGTTTGATCGCAGCCCGTCTGGCCGGAGTCACCTACCGTAATGAAACCCCCGCACCGTGTCGTCCTGCTCGCCGGCCCTTCGGGCTCCGGAAAGTCCTACATCGCACAACGAACCGGACTTCCGGTGCTCTGCCTCGACGATTTCTACAAGAACGGCGACGACCCTACGTTGCCACGCCGGCAGGACCGAATCGACTGGGATTCGCCGCACGCCTGGGATGCCGGTTTCGCCGTGGAAACCATTGCTCGACTGGCTCGTGACGGCAAGGCCGAAGTGCCGGTTTATGCAATCGGCGAAGACCGCCGAGTTGCCACCCGAACGTTCGATCTCGCCGGATCGCCATTCTTCGTCGCCGAGGGGATTTTCGCCGCCGAGATCGTCGCCGAATGTCGTGAGCTGGGTCTTCTCGCCGGCGCATATGCCCTTCGCCGGCCGCGCGGCGCGACGTTCCTCCGCCGGCTGACCCGGGACCTGGCCGAACAACGCAAGGCACCACGGGTGCTCCTCCGGCGCGGCCTGACGCTGCTGCGCGAGGAGCCGGCGGTGCTGCGCCGGCAGACCGGACTGGGCGCGGAGGCGGCGAGGGCCCGGGAGGTGCTGCGGCGGGTGGCCGCACTGCTCGCCGGCCACCCCCGTCAGTCCTGACCCCGCCCCGGCCGCCACCGGCCGTCCGGTCGGGTCGCCCCGCACCGCCGTCCGGGCCGGTCGCCACCCGACCACGGCGGCCCGGGGTCAGGAGAGCAGCTTCGCGTACGCTGGCTTGATCACGTCGTCGATGATCCGCAGCCGCTCGTCGAACGGGATGAAGGCGCTCTTCATCGCGTTGATGGTGAACCACTGGAGTTCCTTCCAGCCGTAGCCGAAGGCGTCGACCAGCAGCGCCATCTCCCGCGACATCGAGGTGCCGCTCATCAGTCGGTTGTCGGTGTTGACCGTCACCCGGAACCGCAGGTCGCGTAGAAGACCGATCGGGTGCTCGGCGATCGACGGGGCCGCACCGGTCTGCACGTTGGACGACGGGCACAACTCCAACGGGATCCGCTTGTCCCGCACGTACGCGGCCAGCCGGCCGAGTTGCGGACGGTCGTCGCCCTGGGTGATGTCGTCGACGATCCGTACCCCGTGCCCGAGGCGGTCCGCGCCGCACCACTGGATCGCCTGCCAGATCGACGGCAGGCCGAACGCCTCACCGGCGTGGATGGTGAAGTGGAAGTTCTCCCGCTGGAGGTACTCGAAGGCGTCCAGGTGCCGGGTGGGCGGGAAGCCGGCCTCGGCACCGGCGATGTCGAAGCCGACCACACCGGTGTCCCGGTGCCGGACGGCCAACTCGGCGATCTCCTGCGACCGCGCGGCGTGCCGCATCGCGGTCAGCAGGGTGCCGACCCGGATCGGGTTGCCGGCCTGGGCGGCCAGCTCGCTGCCCTCGGCGAAGCCGGCGAGCACCGCCTCGACCACCTGGTCCAGGGTGAGGTCCTGCTCCAGGTGCTGCTCGGGGGCGAAGCGCACCTCGGCGTAGACCACCCCGTCGGCGGCCAGGTCCAGCGCGCACTCACGGGCCACCCGGGTCAGCGCCGAAACGGTCTGCATGACCGCCACCGTGTGGGCGAAGGTCTCCAGGTAGCGCTCCAGCGAACCGGAGTTCGCCGCCTCGACGAACCACCGGCCGAGCGCCTCCGGGTCGGTGCTGGGCAGTTCGTGGCCCACCTCGGCGGCCAGCTCGACCACTGTCGCCGGCCGCAGGCCCCCGTCGAGGTGATCGTGCAGCAACGCCTTCGGGACCTTGACGATGTCCTCGTATCCGATCGCGACCATGCTCAGACACTAGTCAGCCTCCGCACGGACCGTACGATGGCCTCCGTGGACCCGGAGATCGTCAACCGGCTGCGCTGCCCGGTCTGCGCCGGGACGCTCGCCCCGGCCACCGTCGGCACCGCGCACGCTCTGCGGTGCCCGCGCGGCCACAGCTTCGACGTCGCCCGGCAGGGGTACGTCAACCTGCTGGCCGGGCGTACCCCGCACGCCGGAGACAACGCCGCGATGGTCGCCGCCCGGGCCGACTTCCTCGCCGCCGGACACTACGACGTGGTCTCGTCGGCCCTCGCCGACGCCGCGGTGCGGGCGCTGGCCGCCCACCGACCGGCCGCCCGGCCCCCGACCCGGACGACGTCGACCGACCCGGTTCCGGCCGACACGGCTCCGGTCGACCACGTGCCGACCGGTGGGGCGTACCCGCTGGTGGTGGAGCCGGGGGCGGGCACCGGCCGGCACCTGGCGGCGGTGCTGGCGGCACGGCCCGACGCCGTCGGCCTGGCGCTGGACGTCTCGAAGCCGGCACTGCGCCGCGCGGCCCGCGCCCACCCCCGGGCCGGCGCGGCGCTCGCCGACACCTGGCAGCGGCTGCCCCTGGCCGACGCCTCGGTGGCCGTGCTGCTGAACGTCTTCGCCCCCCGCAACGGGGCGGAGTTCCGTCGGGTCCTCGACCCGGCCGGCACGCTGCTGGTGGTCACCCCGGTCGCGGAACACCTGGCCGAGCTGGTCGACGCGCTCGACCTGCTGCGGGTGGACCCGGCGAAGGCCGAGCGGGTGGCCGGGAGCCTGGCCGGCCACTTCACCGCGACCGGCACCACCGAACACCGGGCGCGGCTGATGCTGACCCGGTCGGAGGTCGAGACCCTGGTGGGGATGGGGCCGAGTGCCTGGCACACCGACCCGGCCCGGCTCGCCGCCCGGATCGCCGACCTGGCGGAGCCGGTCACGGTGACCGCCGCCGTCCGGCTGTCCCGCTACCGCCCGGCCTGACGGCCGGCGGCCGGACTCCGAGCCGGACCCGCCGGCCCGGGTGGAGAGACGACTGGTCCCAGGTGAAGGGACGACCGGTCTCAGGTGGAGAGGTCGACCTCTTCCCAGCCCGGGGGCGGGTCGTGGTACGGGCCGCGCAGCACCACGGCCCACTCCAACGCCCAGCGGCGCTGACCGATGGCGTGTGAGTCGATCACCCCCGGCAGTGGCAGCCCCTCCCGCTCCGACTCCAGGTACGCCCAGTCCAGGCAGTAGTGCAGGTCGAGCAGGGCCGCCGCGTCGGCGGGATGCTGCGGGGCGACGAGCAGCCGCGCCCGCCACCCGTCGAACGTCTCCCCGCCGACGATGTTCGGCAGCTTCGCGACCAGGTCCTCGTCGACCGGCAGGGACGGGTCGAGCTGCCGGGTCAGGCCGAGCACCCAGGTCAGCGCGAAGAGGGCGTCGTGGTGCAGCACGAACGAGCGGTGGTCACCCGTGCCGGCGGTGACGAAGTCCCACTCCGGCGGGGTGACCGAGTCCACGAGCCGCGAGTTGAGCAGCCAACCCATCGCCGCCTCTGTCGGCATGCCGAAGCAGCGGGCCAGGATCAGGTGCAGTACGGCGATCCGCGCCTCGACCTCGATGGTCGGCCGCAGCTCGATCTCGTCCCCCGGCTCCCAGACGAGCGGGAAGTTCTCCGGCGGCAGCGGCAGCCCGAGCCGACTCAGCTCGTCGAGGCTCGCCTCACGGACGTCTCCCGGGTCGGGCGCGGGTACGGCGCTCACCTCGGCCCGCCCGCCTCAGGCGATCCGCTCGATCACCAGCGGGGCCACCGACGGCGCGGTCGGGGTGATCCGGACCGCCCCCGCCGCCTCCGCCAGGGCCGCCGGGATCCGGGCGGCGTCGGAGGCGCGCAGCTCGTAGAGGGGTTCGCCGGCCCGGACCGGGTCACCGGGACGCTTGTGCAGCACCACCCCGGCCGGGACGCTCACCGGGTCCTCCTTGCGGGCCCGGCCCGCCCCGAGCCGCCACGCGGCCACCCCGATCGCGTACGCGTCCACGGCGGCGACGAACCCGTCGGCCCCGGCGCGGACCACCTCCACCTCGTCGGCCTTCGGCATCGGGGCGTCCGGGTCACCGCCCTGCGCCCGGACCATCGCCCGCCAGGTGTCCATCGCCCGCCCGTCGGCGAGCGCGGCGGCCGGGTCGGCGTCCGGCAGCCCGGCGGCGTCGAGCATCTCCCGGGCCAGGGCCAGGGTCAGCTCGACCACGTCGGCGGGGCCACCCCCGGCGAGCACCTCCACCGACTCGGTCACCTCGACCGCGTTGCCCACGGCCAGGCCGAGCGGGGTGGACATGTCGGTGAGCAGGGCGACCGTCCGCACGCCGTGCGCGCCGCCCAGTTCGACCATGGTGCGGGCCAGCTCCCGGGCCTGGTCGACGGACTTCATGAACGCGCCGGAGCCGACCTTCACGTCGAGCACCAGCGCGCCGGTGCCCTCGGCGATCTTCTTGCTCATGATCGAGCTGGCGATCAGCGGGATCGCCTCGACGGTGCCGGTGACGTCGCGCAGGGCGTAGAGCTTACGGTCGGCCGGAGCGAGCCCCTCCCCGGCGGCGCAGATCACCGCGCCCACGTCACGGAGCTGGGCAATGAACTCGTCGTTGCTCAGCGCGGCCCGCCAACCCGGGATGGACTCCAGCTTGTCGAGGGTGCCGCCGGTGTGGCCGAGGCCCCGCCCGGAGAGCTGCGGCACCGCCGCGCCGCAGGCCGCGACCAGCGGGGTCAGCGGCAGAGTGATCTTGTCGCCGACGCCGCCGGTGGAGTGCTTGTCGGCGGTGGGCCGGTCGACGGCGGAGAGGTCCAGCCGCTCCCCGCTCGCGATCATCGCGGCCGTCCAGCGGGCGATCTCCGCAGCGGTCATGCCGCGCAGCAGGATCGCCATGGCCAGCGCGGACATCTGCTCGTCGGCGACCTGCCCCCGGGTGTACGCGTCGACCACCCAGTCGATCTGCGCGTCGGAGAGCACCCCGCCGTCCCGCTTCGCGCGGATGACGTCGACCGCCGCGAACCCGCTCATCGTTCTCCTCCCTCGACCTGGCCGGGCCACCGGACCGGGATCTCCATCGGTGGCTCGCCCTCGCCGGCCCAGTAGATGGTGCCGGTGGCGTCGACCACCACGACCCGGGGCGTCCGGGCGTGCCCCCAGGTGATCGCCTCGGCCGGGTCACCCCACGTGGGGGCCTCCTCCAGCACGCCGGTCTCGGCGCCGACGTCGTCGCCGGCCGACCGTTCCCAGTACGCCGTCCAGACCTGCCGGCCGGCGTCGAGGTCGGGGTGCACGAAGACGGTGCCCCGGCCCCGCCAGGCGGCCAGCCGCTCCGGCACCACCGGCACCGGGGCCTCGCCGACCACCGCTTCCAGGTCGGTCACGTCGAACGCGTGCGGGAGCAGTTCGGCCATCCGCAGCGGACCGCCCTTCGCCTCGATGAGGCACTCCGGGCCGCCGTGCTCCCAGAGCAGCTGCCGGCACCGGCCGCACGGCATCAACGGTTCGCCGGTCGCGTCCACGCAGGAGAGGGCGACCAGCCGACCGCCGCCGGACGAGTGCAGCGCGGAGACCACCCCGCACTCGGCGCAGAGCACCACGCCGTACGCGGCGTTCTCGACGTTGCAGCCGACCACCACCCGACCGTCGTCGACCAGGGCGGCGGCCCCGACCGGGAACCGCGAGTAGGGCACGTAGGCGTGCCGCATGACCTCGGTGGCGGCGCCGCGCAGCCGCTCCCAGTCGATGTCCATGCCGGCGATTCTGCCCCACCCCCGCGACGACCTGCGGCGGGGTCCGGTCCGACCGGATCGGTGCCGTCGGGTGGTCGGGGCGGGACCCGTCAGCCGAGGGCGAGTTCGGCCAGTCGGCGCGGAGCCACCTCGGTCAGGCTGTCCGCCACCGTCGCCGCGTCCCTGTCCGACGCGTTCCAGCCCGGCTGGACCAGCACCAACGCGTCATTCCGCCGGAGCAGGTGGACCTCGTCGCCCGCCTCGGTGCGGGTCCAGTGGTCCGGCCCGACCGGTCGACAGGGGTCGGTCGACGGTGCCGGGGCTCCGTCGGGCACCGGCAGGTCGGCCGCCGCAGGGCCGCACCGGGCGGGCGGGGCGAAGTCCGCCGGTACGGGCGTCACCAGAATCGAGACGGTTCGGCCCCGGTCCTCGGACGTCAGGTCGGTTCGCGGGTCCGCCTTCCGGTCCACCGTCACGTGCACGAACCGGCGTCCCGGGTCCGCCCGGGCCGAGTCGACCGCGAAGCCGTCCGCCCGGGGTACCAGCAGGGGCAGTCCGACCCGGTCGAGCCGGTCCGCCAGGTCCGCCCGACGGGTCTCCCGCGACAGGGTCGGGTACACCGCGAACGGCACGGCCAGCGCCACCACGAACACCACCCGGAGCACGCGCGGCAGCGGAGCGGCGACGACCGCCACACCGACGGCGACGCCGGCCCCGGCCAGCAGGGCGGCCAGGTCGGTCGGGGGTGGCACCCAGCGTGGTTGCCCGGCCTCCCAGAGCAGCAGCGCACCGGTGGTGGCGGCCAGGCCGGCCAGGGTGCCCCACTCCGGTTCGGCGGTCCCCATCACGCGCTGCGCCAGCCACACCGCCGCGACCGCCACGAACACGCCGACGAAGAGCAGCGGATACCCCAGGCTCAGGCAGGAAAGGGACGCCGGCTTGCAGGCCGCCAGGGCACGCGCCTCGTTCTGCCACCCGTCGGCCAGGGCCGCCCCGCCGAGCGCGGCCACGAAGGCGGCGACCAGCACCCCGGCGAGCAGGTACCAACCATCACTCCCCCGTTCGTCCATCCTCGACACAGTAGCGACGGTCGACGATGCCCGGGCCGTACCGTCGGACCGGCGGTCGAAAGACACGTGGGCCCGGTGGGACGGATCCCACCGGGCCCACGGATGCGAGCGGTCAGCCCTTGATGTACGGCTTGCCGTCGGCGGCCGGCGCGCGGACCTTGCCGACCAGGCCGGCCACCGCCAGCATGGTCGCGAGGTACGGCAGCATCGCCAGGAACTGGCTGGGGATGATGCTGTTGATCGCGCCGAGGTAGGTGCCGAGCTGGTCGGCGAAGCCGAAGAAGAGCGCGGCGAGCAGCGCCCCGGTCGGGCTCCACCGGCCGAAGATCAGCGCGGCCAGGGCGATGAAGCCCTTACCGCCGATCATGTTCTTGGTGAAGGTGTAGAGCGCCAGGGTGTACGACGCGCCGCCGATGCCGGCGACCAGCCCGGCCAGGATCACGTTCCGGTACCGCACCGCCAGCACCTTCACGCCGAGGGTGTCGGCGGCGGTCGGGTGCTCGCCCACCGCCCGGGTCCGCAGCCCCCACCGGGTCCGGAACAGCGCGATGTGGATGACCAGGACCAGGATCAGCCCGAGGTAGAGGAAGATGTTGCCCCGGAACAGCGCCGGCCCGATCACCGGGATGTCCTCCAGCAGCGGAATCGCCCAGGTGTCGAAGCGCGGCGGCTGGTTGTACTTCTCGGTGTCGGTCTGCATCAGCCGCTCGTAGAGGAAGCCGGTCAGGCCGAGCGCGAGCAGGTTCAGGACGATGCCGATGACCACCTGGTCGACCAGGTAGCGGATGGCGAAGACGGCCAGCAGCAGCGAGATGAACGCGCCGCCGAGCGCGGCGGCCACCAGGCCGACCCAGACGTTGCCGGTCATCGTGCCGAACAGGGCACCGGCGAAGGCCCCCATCAGGAGCTGGCCCTCGATCGCCACGTTCACCACCCCGGAGCGCTCGCAGAGCACCCCGGCCAGCGCGCCGAAGATCAGCGGCAGGGCCAGGATGAACGTGCCCCGGACGATGTTGACCATCGGCATGAAGTTCTGCCCGGCCGGCGCGGCCGAGACCTGCCAGCAGAGGAACGACGCGACGAAGCCCACCACGCCGACCGCGAGCACGGTGGTGAACCAGCGCTTGGGGATGCCGGCCAGCAGGGCCGCCCCGGCGGCGACGGCGAGCACGCCGAAGAGGATCGCGCCGACCGTGCCGTCGACGGCCAGCGCGGCGCCCTCGGCGTCCTCGCTGAGCGTGAAGCGTGCCTGCTGGCCGGTGGCGAGCGCGCCGAAGAGGATCGCGGCGAGCAGGCCGAGCGCCAGCAGCACCGCGCCGATCTTGCGGTTGCGGGTCCAGAAGCCCTCGTGGACGGGGGCGACGGCGACGTCGTCGACAGCCATCGTGGACATCAGCTCGGGTCTCCGTTCACGACTGCGGGGCTCGTCGGCTCACTGATCGCGTGCACCGGTCACCAGCCCTTCGCGAGGCTCGTCTGCAACCGCGCGGCGCGGGCCGCCCGGAGCCGGAAGATCGCCTTCACCAGCGCGGGAGCGGCGATGAAGATGACGATCAGCGCCTGGAGCACGGTGACCAGCTCCAGCGAGATCCCGGAGTAGGACTGCATCCGGTTGCCGCCGGCCTGGAGCGCGCCGAACAGCAGCGCGGCGAGCAGCACACCCCACGGCTTCACCCGGCCGAGCAGCGCCACCAGGATGCCGTCGAAGCCGATCTGCGCCACCACCAGCGGAGTCAGCGCGGCGGCGGTGGTGCCGAGCACCATCTGCGCGCCGCCGAGCCCGGCGAGCGCCCCCGCCAGCACCATCAGCAGCGTGTACGTCTTCCCCACGCCGATGCCGGCGGTGCGGGCGGCGTCCGGATTTGCCCCGACCGCACGCAGCTCGAACCCGAAGGTCGAGCGGTTGAGCAGCCAGGCGACGAACCAGGTGGCCGCCACCGCGAGCAGGATGCCGGCGTGCACCCGCAGGTCGGCCCCGAGCAGTCGAGGCAGCTGGGCGGAGCCGTCCACCGAGCGGCTGATCGCGTCGGTGCGCTCCGGGTCCTGGACGCCGTTCTGCACGATGATCCAGGAGAGGAAGTAGACGCCGACGTAGTTGAGCATGATCGTGTTGATCACCTCGTGCGCCCCGGCCCGGGCCTTCAGGATGCCCGGGATGAAGCCCCAGATCGCGCCGCCGAGCGCACCGGCGATCACCGCGACGAGCAGGTGCAGCACCGGCGGCAGCGGCAGCAGGAAGCCGGCGAGCGCGGCGAGGATGACGCCGATGGTCGCCTGGCCCTGGGCACCGATGTTGAACAGGCCGCCCCGGAAGGCGAGCGCGACCGACAGGCCGGTGAAGACCAGCGGCGCGGCGTAGGTGAGCGTCTCGGAGATCGGCGCGAAGACCGGCTCCCAGCCGTTGCTGCCGTTCAGCCAGCCGGAGAACGCCTCCGGATCGAAGATCGAGCCCTTGAAGAGGTTGGCGTAGCCCTCGCTGACCGCTGCCCAGCTCGCGTTGATCGCGTCCGAGGGGCGGGCGGTGATGTAGCTGTAGGTGGCCAGCACCTCCGGGTCGGAGATGATGATCAGGACCGCGCCGACCAGCATCGCCAGCACCAGCGCGAGCACCGTCACGGTGACCGTGTTGGCCGCCCAGAGGTTGGCCAGGAAGAGCTGCCCGAGCGAGGGTCGCGCGTCGTCCTCGGGCCGTTTCTTCCCGACCGGCGTGGTCGCGGCCGGCTGCTGCGTCCCGGCCGGCGTGGTCGCGGCCGTCGGGTCGGCGGCCCGGCCGGTGCCGCCGGCCGCGTCGCGGGCGGCCTGCTCCGGGCTCGCCGGCTCCTTGTCCGGGGACCCGGCGTCGGGGTTGGGGTTGGTCATGCCTCGTCCTCGTTCACTGGGCCGTCGGACGCCGGGGTGGCCGTCGCGCCGTCGGTCGTGGCGTCGCCGGACCGGGCGTCGGTGCCGGCCGCCTGATCCGGGGTGATGCCGGCCATCAGCAGGCCGATCTCCTCGCGCGGGGTGTCCGGGGGGACGATGCCGATGATCCGGCCCCGGTACATCACCGCGATCCGGTCGGCCAGGCCGATCACCTCGTCCAGTTCGCTGGAGACCACCAGTACGGCGGTGCCGGTGTCCCGCTCCCGGATGATCTGGCTGTGGATGAACTCGATCGAGCCGACGTCCACGCCCCGGGTCGGCTGGGAGGCGATGAAGAGCTTCAGCGGCCGGGAGAACTCCCGGGCCACGATGACCTTCTGCTGGTTGCCGCCGGAGAGCGTGCCGACCGGCGCGTCCGCCGAGGAGGTCCGGACGTCGAACTGTGCGATCCGCTCCTGGGCCGACTTCGCGATGGCGTCCGGCTTCAGCGCCAGGCCGGAGGCGAACGGAGGCTGGTCGTAGAGGTCCAGGACCAGGTTCTCCGCGACGGAGAACTCCTTGACGATGCCGTCGACGCTACGGTCCTCGGGGACGTAACCGACCCCGGCGCGGAGCACCTTCTTCGGCGACCAGCCGTCGATCCGCTCCCCGTTCAGCGAGACACCGCCGGCGAGCACCGGCCGCAGGCCCATGACCGCCTCGACCAGCTCGGTCTGCCCGTTGCCCTGCACGCCCGCGATGCCGAGCACCTCGCCCGCGTGGACGGTCAGGTCGACGCCGTCGACCGCGCGGACGTCCCGGTCGTCGTCGACGACCAGGCCGGCGACCTCCAGTACGGGGGCGCCCGGCTTCGCCGGCTCCTTCCGCACGGTCAGGTGCACGCTGCGGCCGACCATCAGGGCGGCCAGTTCGTCCCGGCTGGCGCTCGGGGAGGCGGTGCCGACGGTCTTCCCGCGCCGGATCACGGTGATCCGGTCGGCGATCGCCTTGACCTCGCCGAGCTTGTGGGTGATGAAGACGATGGACTTCCCGGCCGCCTTCAGCGACCGCATCACGGTCAGCAGTTCCTCGGTTTCCTGCGGGGTGAGCACCGCGGTCGGCTCGTCGAGGATGAGCAGGTCCACCTCGCGGGTGAGCGCCTTGACGATCTCCACCCGCTGCTGGATGCCGACCGGCAGGTCCTCGACCACCGCGTGCGGGTCGACCCGCAGGTTGTACCTCTCGGAGACCTCGGCGACCTCCCGGCTGGCCCGGCGGCGGTCGAGGAAGCCGGCGAGCCCGCCGCGCACCTTCTCCGCGCCGAGCATGACGTTCTCCGCCACCGTGAAGACCGGCACGAGCATGAAGTGCTGGTGCACCATGCCGATGCCGGCCGCGATGGCGTCCGACGGCCCCCGCAGCTTGAGCGGCTTCCCGTCGACCAGGATCTCGCCCTCGTCGGGCTGGTAGAGCCCGTAAAGGACGTTCATCAGGGTCGACTTGCCCGCGCCGTTCTCGCCGAGCAGGGCGTGAATCTCTCCAGGCTCCACCGTCAGGTCGATGTGGTCGTTGGCGACCAGATCACCGAACCGCTTGGTGATGCCGCGCAGTTCGAGTCTCAGCGCAACCTCCTGGAGTGCGTACGTGGGTGCGACCTGGTCGGGCGGGGTGGCCGTCGGCCGCGTGGTGGGGGACGTCGGTGCAGATCGGCCGCTCCGGCGGCAGGGGTTCGCATCCGTGCCGGCCGGAGCGGCCGTCGTGGTACTCGACCGCCGGTCACCACTCACGCGGTGACCGGCGGCGGGTCACTTCGGCTGGGCGGCCGAGGTGACCTGGACGGTGCCGGCGGAGATGTCGGCCTTGAGCTTGTCCAGCTCGGCCTTCAGCTCGGCCGGGACCTTGCTGTCGAAGTCGTGGAACGGGGCGAGCGAGACGCCGTTGTTGGCCAGGTTGCCCAGGTAGCCCGGGGTGGCCTCCAGCTTCTCGCCCTTGGCCGCCTTGACCACGGCCTCCTTCACGGCGTCCGGGATGTTCTTCACCACGGTGGTGATGATCGCCGGGCAGTTCGGGGTGCTCTCGCAGCCGTCGACGTCCACCCAGATGGTGTTGTACTTGCCCCCGCTGGCCTGGGCGGCGGCGGTGGTGCCGAGCCCGGCGCCACCGGCGACCGGCATGACGATGTCGGCACCCTGGGCGACCAGGGCGTCACCGACCTTCTTGCCCTCGTCCTGCTTGATGAAGTCGTTGGTGAACGAGCCGTTCTGAGTCGCCTTGTCCCAGCCGAGCGCCTGGACGGTGGCGCTCTTGGTCTTGTTGTAGTGGGCCACGCCGTCGACGAAGCCGTCCATGAAGATGGTCACCGGCGGGATCTTCATGCCGCCGTAGGTGCCGACCTTCTTGCTCTTGCTCATGCCGGCCGCCAGGTAACCGGCGAGGAAGCCGGCCTGCGCGGTGTCGAACTGCATCGGGTAGACGTTGGCCACACCCGGCTTGGAGTCGACGATGCCGAACTGCTGGTTCGGGTTCGCCTCGGCGATCTTCTTGGTCGCGTTCTCCATGAGGCCGCCGACGGCCAGGATGAAGTCGCACTTCTGGTTGACGTACTGGGTCAGGTTGGGCTCGTAGTCGGCCTCGGCCTTGGACGCCACGTACTTGGTCTCGATGTTGCTGTTCTCGGCCTTGGCGGCCTCCAGGCCCTTCCAGGCCGAGGTGTTGAACGACTTGTCGTCGATGCCGCCGACGTCGGTCACCATGCAGGCGGTGTACTTCTCGCCACCCTCGCCGGCACCGTTGTTCTCCTCCGGAGCCTCACCGCACGCCGCGGCGCCGAGCACCAGCCCGCCGACCGCGAGCGCCGAGACGACCCGCATCCCACGCACAGAGCGCAAGACGACTCCCTCCCCATCGCCACCGCCACTGACGGCGGTGACAGTCATCAAGCCGGCCTGCGCCTTGCCGCCGGCGTCTCACGTTACGGACGCGAAGCGTAGCCGCACGCCCTCCCGCCGGCCGACAATCGTGCACGACTGTTGGTTGGCTGTTACCGCTACGTAACCGTCGCGTGCGGCAGGTCACTCGCCGGGTTCACGGTAACCCGCCGGGCCACCGCCGGACGCCGGCTTCCATGTGCGCCCGGCGACCCGGCCGTGTCACCGCCAGAAGACCGCCACCGCCGCGTTGACCAGGGTCAACCCGACGATTGCCAGGAAGTGTCCCCGATTGACCGCCTCCCGCTTCCGGGAGAAGAAAACCATGACGAAGATGAGCAGCGCGAGCACCAACTTGGTAACAAGCTTCGCCGGGGCCGGTTCGTCGCCGTCCCGCAGCGGGGCGGAGAGACCGAGCCCGGTCACCAGTTGGATGATCGCCCCCCAGAGCATCGCGGGATTGATCCTGATCCGCCCGGAGACGAGTTGGGCGACGCCACCGCCGAGCAGCAGGGCGAAACCGATCAGGTGGGCATAGAGGAGTACGAGCCGGATAGCTTCCACGACGTACATCCTCCCCCATCAACGACACACCGTAGTAGCCGCCCCTGGGGGCGAATCGTGCTTGCAGCGGCCCTTCCTCTGGTTGCACGGGCTATTCCTCTGGTTGCAGGGGGCCCTTCCTCGGCAAAAAGCGGTAGGAAGGGTCCCCCGCAACCACCCGGGCGGGTGTCAGCCGGTGACCGTCGCCGGCACCGGAGCCGGACCGGCCGGGTCGGACAGCGCCCGGACGGCGTCCGCCGGAGCGCGCCGGCCGACCAGGGTCAGACCGACTCCGATCACCGCGTAGCCGGTCAGCACGGCGAGCGCCTGACCGGCACCGGCACCGTCGAAGAACGCGGCCGAGCGGAGCAGGGTGCCCCCGGCACCGACCGGCAGCCACTGCCCGAGCGCACCCCACGGCTGCGGCAGCAACTCGGGAGCGGCGGTGACCGCCGAGAGCGACGTCGAGGGCGTCGCCGCCGCGCTGTTCAGCATGATGCTCGGCTATCTGTTGCAGCGGATCTCACCGGTCGCCCGGACCGGGACACCTACCTCGTCGGCCTCCGGAACCTCCTCGCCGACGCCTGACAGCCGAAGCCCTGCGTCCGCCTCACCCCTGGCGCCAAACCTGGAATGTGGGGCCGTCACCGGGAAGTGTGACGGTGCCGTCGGCGGCCGGACGCAGGGACGGCGCGCCGCCGTGGACGTTGTCGGCGGCCGGCACGCCGGCGAGGCGGACCGGACGGCCGGGGGCCCGGCGGGCCAGCACCACGGCGGTGCCCTCGACCGCCTCCCGGGCGAAGACCAGGGTGTCGGCGTCGGCATACAGCCAGCGCAGGCCGCCGTGGCGCAGCGCGGGCTCGGCCCGGCGCAGCGCGATCAACGACCGGTACGTCTCGAACGTCCGGTTGTCCCAGGTCTCCGGCCGGTGCCAGGGCATCGGGGTGCGCGACCCCTCCCCGTTCGTACCGGTCAGCCCCAGCTCGTCCCCGGCGAAGATCATCGGAGTGCCGGGCATGGTGGCGAGCAGCCCGGCGGCGACCTCCTGCCGGGCCGCGTCCCCGACCACGGTGCGGATCCGGGCCGAGTCGTGCGAGCCGAGCAGCTGCCACGAGTGGGTGTACGACCGCCAGGACACCAGTGACCGGTAGGTGTTCATGGTGGCGAGCACCGCGTCCGCGTCCCGCCGCACCACCCCGCCCGGGGTGCCGAGGAAGTTCGGCACCGGATCGTCCCCGGCACGCAGCCAGCTCCACACCGGGTCGGTGAAGCCGACGTAGTTCATCGTCCCGTGCCAGCCGTTCCGGTCCAGGTCGCCGGTGTGGTCGTGCCCGTGTTCGGCCATCACCAGGGCGTCCGGGCGGGTGTCGGTGGCCACCGCCCGCAGCAGCGCCGCCACCTCGTGGGTGTACGCGTCGGTGCCCCGCCGGCCGGTCATGTTCGCCACGTCCACCCGCCAGCCGTCCAGCCCGTACGGCGGGCGTAGCCAGCGGCGCAGCAGCGAGTCGGGGTCGGTGGCGAACCGGCGGCGCAGCTCGGCGCTGCCCCAGTTCAGCTTCGGCAGCGACCGGACCCCGTTCCAGGACTCGTAGTCGCCGTCCGCGTCGAAGTAGTACAGCTCCCGCTCGACAGCGTGCGCGTCGGCGCGGGCCCGGACGAACCACTCGTGCCCGTCGCCGGTGTGGTTGCTGGTGATGTCGCCGAGCAGCCGCCAGCCCCGGGCATGCACCGCGGCGGCGAGTCGGGCCAGCGCGGCGTCGCCGCCGAGGAGCGGGTCGACCCGGTCGAAGCCGGCCGCGTCGTACCGGTGGTTGGAGCGGGCCGGGAAGACCGGGGTGAGGTAGACGGTGTTGACCCCGAGCCGGTCCAGGTGGTCCAGGTGCTCGGTGATCCCGTCCAGGTCGCCGCCGTAGAGTTGGTACGGGGTTTCCGGGCCGCGCCCGACGACCGGGGTGTCCCAGTCGCACGGGATCGCCCAGTCCGGGGCCGTCCGGGACGCCGCCGCCGCCGAGCGGGCGAACCGGTCCGGGAAGATCTGGTAGATCACCGCGTCCCGGACCCAGGCCGGCGGCGGGTCGTACGCGACCAGCCTGAAGTCGGCGTTGTCGGGCACGTCGTGGTCGATTGGCCCGGCGGCGTTCAGCCACCGGTGGCCGCGCCGACCGGTCAGCATGAAGCGGTAGTTGGTGACCGGGTTGCGCACGTCCACCTGGGCCCGCCACCAGACGGTGTCGCCGTCGGTGTGGTCGACGGTGGCCTCGGCGAAGCGCGGCTCCCCGTCCGGGGTGGTACGCACGTGCACCTGGCGGACGTCGGCGTCGGCCGGCACCCGGACGAGGACCGGAACGGTGTCGCCGATCTCCGGCGCCTGCTCGGGCACGTAGCGGGCGGATCCGTCGTGGTGCGGGGCGACGGGATGGGACATGGACATGATCGGCCCTTTCCGGGTCGGGTACGGGGAAGAGGCGAACTGCCCGCCGGGTCGGATGACCCGACGGGCAGCTCTCGACTGCTCCGGTGTACGTCGTCGCCGACGCCCTTGCCGGTGGGCTGTGGGGGCCGCCCTCGACCGCTCGTCGCGCCCGGTTCCGGCCCCGACTGCGGTCAGCCCTTGACCGCTCCGGCGGTGAGGCCGGAGACGATGTAACGCTGGACGAACTGGAAGACCAGTACCGTCGGGATCGCGGTGAGCAGGGTGCCCGCCGCGAAGATGCCGAAGTTGTTGTTGCGCTCCCCCGCCACCAGGCCGAACATGCCGACCGCGAGGGTCTTCGACTCGGCGTTGGTGAGGAACACGTTCGCCATCAGGAACTCGTTGATCGTGCCGATGAAGGCGAGCAGGCCGGTCACCGCCAGGATCGGCGCCACCAGCGGCAGCATGATCCGGAAGAAGACCTGGGCGTGCGAGGCGCCGTCCATGGTCGCCGACTCGTCCAGCTCCCGGGGGAGCGTGTCGAAGAAGCCCTTCATCAGCCAGGTGTTCACCCCGAGCGCCCCACCGAGGTAGAGCAGGAGCAGGCCCCACGGGGTGTTGAAGCCGATCGCCGGCCAGAGGTCGGTGACCGTGGTGAAGATCAGGAAGATCGCCACGATCGCCAGGAACTGCGGGAACATCTGGATCAGCAGCAGCGCGAGCAGCCCGACCCGCCGGCCCCGGAAGCGCATCCGGGAGAAGGCGTACGCGGCCAGCGCGGACAGGAAGACCGACACGAAGCTGGCCACCCCGGCCACCAGCAGGGAGTTGAGGAACCACCGCTCGAAGGCGGTCCGCTCGAACAGACCGGTGAAGTTCTCGAACGACACGCCCTCGGTGGGCACCAGGCCGGTGGAGCTGAGCGTGCCCAGCGGGTTGAGCGCGGCGGAGAGCACGAACAGGATCGGGAAGAGGCTGAACACCACCGCGAGCACCCCGACCAGGTGTCGCCAGCCGACCTGGGCGAACCAGCGGCCCCGGGGGCGGCCGGCCTTCCGGTTGGCGACCGGTGCCTGTGCGACCGTCACGAGTACACCTCCTCCTGCTGTCGGGTGCGTCGGAAGCTGACCGCCGAGACCACCGCGACGATGGTGAAGATGAAGATCGACACGGCGGCGGCCAGGCCGTACTCGGCGCCCTGCGCGCCGAAGGCCAACCGGTAGGTGTAGGTGATCAGCAGGTCCGTGGCGCCGCTGGTCGGGTTGTCCGCCGGGAACGGCCCGCCCTCGGTGGTCAGGTAGATCGCGTTGAAGTTGTTGAAGTTGTACGCGAACGACGAGATCAGCAGCGGGGAGAGCGCGACCAGCAGCAGGGGCAGGGTGACCGCCCGGAACGACTGCCAGGGCGAGGCCCCGTCGACCGAGGTCGCCTCGGTCAGTTCCCGGGGAATGGCCTGCAACGCGCCGGTGGCCACCAGGAACATGTACGGATAGCCGAGCCAGAGCTGCACCAGGATCACCGCCGCGCGGGCCGACCAGTCCTGCCCGAACCAGTCCACGCCGAGGCCGAACAGGTTGTTGATCAGACCGAAGTCGGTGTTGAACATGTCCCGCCAGACCAGCAGCATCGCGAACGACGGCATGGCGTACGGCAGGATCAGCAGGACCCGGTAGATGTTGGTGCCGCGCATCCGGGGCGAGTGCAGCGCCAGCGCGATGGCCATGCCGAGGGCGAAGGTGAGCCCGGTGGAGCCGAGCGCGAAGGCGAAGTTCCAGAGCAGGGTGCCGAAGAACGGCCCGGAGATGTTCGGGTCGGTGAGCACCTGGCTGAAGTTGCGCAGCCCGACGCCGACCTTCCAGCCCTGGGCGAGCCGCTCGCCGTCGGCGGCGACGAACGCGCCGGTTGCCGGGTCGGCCGTCCAGGTCTTGCCGCTCTCGGTGTCCCGGATGCAGTCGCAGCTCTCGTCGTACGCGCGGACCGCCTTGCCCTCGTAGGCGCGGGAGAGGCCGGACGACCGCAACGCGCCCGACTCGGTCGGCACCACCAGTCCGGTGATCTCCGCACTGCGGGCGCTGGCCTGTCCGAAGTTGAGCACCGTGTAGCCGTCGGCCGCGGTGACCTTGCCGCCGGTGGCGACGGTGACGTCCGCCGCGTCCAGTTCCCGCAGTCCGTTCGCGTCACCGGCGGAGACCTTCCCGGTCTGCGGGTCGGCGACCAGGAAGACCAGCGGGCCGGTGGCCGGGTCGCCCTGGGTGGCGACGGAGAGGGCGTACTCGGTGGAGCCGGGCACCTGCTTGACCGAGGCGGTCTGGATGGCGACGATCGCGTCGTCCTTGGTGCCCCGGTGACCGTCACCGAAGTTGGTGAACGCGGTGCTCGCCGTGTAGAGCACCGGGAAGACCTGGAACGCGATCAGGAAGAGCGTGCCGGGGACCAGGTACTTGGCCGGGACGTGCCGGCGGGTGAGGTAGAGGTAGAACAGGCCGGCGGTGGTCGCCAGCAGCAGGGCCAGTCCGGCCCACTTCTCGGCCTCGACGAGCGGGAAGGCCGCCCAGACCGCGATCCCGGCGGTCAGCCCGAGCAGGATCACCTTCACCGCGAGGCCGGTGGCGGTGATCGGGGTGTCGTTGCGCGCGGCGCGGCGCGTGCGCGCGGGCCGGGAGCCGGTGGGCTCCCGGCCCGGGGTCTGTGTGCCAGACCCCGAGCCGGACAGCGACGTGCTCATTACTTGATCTGCTCGGAGATCGTCTTACCGGCGGCGGTGATGGTCTTCGCCGGGTCGGCCCCACCGATGATGGCGGCCTCGGCCTTGCCGAACGGGTCCCAGATCGCGGCCATGGCCGGGATCGCCGGGAGCGGCTGGCCGTTCTTGCCGGCCTCCTGGAACTTGGCCAGGTCCGGGTCGCTCCCCTTGACCTGGTCGAGGGCGGCGGTCAGCGCCGGCGGGCGCGGCTCGGCGTTGTAGAGCGCCACGGCCAGGTCGGCGGTGGTGACGTGGTTCGCGACGAACTCCTGGGCCAGGGCCTTGTTCTTGCCCTTGGCGGCGACGTAGAACGCCTGGACACCCACGAACGGCTGGGCCTCCTTGCCACCGGCGAAGCCGGGGACCGGGGAGATGTCGTACTTGATGCCGGCCTTCTTGGCGTCGGTGATGGCCCACGGCCCGGAGACCAGGAAGGCGCACTTCTTGCCGGTGAAGGTGGCGATCGAGTTCTCGCCGGTGATCGAGCGCTTGAGCGCGCCCTCGCCCTTCTCACCCAGCTTGGCGATCTTCTGGAACGCCGCGATCGACTCCGGCTTGCCGACGCCCAGGTCCTTGGGGTCGTAGTCGCCGTTGGCCGCGGTGCCGAAGAGGTAGCCGCCGCCCGAGGTGTAGAGCGGGTAGATGTGGTACGCGTCGCCGTTCTGACCGGACTGGAGGCAGAGGATCTCGGTGGCCTTCTTCTCCGCCTTGAGCTTCTTGCCGGCGGCGACGAGGTCCTCGATGGTCTTCGGCGCGTCGGGGGCCAGCTCGGTGTTGCGGATCAGCGCCAGGTTCTCCATGGCGTACGGGACGCCGTAGACCTGGCCGTTGAAGGTGACCGCCTTGACGGCGGTCTCGTTGAAGGCGCTCTTCTGCTCGGCGGCGAGCTGCACCGGCTCGATGGCGCCGTTCTGCACCATGTTGCCGATCCAGTCGTGCGCGCCGACCACGACGTCCGGGCCGCTGCCCTGCTGGGAGGCGGTCACGAAGTTGGTCTGGAGGTCCTTGGAGACAGCCTCGACCTTGACGGTCACGCCGTTCTCGGTGCCGAACTTCTCGGCGAAGGGCTGGAGGGCGGCGGCCCGCTTGTCGTCGGCCCAGATCACCAGTTCGCCGCCGGAGGCCTTGGCGGACTCCTTCGCGGCCGGCTCGTCGTTGTTGTCGCTGCCGCCGCAGCCGGACGCGGCGAGCGCCAGGGCGACGGCGGCGACCACACCCGCGGTACGGATGCGCATCGGTACTCCTGTCGTCATGGCAGGCCCGCCGGGGGAAGGGCGGCCCGCCAGGGGAAACGTCGGTAGAATTTCGTGCCAACCGGCGCTGTACCGCGCCGCTGCTCTCGCATGTTGCGGGGACGTTAGCAAGAGGTTGCAGATAATGGAAGGGCTTGCAGGAGTGTTCGCAAGAAGTTGCGGTTGAGCTAAAGTGCGGCCCATGCGCGCTCGACTATCCGACATCGCCCAACAGGCCGAAGTCAGCGAGGCCACGGTGTCGCGGGTGCTCAACGACCGCCCCGGCGTGGCCCCCGAGACCCGGCAGGCCGTGCTCACCGCCCTCGACGTGCTCGGTTACGAGCGCCCCGCCCGGCTGCGCAAACGCAGCGCCGGGCTGGTCGGGCTGGTCGTGCCCGAGCTGGACAACCCCATCTTCCCCGCCTTCGCCCAGACCATCGAGTCCACCCTGGCGCAGAGCGGCTTCACCCCGGTGCTGTGCACCCAGACCCCCGGCGGGGTCACCGAGGACGAGTACGTCGAGATGCTGCTGGACCGCCAGGTCTCCGGGATCGTCTTCGTCTCCGGCCTGCACGCCGACACCGCCGCCAACCACGACCGGTACCGCGCGCTGATCGGCCGGCCGCTGCCGATCGTGATGATCAACGGTTTCGCGCCCGGCATCGCGGCGCCCTTCGTCTCCTGCGACGACCGCGAGGCCACCGAGCTGGCCGTGGCCCACCTGTTCGCCCTCGGGCACCGACGGATCGGCCTGATCACCGGCCCGGACCGGTTCGTGCCCGTGCAGCGCCGGGTCGCCGGCTACAAGGCCGCCATGCGGCGCCTGGTCGACCTGGACGAGACCGAGCTGGAGCCGCTGGCCGAGCTCTCCCTGTTCGGCGTGGAGGGCGGCGAGGCCGCCGCCACCCGGCTGCTCGACCGGGGCGTGACCGGCATCGTCTGCGGCTCCGACCTGATGGCGCTGGGCGCGATCCGGGCCGCCCGGCAACGCGGTCTCTCCGTCCCGGAGGACCTCTCCGTGGTCGGGTACGACGACTCCCCGCTGATGGCCTTCACCGACCCGCCGCTGACCACGATGCGGCAGCCGGTGGTGGCGATGTCGGTCGCCGCCGTCCGGGCTCTGGTCGACGAGATCAACGGACACGGGGCTCCGCACTCGGAGTACCTCTTCCGCCCGGAGCTGGTGGTCCGGGGCTCCACTGCGGTCGCCCCGGCCGGCACGACCCGGCCCGGACCGGCCCCGACCCGGCAGCGCCCGGTGCCGCCGGCGCTGGCCGTGCCGGCCTGAGGGGCACCGGCCGGGGACCGGCGCGCTCCGGAGCGCCGGTGACTGACGACATTTCTTGCGCAAGTCCTGCTTGACTCTTGCAGCGCCGGGACGGCATTCTGCACCCACACCCGCGCCCGCACCGACTCCGTGCGGGTGCGTCGCCGTCCCGCGCCACAGAACGGGGTACGCCACCGTGACCGCCACCCACCCGACGCCGTTTGCCACCGACCTCGACTGGTGGCGCTCCGCGGTCGTCTACCAGGTCTACGTCCGCAGTTTCGCCGACTCGAACGCCGACGGCGTGGGCGACCTCCAGGGCATCCGGGAACGCCTGCCCTACCTGCGGGACCTGGGCGTGGACGCGCTCTGGCTGACCCCCTTCTACACCTCACCGATGGTCGACGGCGGCTACGACGTGGCCGACTACCGCGACGTCGACCCGATGTTCGGCAACCTGGCCGACTTCGACAACATGATCACCGACGCGCACGCCCTCGGCCTGCGGATCATCGTGGACCTGGTGCCGAACCACACCTCCGACGCGCACGCCTGGTTCCAGGCCGCCCTCGCCGCCGGCCCCGGCTCCCCGGAGCGGGAGCGGTACCTCTTCGCCGACGGCCGGGGGGCGACCGGCGAGGAGCCCCCCAACGACTGGGAGAGCATCTTCGGCGGCCCGGCCTGGACCCGGGTCCCCGACGGCCAGTGGTACCTGCACCTGTTCGACCCGGCCCAGCCCGACCTGAACTGGCGGCACCCCGAGGTCCGCGCCGAGTTCGAGGACGTCCTGCGGTTCTGGCTCGACCGGGGCGTGGACGGATTCCGGATCGACGTGGCACACGGCATGATCAAGGAGGAGGGGCTGCCGGACGTCGGGTTCAGCACCATGACCACCGGCCAGCGGCAGGTGGAGCTGCTCGGCAAGGGCCGGCTCCCCTACTTCGACCAGGACGAGGTGCACGACATCTACCGGTCCTGGCGGCCGATCCTGGACAGCTACCCGGGCGGCCGGATGGCGGTGGCCGAGGCGTGGGCGGAGACCCCGCAGCGGCTCGCCCGCTACATCGGCCCGGACGAGCTGCACCAGGCGTTCAGCTTCGACTTCCTGGACGCGACCTGGTCGGCCGACTCGTTCCGCAAGGTCATTGACACCGCCCTGGCCGAGTCGACCATCGTCGGCGCGCCGACCACCTGGGTGCTCTCCAACCACGACAAGAAGCGGCACGTCACCCGCTACGGCGACGGCGAGGTCGGCCTGCGCCGGGCCCGCGCCGCCACCCTGCTGATGCTCGCCCTGCCCGGCTGCGCGTACATCTACCAGGGCGAGGAACTGGGCCTGCCGGAGGTGCTCGACCTCCCGGACGAGCTGCGGCAGGACCCGTCGTTCCTGCGGACCGGGGAGAGCCGGGACGGCTGCCGGGTGCCGATCCCGTGGAGCGGCCAGCTCGCCCCGTACGGCTTCGGCCCGGAGGGCAGCGAACTGAGCTGGCTGCCGGCCCCCGCCACCTGGGCCGCCCTCTCGGTCGCCGCCCAGACCGGCGTGCCCGACTCGACCCTGGAGCTCTACCGCACCGCGCTGCGGATCCGGCACGAGCACCCCGCGCTGGCCCTGGGCGACGGCGGGATCACCTGGCGGGAGACCGACCCCGGAGTGCTGGCGTTCAGCCGCTCGGCCGGCGACGTCGAGCTGACCTGCGTGGTCAACCTCAGCGGTGCCCCGGCGCGGGTCACCGGGTACGGCACCCCGATGGTCGCCAGCGCGCCGCTCGCCGAGGAGGGTGACGGGCATCTCCTGCCGATCGACGCCGCAGTGTGGTTCGAGCGGCACCTGGTCGGGTAGACCTGAACTCACCTGGTCGTTCGTCGAGCTTCGCGCCGGCGGGCGACTGGGGCTGACGACCCCTTGTGGTGGGGGGTGAGGGCACCGGCGCCCCGGGGAACGTTCCCCGGGGCGCCGGTGTCCGTCCGGGGCGGGCTTCAGTCCGGCGGGCCGGTCAGCCGGGCGGCGATCCGTCGGAACCCGGCCCGCAACTGCTCCTCGGTCGGCGGGGTACGCGGCTCGCCGTACGGCTCCCGGGCCGCCGCCTCCTCCAGCTCCTCGTCGATGGTGTCCTCGAAGTCGCCGTACAGGTCGGCCTCCTCGACCTGGGCGGTCTCGTCCTCGGCCGCGATCCGCGCCGAGGTGATCTCGCCCCGGATCTCGTCCGCGGAGACCGCCGGCAGCAGCGGTTCGACCACCGCCATCAACTGTTCGTCGGCGACCACCGACTCGGCCAGGGCCAACGCGTGCGGACGCTCGTACGGCCCGCAGACCACCGGCTCCCACTCCTCGGCGTCGCCGAGCGGGCCGAACGTGATGATCCACGGCAGGCCGAGCATCGGCGAGTCGTCCGGCAGGTCCAACGTCACGAGTGCGCCCACGCGCCCATCATGGTCCCCGCGCCGGATTGGCGAGCCGGATTCACGCTAATTGCCGCGTACGTCAACCGGTCGCGGGTGCGGGACGCTCCGGGGGCTCCGGTGTCGGGCCGCCGACCGGGGCGACCGGCCGGCCGCCGTCCGCCATGTCGAGCACCTGCCCGGTCCGGCTGGTCGCGGCGAGCGCCGCGCCGAAGAGCACCAGTTGGTTGAGCAGGTAGAGGTAGAGCAGCAGCCCGACCGCGCCGGCCACCACCGTGTACGCGGGGTTCCGCTCGGTGCGGACCACGTAGTACCGGCCGACCGTGTTGAGCAGGGTGATGCCCACGGCGACCACCAGCACCACCGGCCGCAGCCGCCCCCGGCTCATCCGCAGCCGGGGAACCAGCACCAGGAAGGCGGTCGCCAGCACCAGGTTGACCAGGACGCTGAGCAGCGCGCTCACCGTGGTCAGCCCCACCGAGCCGGTGCTGCGCAGCAGGAAGCGCAGCAGGGACTCCAGCGCATCGACGGCGGCCACCGACACCCCGAGCAGCACGAAGAGCGCGACCAGGATGCCGAGGTCCACCAGGCGGCGGACCACCAGGTTGCCCGGCTGCTCGTTGAGGCCGTAGATCAGCCGCTGCGAGGACCGGATCGCCTCGACCCAGCCGATGCCGGTGAGGGCCAGCAGGACCAGACCGATCACGCCGACCCGGCCGCTGCTGTCGGCGATCTGCACCGGGTCGAGGAAGGGCAGGTTCTCCCGGAGGAAGCCGGCCGCCGACGCACTGACCTCGCGGTTGTCCTCGACGACCGCCCCGAAGACCGCGTACCCGATCAGGGCGAGGGCGAAGGCCGCGAAGAACCCGTAGTAGGCGATGGCCGCGGCGAGCCGTCCGGCAAGCACGTCGTTGTAGCGCACCCCGGCTCGCCAGACGTGGTCGAACAGCCGGGACCGTCGGCGCGCCAACGTGATCCGCCGGTTGGCCCCGGCCTCGATCCGCCCGAACACGTTCACCCGGTCATCCTCGCCGATCCATGTCCCCGCCGCCCTCCGGTACGGCGAGCCGCGTCAATCACCCCATCCCGAGATTCGTCACCGCACCCCTTGGTCGAGTCCGACGCAGTACGCGAGAGTGGCGTCGTCGAAGGTTTTTCCACGTGGCCATTTCGCGCCGCGCGGGTCGCTGGTTTCCGCGTCACGAACCCTCCGGATGACCTCGGTCGGACCCGCTGTGGCGAGTAGCGCGAGGGCTCCGGGCCAGTCCGCGAGCCGGAACCGATCGACGAGTCGGCTGGCTCCGTCACTCAGCAGGGTCACGGAGGCAACGCCGTGGGTGGGCAGGCTCCCGGTCAGCGCCTGGGCAGCCGCTTGCGGATCGTCGGCGGCGACCCAGAATCCGCCGGGCTGGTTCCGGTGGCCGCGCATGGCCTCGATGTACTCCCGGCGGGCCTGGTGGTGTTCTGGGGTGTCGTTGTCCGCCGCATCCATGGCGGCCCGGTAGTGACGGCCGACTTCCGCCTCACGGTCGTCGGTGATGACGAGGGGCGTGCCCTCGTCCTGCTCGACAACGAGAACGGAGTCTGCGAGGACCAGGTGGTCGGCACGGTCGCCGACGACCCGGAAGATGACGACGGTTGCGGACGGGCTGCTCGGATCGTGGACGTCACAGGTGTGCCGGTGGCTGTCGGCCACCTGGGTGATGGCATCGGCCAGGAGAGCGGTGAGGTCGTGGTCGTCGGCGGCCAACCGGGAGAGCAACGCGCCACCGAGACGGCGGGTGTACCAGGCGACGCCGTGCGAACAGGTCGATGTCGTGCCCGACACACCTGCGCCGTCGAGCAGCACGACGGCGTTCGGGACCGCGCCGACGAAGTCCTCGTTGGGCTGGTCGTGCCGGGCAGGACTGGTCGCCATGGTGACCTGCATGCTCAGCCTTCCGGCAGCCGGTAGAACGGTGTGAGGATCGTGACCTCGCGGGGCTCGTTCGTTTCCGGTTCGTACTCCGTGCCGATCAGTACGGAGAAGTTGGCCGTGCCGACCTGGGCAAAGAGTTCGGTGAGTTGCATGCAGATCAGGTGGATCACGCCGAGTGAGCCGGCCGGGTGGATACCCGTCAGGACGATCAGTGAGCCACGTCCGTCGGGCCGTGGTAGCCGACCGAGGTAAGCGACGTCCGAGGCAACCGGTGGATCTTGGTCCTGCCCGGAGCGGTAGACAGCGCCGGTCTCCCGGTCGACGAGTGTCCACGGGCCCTCTTTGACGCGCTCGAACTGCAGGACCGGGTCCTGGGCAAGCACCTGGGCGACGGACTCGGAGATGCGGGGCCCGCAGATCACCACCAGGTTCGGCCGGTTGAGGTCGATCGCTCCACCGGCCGGGATGTGCTCGAACGAGGACTCCAGTCCCAGACTCCGCGCAAGCTCGCCGAGCCGTTGTGCTGCGGCAACGTCCTCGATGGCGACGACGGGCCGGCCTCTGACCGCCTCTTCCTTCAGCGGCGTAGCGACGACCAGGCGACCCGATCCGAAGAAGGCGCCCTCGGGAGCGGGACCACCATGGCGGATCTGGTGAATGCGACCCCGGGTGAGCCCCACGCGTTGCGCGATCTGGGCATACGACACGCCCGAGTCGTGCAGCTCCTGGATGACCTTCCGGCGCAGGCGGGCAAGCTCGGTCACCTCTTCCTGAGCTGCCGCCATGCGGACCGTGGCTTCCCGTAGCAGTTCGAATGGATCGCCTATCGCAGCGATCCTGTCCACTTCGCCTGGCATATCGCCTCTCGCGGTCGACGTAAGAGCGTCTAGCCCCCTTGACGACTCACCATACCCTTCGTATCGTTGCGTCTACCCCCCTAGACGTCCTTGAACACAAGTCAGCCTCGGATGTCTAGTGGGGTAGACACCCTCAAGAGTCAGCTCTGCTGTCGTACTGCCGATCATGGCTGCGGCCGGCAGGGCGGGGTGGTCCGCCCGTGCGCGGCGGGCGGGTGGGCCACCCCTTCCACGTCGTTCGGTCGGAAGAGAGGCAGCGGGGTATGCGAGTGTTGGTGCAGCGGCGGTGGCGGTCGTGCGGTGGTCGGCACCACCGGCCCGAGAGCGAGGCCAGGCCCGGTGGCGGCCTGTACCGGTCGGCGGTCTGCGCGCCGCTGGGGCCGTGGCAGGTGCGGGGGCGGCGGTTCTCGCTGGCCCGCCGGTGGCGGCGCGGGCTTGACCCGGACGAGGTTCACGACTTCCTCGACCGGGTCGCCGACGACCTGGCCACCGCCTACGAGCTGCTGGACCGTAGTCAACAGGAGACCAGCCGGATCAAGGAGGCGCTACGGCGGTGGCAGTCGCAGTACGCGCCCCGGGTCGACGAACAGAGTTACTGCTGATGCCCGACCGTTTCGTCATCCACCTACCGGTGATCGCCAGCGACCTGCCCGGCGCGGTCCGCCTCGCCCGGGTCCTCGCCCGCTGGGCGCGCGTCCTGCCGTACACCGACCCGGGCGAGACCACCGTTTCCCACGAGGACGAGCAGGGCGTACGGCATCGGGTCTTCTGTGACGCGAGGATGCCCGACGGCCGGCGCTGCCTGCTCCGCGTCCACCACGACGGACCCTGCGCCCGCCGCCTCACCCCGCGCTGACGGGACCCGGAGCCCGCAATCTTGGACAGTTTCCGCTGGCATACGACGGAAACTGTCCAAGATTCACAACACCGCCCACGGCAGCGCGCCGGTCAGGGGCCCAGGCGGAAGTCGCGGCGGGGTTGCCAGCGGATCTGGCCGGAGTGCGAGAAGAGGGTGAAGGCCTCCACCTCGAAGATGGCGGAAAAGTCGGCCAGATCCTCGTAGACCCGGTCCAAGGCCTCCGGCGCGACGTCCTGGGCGACCGTCACGTGCGGGTGGTACGGGAAACGGGTCTCCCGGTGCAGTTCGGGGGCGGCGCTGATCGCCTCGGCGAGCAGCTCGCACTCGCTGATCCCGGCGGCCACCGCGACGAAGACCACCTGGGTCACCGGACGGAAGGTGCCGGTGCCCCGCAGGTGCAGGCTGAACGGCAGGTGCGCGGCGGCCACCGCGGCCAGGTGCTCCTCCACGACCGGCATGGCGTCGACCGGGATCTCGGTGGGCCCGAGCAGTGTCACGTGCGCGGGGATGTGGGCCGCCAGCGGGTCACCCGCCTCCGCCCGCCGACGGGTGAGGTGGGAACCCCACGGCTCCGGAATGTCCACCGCCACGCCGATCTGGGTGGTCGCGGCCGTGCCTGCCGTTACGCCCCTGCGATCCACGCCCCGCGCCATCCCTCCGGTCGCTGACCCGTCCACCGTCGACGTCATGGCACCGACGTCACCCGACGCGTACCGGCGGGAAGAACCCGACCCGTTCGTACGCCGCCGCCAGTGTCCGGGCCGCGACCGCACGGGCCTTCTCGGCCCCCCGCGCGAGCAGCTTGTCGAGCTGGGCGGGGTCGTCCAGGTAGCTGCGGGTGCGCTCCTGCACCGGCCGGACGAACTCCACCACCACCTCGCCGAGGTCCTTCTTGAGGTCGCCGTAACCCTTGCCGGCGTACGCGGCGACCAGGTCGTCGATGCTCCGGCCGGTCAGCGCCGAGTAGATGGTCAGCAGGTTGGTGATGCCCGGCTTGGCCTCGGCGTCGAAGACGATCTCCCGGCCGGTGTCGGTGACCGCCGAGCGGATCTTCTTGGCCGAGCGGGCCGGTTCCTCCAGGAGGTTGATGATGCCGGCCGGCGAGGACGACGACTTCGACATCTTCGCGGTCGGGTCCTGGAGGTCGGTGATCTTCGCGGTGTCCCGGACGATGTGCGCCGCCGGCACGGTGAACGTCCGGCCGAAGCTGGTGTTGAAGCGCTGGGCCAGGTCCCGGGTGAGTTCCAGGTGCTGACGCTGGTCCTCGCCGACCGGCACCGCGTCCGCCTGGTAGAGCAGGATGTCGGCGGCCTGGAGGATCGGGTACGTGAAGAGGCCCACGCTGGCCCGGTCGCTGCCCTGCTTCTGCGACTTGTCCTTGAACTGGGTCATCCGGCTGGCCTCGCCGAACCCGGTGACGCAGGAGAGGATCCAGGCCAGCTGGGCGTGCTCGGGCACCTGGGACTGGACGAACAGCGCGCAGCGCTCCGGGTCCAGCCCGACGGCGAGCAGCTGCGCGGCGGCCGTCCGGCTGCGCTGGCGCAGCGTCTTCGCGTCGTGCCCGGCGGTGATGGCGTGCAGGTCGACGACGCAGTAGAAGGCGTCGTGGGTGTCCTGGAGGGCCACCCAGTGCCGTACCGCGCCCAGGTAGTTGCCGAGGTGGAACGAGTCGGCCGTCGGCTGGATGCCGGAGAGGACGCGGGGGCGGGCAGGCACGTCGGACATGCCGGCAATTCTGTCAGCACCACCCGGCGTACGTCATGACGGGCCGGTGTTCGGCTTTCCCGCCACGGCGGCCGGCGGTCGTCCCCCGACCGCCGCCGGTCCGGCCTCGTCGACCCTCCCGTCGGCGGCCGGGGCGTCCGGGCCCACGGGAGCCGGGGAGGCGAGTCGCCCGCCGGAGGTGACCGGTCGGGCGGGGGTGGCCGGCATCGGGCGACGTGGTTCGGCGGGGCGGGCCACCGCGACCGCCACCCGGGCCACCCGGCGCCCTTCCAGCGCGAGCACCCGCAGCGACCAGCCGGCCGCCGAAGCCGGTTCCGCGACGACCCGGCCGGCCGTGGCGACGGCCGGGGAGCGGGTCGCGCCACCGGCGGAGCGCTGGCGGGGCTCGGCGGTCACCGACACCTCGTCACCGACGACCGGCAGCCGGCCCAGGGCCGCCATCACGTGCCCGCCGACCGTCTCGTACGGACCGGTGGGCAGCACCACCCCGGTGCGCTCGGCAAAGTCGGCGAGGTTCAGCCGACCGTCCACCACGGCGGGAAGGCCGGCGTGCACCGGGTCGGGGTCGTTGTCGTACTCGTCGTGGATCTCCCCGATCAGCTCCTCGATCAGGTCCTCCAGGGTGACGATGCCGGCGGTGCCGCCGTACTCGTCGACCACCACCGCGAGGTGGTGCCGCTCCCGGCGCATCTCGGTCAGCGCCGCCAGCACCCGCTTGCTGCCGGGAAGGCGCTTCACCTCGCGGGTCAGCTCGCCGACGGTGGCCCGGGGATCCGGGTCCGGGTCGGGCCGGAGCAGCAGGTCGCGCAGGTGCACGAAACCGACCACGTCGTCGTGGGTGCCGTCGACCACCGGGTAGCGGGTGTGCGTCGCGGTACGGGCCAGCTCGGCGGCCTCGGCGACGGTGAGCCGCGCCGAGAGGAAGACCACCTCGGTGCGGGGCATCATCACCTCGCGGACCAGGCTCGCCCCGGCCACCAGCACCTCGTCGATGATCCGGCGCTCGTCCGCGTCGAGGACGGTGTTCGCGGCGACCAGGTCGCGCAGGTCCGCTTCGCTGATCCGCTCCCGGCCGGCGGCGGGACCCGCGCCCAGCAGGTGGGTCACCAGCCGGGTCGCCCCGTCGGCGGCACGGACCACGACCCCGGCCACGGCCCGTGCCACCGGGCCGGGTTCGGCTCGTGGCCGCCCCGATCGTCCTGGCTGCCCCGGCCGTCGCCGCCGGGGCCGGGAACCGCCCGTCTCCCGCATACCAGAGATGGTAGACACCGGAGCCCTCGCCAAATCCTCCATGTTCGGCTCTGTTCGATCCTGACAGGTTATGGTGGAATGTCCCCGGCGGCACTCGAGTCGGCTGCGACCGGCGGCCGTAGGGTGAGCTACGGGACGGCCGCCACAGGTGGCCGGTCAGGAAGGGGCCGACGTGAAACTGCTCGTCACCGGTGGGGCCGGCTACATCGGCAGCGTGGTGACCCGGATGCTGCTGGACGCCGGGCACGAGGTGGTCGTCCTCGACGACCTGCGCACCGGTCACCGCGAGGCGCTCGCCCCCGAGGCGACCCACGTCGAGGTCCCGGTGCACGAGGCCGCCAGCGTGCTCACCCCTCAGGCCGGATTCGACGGGGTGCTGCACTTCGCCGCGTTGATCGCCGCCGGCGAGTCCATGGTGCGGCCGGAGCTGTACTGGCACACCAACACCGTCGGCTCGCTGGCGCTGATCGACGCCGTCCGCGCCGCCGGGGTGCCGCGCCTGGTCTTCTCCTCCACCGCCGCCGTCTACGGCAACCCGGTCGAGCTGCCCATCCCGGAGACGGCGGTCAAGGCCCCCACCAACACGTACGGCGCGACCAAGCTCGCCGTCGACATGGCGCTGACCTCCGAGGCGATCGGACACGACCTGGCGGCGGTCTCGCTGCGCTACTTCAACGTCGCCGGGGCGTACCTCCGGGGGGACCTGGCCATCGGCGAGCGGCACGACCCGGAGACCCACCTGATCCCGATCGCGCTGGAGGTCGCCGCCGGCCGCCGCGAGAAGCTCCAGCTCTTCGGAGACGACTACCCCACCGTCGACGGCACCTGCGTCCGCGACTACATCCACGTCGAGGACCTCGCCCGCGCCCACCTGCTCGCCCTGGACGCGGCGACCCCCGGCCAGCACCGGATCTACAACCTCGGCAACGGCAACGGCTTCACCAACCGGCAGGTCGTCGAGGTGGTCCGCGAGGTCACCGGGCACCGGGTCCCGGTCGAGATCGCCCCGCGCCGCGAGGGCGACCCGGCCGAGCTGGTCGCCTCGTCCCGGCTGGCCCGCGCGGAACTCGACTGGGTGCCGGAGAAGCCGACCCTGCGTGACATGGTCGGCGACGCCTGGGCGTTCTACCGCGCGCACGTCCTGGAGCGGTCGTGACCGGGCACGCCGCCGGTGGGGTCACCGACCGCGCTCCCGGCGAGGTCCCGACCCGTGGCACCGCCGACCACCTCGCCCCCGGTGACGTCGCCGACCGCGCCACCGCCGGCTTCCGGCAGCGGTACGCCGCCGAGCCGGCCGGCCGCTGGGCGGCTCCCGGCCGGGCCAACCTGATCGGCGAACACACCGACTACAACGACGGTTTCGTGCTCCCCTTCGCCCTGTCCCTGCGGACGGTGGTGGCCGCCGCCCCGGAGCCCGACGAGGTCTGGACGGTCTGCTCGGAACTCACCGACGAACCGGTGCGGTTCACCGTCGACGATCTCACCCCGGGCCGGGTCACCGGCTGGGGGGCGTACGTCGCCGGGGTGGTCTGGGCGCTGCGCGAGGCCGGACACGCCGTACCGGGCGCACGGCTCGCGGTCGCCAGTGACGTACCGCTCGGCTCCGGCCTCTCCTCCTCGGCCGCGCTGGAGGCCGCGGTGCTGGCCGCCCTGGTCGACCTCGGCGGGCTGGACGTTCCGGCCGAGCAGCGGCCCCGGCTCGCCCAGCGGGCCGAGAACGCCTACGTCGGCGCGCCGACCGGGATCATGGACCAGTCCGCCGTGATCCGCTGCCGGGCCGGGCACGCGCTCTTCCTCGACTGCCGCACCGAGGAGGTCGAGCACATCCCGTTCGACCTCGACGCCGCCGGCCTGGCCATGCTGGTCGTCGACAGCCGGGCCCCGCACCGGCACGCCGACGGCGAGTACGCGGCCCGTCGGAGGTCCTGCGAGCTGGCGGCCGAGTTGCTCGGGGTGCCCGCCCTGCGGGACGTCCCCGTCGACGGGCTGGCGACCGCGCTGGAGCGGCTCGGTGATGACGAGACCCGGCGGCGGGTGCGGCACGTGGTGACCGAGAACCAGCGGGTCCTCGACACCGTCGCGCTGCTCCGCGCCGGCCGGGTACGCGAGATCGGGCCACTGCTGACCGCCTCGCACGCCTCCATGCGGGACGACTTCGCGATCACCGTGCCGGAGATCGACCTCGCGGTCGAGACGGCGCTGGCCGCCGGGGCGCTCGGCGCGCGGATGACCGGCGGCGGCTTCGGTGGCTGTGTCCTGGCGCTGGCGGAGGCCGCCTCGGTCGACGCGGTCGCCGCCGCCGTCACGGAGGCGTACGCCGAGCGCGGCTTCGCCGCCCCGGGTCACGTCACGGTACTTCCCGCCCCGGGAGCCACCCGCCTCTGAGTCACAGGAACGGGAAAGTGCCCGTAGGTCACCGCGTGCCGTAGATCTCCACCTCGAACACCCGGGCCAGTCCGTCGGTCGGGCTGGGCTCGGTGAACGACACCCGTACCCGCTGGATGCCGCGCGGCGCGTCACCCAGATCGAGCCGGACCGGGCTGGCGGAGTTCTGCGCCACGGCGCCGATCGGCGTCCAGACCCCGCCGACCAGGGCGTCGACCCGGAAGGCCCGTACCCGGAGGCTGTCCGAGCCGGCGACACCGCTGTAGAGGACGAGCCGGTGCAGGTCAGCCGGCTGCCCCAGGTCGATGGTGAGCGTCGGGGACGGGTCGGCCGAGCCGGAGATCCACCGGCCGCCGGTCCGGTTCCCGTCGACGGCGTTGCCGGCGACGTTCGTGGACAGCGTCGAGCTGGCCGTCACCGTGGCACCCTGGGCCAGGTTCCCGCCTCCGGCCCGGACCGGCAGGGTCAGCGGGATCTCCTGCCGCTGCCCTCCCCGGGTGTACGTCAGGGTCAGCGCCACGACGCCGTCGCTCTCCGCGTCCTCGGGTACCCGTACGTCGACCGTGGCCGTGGCGGTACGGCCGGCGCGCAGCGTCGACGTGTCGAGCGACGCCTGCGCCTGCCACCCGGTCGGGGCCCGGACACCGACCGCCAGGCGGGTGAGCGTCCCCGGACCGTCGTTGCGCAGCCGCACGGTGGTGCTGCCCGAGTGTCCGGGTACGACACTGATCCCCGCGTCGTCCGGCGCGGCGTACACGCCGGCCGGCTCGGGCACCTCGTTCCGCACGCCCACCCCGAGGTAGGCCACCTCCAGTTCGCCGACGGTGCGTCCGGTCACCACGTCGGCGATGGTGGCGCCCCAGCGGGTGTTGGCCGTGTTGTCCGGGCGGTAGCCGCGCGTACCACGAATCACGATGCCGCTGCTGTTCCGTATTCCGACGGCGTACGGGTAGGGCCCGAGCACCGTGGCGACGCGGAAGAAGACCGTGTTGCCGAAGAGCACGTCGTGCACGTCGTCCAACTCGACGGCCTGCGACCGCCAGCCGTAGATGTGGTCCTCGGTCTGCAGGGCGTGGAACTCCCAGTTGCGCACCCGGCGCAGCACCACCTCACGGTGCTCGTGGTGCTCGACGGAGACCTCGTACACCCGGCCCCGGACCGAGGTGTCCTCGACGAGGAAACCGTTGTCGGCCCAGCCGGCGACGCTCCACAGGTTGACGAAGGTGCCGCCACCGCCCTGCACCCAGAAGTTGTACTTGTGCCTGCCCCGGTACTGGTAGCCCGGGTCGCCGGCGCTCGGATCACCGGGCTGGGTCTGCTCGGGGTGCCACTTGACGAACTGGGTCAGGGTGTCGGCGAGGTGACTGCGCGCGCCGGACCGCCAGAGCACCTGCACCGCGCCCGGGGTCTGCTGGGCGGAGTCGAGGCCGAGGCCGGTGACGTGGTTCGTCCCCCCGCGCGGGGTCTCGATCATCGCCTTCGGCCGGTCGGGGTCGCTGAACGCGGGCGAGCCGTCGGGCAGCTTCAGCCAGGTCTGCCGGGGGTGCAGGCCGATCAGGTTGCTCTTCGGACGCAGCCGCAGCGTGTCCCCGATCAGGTACTGGCCCATCGGCACGTACACCGTGTCGTACCTGTCGACAGCCTGCTGGAAGATGGCGTGGTCGTCGCGGGTGCCGGTGCCGACGGTGACGCCACGGGCGGCGGCGTACTCGGCCAGGTTCACCCAGCTGTCGGTGGCCGGCGGCAGCGGGATGTCCGAGGTGAGCAGCCGCTTGAAGCTCGGTGGCGCGGCAGGCACGGCCGAGACCACCACCCCGGCCTGACGTCGCTCGTCGGCACCGAGCGCGTCGTGCACGCGCAGGCCGAGCGTCGCGTCCCGGACCAGGTAGGACGAGCCGGGCCCGGCCCAGGTACGTCCGCTGGGCACGGTGGTCAGCAGCGCGCCGGCCCTGGTCACGCCGGTGTTCACCACGTTGAGCTGGTTCTGGGCGCGGATCAGGTCCGGCTCGGTGCCGCCCGGGATCGCCTCGTTGTCGTTGAGGGTGATCGCCGGACCGGCGATGTTCTCGAAGACCGAGTCCTGGACGTAGAGACGCTGGGTCTGGCCGGGGTTGGCGACGATACCGGCGGGCGCGTCGGCGAACCGGTTGCGGATCAGGCTGAGCTTGCTGTCGGTGTGCAGCCTGATCGCGGCTTCACGCTGGCCGGTGAAGGTGGTGTCGAGCAGGGTGGTCTGCCAGCCGGGCGAGGCGGCGTACGCCAGCAGGCCCACGGCGCCCCCGTCGACCCGGACCCGCTGGATCAGGTTGGCGTTGTGGTCGATGCCGGCGTACCCGTCGCCGACGTGGATGTCGAGATCCTGGAGGACGAACATCTGTGCGCCGCTGAACCGCACCGCGACGGCGGCCGGGTTGCCCGCGCCGATGCGGATGTCCAGGTTGACCAGTCCGGTGCCGAAGGTGTCGTTGTTGCCGAAGGTCGGCGTGGTCCCCGGCTGGTACGGCCGGCGGGTGGCGACGAACAGGAACGACTGGTTGCCCTCCTGGAAGCCGGGGGTCGACTCGCCGAGGTGGAACTCGGGACGCTTCGCTCCGAACCCGATCAGCCGCACGGAGGCGTGCAGGTCGACCCGACGGGATAACCGGTAGCGGCCCTCGGGCACGAAGACCACACCGCCGCCGTCGCCGACGGTGACGCCACGGGCCCCACCGACGATGTTGCCCAGGCCGTTCTCGCCGCCACGGCGGGAGGCTTCGTCGATGGCCGCCTGCACCGACGCGGTGTCGTCGCCGACACCGTCGCCGTGCACCGGAAACTGCGCGCTGCCGAGGACGACCGCGGTGGGATCGGTCGGCATGGTCCGGTAGACCGAGGCTCCGGCCGATGCCGATGCCGAGGCGGGCGGCGCGGCGGCGGAGGTCGCGCCGGTCGGTACCGCGGCGGCGGTCGGGCCGGGGACGGCCGCCGGAACCAGGGCCACCGCGGTCACGAGGAGACCCACCAGGAGACCCGTCCGGCCATTCAGGAGGCCGACTGTCCGGGGGGATGGAGGTTCGGTCATCAGCAAGTCTTTCCTGCCCTCGGGGCTGGATCGGCGACCATGCGGTCATACGCATTACCAGCTTGCTTTTCCGGCCCGGAGGTGTCAAGGGCGGGGCCAAGTAGTGCCCGTCTGGTTAGGACGTTGACTCCAGGGGAAGCAGCCCGCAACATGCCGGAAGTTCGCTCCCGGGGCGCCGCCACGCGATCACGCAGTCATGCGCATGACCGATCGAGATGGCGGCTCGGGATCGGGCCGACCGGATGGACGGGCACGTCGCCGACCCGACGCCCGCCCCGGGACCGCACGGGCAGCCGATCACGGGGAGTGACCTCGGGTGCCACGATCCGCCGAGACATCTGCCGGGGGCCGCGCCGGCCGGCCCCCCAGGTCGAACTAATCCGTATTAGCTAGAGACTTTGGTTTCGGGCAAGTTAACGGCTGACTCTTGACAGCGACTCAGTCGAGGGGTGAAGCTCCCTCCAAGCACCACGCTAATGCGTATTAGCTCCCCCATGAAAGGCCAACCCCCGTGACCTCTGCATCGAGACGCGTCACCCAGCGTGACATTGCCCGCCTGGCTGGTGTCAGCCAGGCGACCGTCTCGCTGGTGCTCAACAACCGGGCCGACGCCGACGTCCGGATCGCTCCGGAGACCCGGGACCGGGTGCTGCAGGCGATCGCCGACACCGGCTACGTCGCCGACCCGGTGGCCCGCCGGCTGGCCTCCCGGTTCAACCGGATCATCGGCGTCTTCACCTACGAGCCGGCCTTTCCCAGCGGTACCCGCGACTTCTACCACCCGTTCCTGCTCGGCATCGAGGAGTACGCCGAACGGGTCGGCTGCGACCTGCTGCTCTTCACCAGCGCTCCGGTCGTCGACGGTCGGCGTCGGGTCTTCCACCAGGACAACCGGCTCCGCCTGGCCGACGGATGCATCCTGCTGGGTCGGGAGATCGACGGCACGGAACTGCGTCGCCTGAACGCGGACGGCTTCCCGTACGTCGCCGTCGGCCGTCGGGACGACGCCGGTGGCCCGGTGCCGTACGTCGGAGCCGACTACGCCGAGGCGGTGGGACAGCTCGTCAAGCGGTCCCTGGCCCAAGGCCATCGACGGCTCGCCTACCTGAGCGTGGAGCTGAGCCCCGAATCGTCCGCTGACCGGTACCGCGGCTTCCAGGAGCACGCCGCCGAAGCGGAGAGTGCCCGGCACATCCCCGGCACGGGCCAGGACGTCGACGCGCTCCTCGACGACCTGCTCGCCGATCGGGCCACCGTCATCTTCGTGGAGGACTTCGCCTACGCGGTGGCGCTGGAACTGGCCGCCCGCCGGCGCGGACTGGCCGTCCCCGGCGATCTCTCCATCGTGACCCTCGGCGATCCGACCGTCGCGGTGCCCAGCGACGTCGCGTTCACCGGGTTCCACATCCCCCGGGAGGAGATGGGCCGCCAGGCCGTGAAGGTGCTGGCCGACCTGGTCGACGGCACCGCCAGCGGCGTCCATCAACGACTTCTTCCCTGCGAACCGGTCGAGGGCGAGACCCTCGGCCCCCCGAATCCGGCGGTCGACCGCGGCTGAGCGGTGACCGTGAAACTGGAAGGAAGCAAGTGGTACAGATGCGTGCGGACGTCCTCGTCGTCGGTGGCGGGTTGGGCGGGGTGGCGGCGGCGCTGGCCGCAGCCCGGGCCGGCCGGTCCGTCATCCTGACCGAGGAGTTCGACTGGCTCGGCGGGCAACTCACCAGCCAGGCCGTTCCGCCGGACGAGCACTCCTGGATCGAACAGTTCGGCGCCACGGCCACCTACCGGGCCCTGCGTACCGGCATCCGGGACTACTACCGTCGGCACTACCCGCTGACCGAGCGGTCCCGTGCCTGGTCGGACCTGAACCCCGGAGCCGGTTGGGTGAGTCGGCTCTGCCACGAGCCCCGGGTCGCCGTCGCGGTCATCGAGGCGATGCTCGCGCCCTACCGCGGCTCCGGCCGGTTGACCGTCCTCCAGCCGTACCGGCCGGTCGCGGCGGAGACCGACGGGGACCGGGTGGTCGGGGTGACCGTGGCGCACCGCGACCGGGACGAGCGGATCGACATCGTCGCACCGTACGTCCTGGACGCCACGGAGACCGGTGAGCTGCTGCCGCTGTCCGGCACCGAGTACGTCACCGGCTTCGAGTCGCGGGCCGACACCGGTGAGCCGAGCGCACCGGCACAGGCGCAGCCGATGAACATGCAGGCCGTCTCGGTCTGCTTCGCCCTCGACCACGTCGACGGCGACCACACCATCGACCGCCCGGCCGGGTACGACTTCTGGCGGGACTACAAGCCGGACTTCTGGGGCGACCGGCTGCTCTCCTGGCGGTCGCCGAACCCGCGCACGCTCGAGATCCTCGAACGGAGCTTCACCCCGAACCCGGACGACGACCCGCTGCTGGTCAACGCCGACCAGCGGCTCAACGCCGGGGACGGCAACCTCTGGACGTTCCGGCGGATCGCCGCCCGGCGCAACTTCACCGAGGGCACGTACGCCAGCGACATCACCCTGGTCAACTGGCCGATGATCGACTACTTCGAGGGCCCGGTCATCGACGTGCCGAACGCGTCCTGGCACCTGTCGAAGGCGCGTGAGCTGTCGTACTCGGTCCTCTACTGGATGCAGACCGAGGCGCCCCGGCCGGACGGTGGCACCGGCTTCCCCGGCCTGCGGCTGCGCGGCGACATCACCGGCAGCCGGGACGGCCTGGCGCAGGCGCCCTACATCCGGGAGTCACGTCGGATCCGGGCCGAGTACACGGTGGTCGAGCAGGACCTGTCGCTGGCGGTACGCGGCGAGCACGGCGCGGTGCACTACCCGGACTCGGTCGGCCTGGGGATGTACCGCATCGACCTGCACCCGTCCACCGGTGGCGACAACTACATCGACGTCGGCTCCTGCCCGTTCGAGATCCCGCTCGGCGCGCTGATCCCGCAGCGGATGGAGAACCTGCTGCCGGCCGGCAAGAACATCGGCACCACCCACATCACCAACGGCAGCTACCGGCTGCACCCGGTCGAGTGGAACGTCGGCGAGGTCGCCGGTCTGCTCGCCGACTTCTGTCTGGCGCGGGGCGAGTCTCCGCGCGCGGTCCGCAGCACCCCCCGTCTGCTGGCCGACTTCCAGGACCGCATCACGGCGGCCGGCGTGGAACTGCGCTGGCCGCAGATCGCGGGCTACTGACACCACCCCCGGTTGAGGAGAATATTGTGAGAACAGGAAAGGGCCTGCGCGGTGCCGCCGTGGCACTGGCCGGTGTGCTCGCGCTGACCGCCTGCGGTGGCGGTGACCAGGCAGAGAAGAACGGCCCGGCCAATCTGCGGATGACGATCTGGAGCGCCAACGAGGCGCACCTGAAGATGTTCAACGAGATCGCCGACGAATTCAAGAAGGCCAACCCGGACGTCGCCGGCATCACCTTCGACCCGCTGCCGTTCGAAAACTACACCACCACCCTGACCACCCAAATCGCCGGCGGGAACGCACCCGACCTGGCCTGGGTGCTGGAGAACTCGGCCCCCGACTTCGTCGCCTCCGGCGCGCTGCTGCCCCTCGACGACACGCTCAAGAAGACCGACGGCTACCAGTTCGACGACCTCTCGCCGGCCACCCTCAAGCTCTGGCAGAACGACGGGAAGCTGTACGCGTACCCCTTCTCCACCTCTCCGTTCGGTGTCTTCGTCAACACCGACCTGCTGAAGAAGGCCGGTCAGAAGACTCCCGCCGAGCTCATCGCCGCCGGGCAATGGAACTGGGACACCGCTCTGGCGTCCGCCGCGGCCACCGCGACCGCGACCGGCAAGGCCGGTCTGGTGGTCCGCGACTTCGACTACAAGGGCTGGGACAACCTCTCCACCTTCTGGACCGGTTGGGGCGCCCAGGCGTGGAGCGCCGACGGCAAGTCCTGCGGCTTCGCCGCGCCGGAGATGGTCGACGCGATGACCATGCTGCACAAGGCGATCTTCACCGCCAAGGCGCTGCCCGGCCCGGGCACCACCGCCGACTTCTTCGCCGGTGACGCGGCCATGACGGTCACCCAGATCTCCCGCGCGTCGCTGCTCAAGGCGGACGGTTTCGGCTGGGACCTGGTCCCGCTGCCGGCCGGCCCGAAGGGCAACTACGCCGTGGTCGGCCAGGCCGGCCTCGGAGTGCTGAAGCAGAGCAAGAACGCCGACCAGGCCGCGAAGTTCCTCGCCTTCTTCACCAACGCCACCAACTCGGCGAAGCTCTCCCAGTTCTTCCCGCCGCCGCGGCAGTCCCTGCTCAACGCCGAGACGCTGGCCAAGTCGAACCCGCAGCTCAAGCCGGAGCAGTTGCAGAAGGTCGTCATCGACGGCATCAGCACCGGGGTGGTCAAGCCCAGCCACGCCGGCCAGGCCGAACTGAGCCAGCAGGTACGCGCCGGACTCGACCCGCTGTGGAAGCCCGACGCGGACGTCAAGGCGGTCCTGGAAGGCGTCTGCACCAAGATCCAGCCGCTGCTCGCGAAGTAAGGCGAATCATGACCCGTACGGACACCAGGGTGGGTCGGGCCGACGCCCGGCCCGCCCCGGGCCAGGCGCGGCCGTACTGGACCGGACGCCGCCGCGACCAGCTCACCGGTTACCTGTTCATCGCGCCGCAACTGTTCGGCAGCGCCGTCTTCGTGATCCTGCCGCTGATCCTCGTGGTCTGGTACAGCCTGCACGAATGGAACGTGCTGGCCGGCACGTTCGACTTCGTCGGCACCGAGAACTACGCGGCCCTCGCCGACGACACCAACCTCGGTGCGGTACTCCGTGCCACCGGCCTCTTCTCCATCGGGCTGGTGGTGTTCAACCTCGGCCTGGCGCTGCTGCTCGCCATCCTGCTCAACCAGAAGTTCCGCGGCACCGTCCTGTTCCGCACCCTGTTCTTCTCACCCGTGGTCGTCTCGCTGGTCGCCTGGACCATCGTCTGGGGCTTCCTCCTCCAGGACAACGGCGGCATCAACGGTCTGCTCGACACGATGGGCGTGGACGGGCCGAACTGGCTACGCGGCGAGACCACCGCGATGATCTCCGTCATCGTGGTCCAGGTGTTCAAGAACGTCGGCCTGAACATGGTGCTCTTCCTCGCCGCCCTCCAGGGCGTACCGACCGACCTGTACGAGGCCGCCGAGGTCGACGGCGCCAGCCGGCTACGCCAGTTCTGGCGGATCACCGTACCGATGATCAGCCCGACCATCCTGCTGACCTCGATCATCACGGTGGTCGGCTCGCTCCAGGTCTTCGCGCAGATCGCGGTGCTCACCCAGGGCGGACCGGGCACCTCCACCACGGTCCTCGTCTACTACCTCTACCAACAGGCGTTCCAGTTCCACCACTTCGGCTACGGCGCGACCCTGTCGATCGTGCTGTTCGGCATCGTCCTCGCCCTCACCGTGTTCCAGTGGCAGATGCGCAAAAGGTGGGTCCACCATGAATCGTGAGCTGTCCCGCCGCACCAAACTGGCGCTCTACGCGGCACTGATGGTCCTGGCGATCCCGTTCGTCTTCCCGACCTGGTGGATGGTCACCTCATCGCTCAAGCCGGTCGCGGACATCTTCGCCTTCCCGCCGCAACTGCTGCCGGTCAACCCGAAGTTCGACGCCTACCAGCGGGTGTTCGAGTTGCAACCGTTCGGGCAGCAGTACCTCAACAGCCTCTACATCGCGCTGGTGGTCACCGTCGGCACCCTGGCCGTGTCGGCGCTGGCCGGGTACGCCTTCGCCCGGATCCGGTTCCCCGGTCAGAACCTGCTGTTCCTGGTCGTCCTCGCCGGCCTGCTCATCCCGAGCGAGGTCACCATCGTGCCGCTGTTCCAGATGTTCTTCAAGCTGGGCCTGGTCGACACCCACTGGCCCCTCATCCTGGTGCCGATCCTCGGGGCGCCCAGCGTGCTGGCGACGTTCATCATGCGGCAGTTCTTCCTCGCCCTTCCCGGTGAGCTGGAGGAGGCGGCCCGAATCGACGGACTGGGCCGGTTCGCCACCTTCTGGAAGATCGCCCTACCACTGTCCCGACCCGCCCTCGGCGCGGTGGCGATCTTCACCTTCCTGCACAGCTGGAACCTGTACCTCGAACCCATAGTCTTCCTCTCCTCACCGGAGAAGTTCACCCTGCCGCAGGCACTCACCCAGTTCGTCGACGTGTACGGCGGGCCGATGTGGAACGTCCAGCTCGCCGCCGCCTCGATGACCGCCCTGCCCGTGCTGGTGGTGTTCGTGATCGCGCAGAAGCAGTTCGTCGAGGGCCTCGCGCACACCGGCCTGAAGGGTTGACGACGTCGGACCCGGGACGGGTCGGGCCGGGTCCGTGGACGACCCGCCGACCCGACCGGGTCAACCGGCGGAGTGGGTCGGGGGTCGAGGCGAGGAGCCCGGCGCGGACGCCGTCGGCGGACCGGCGGTGGCACCGGTCAGCACCGTGCAGGGCAGGCTCCGCTGGAGCGCGTCGACGGTGAGTGGGGTGGCGCTGACCAACTGCTCGTACAGGAGTCGTACGGCGGCAGCGCCCATCTCCTCGCGGGGGATCCGGAAACCGGTCCACTCGACGTCGTCGGGCGTCTCGCTCTCGGCGTCACCGAGCTGGGCCAGCGACAGGTCACCGGGTACGGACAACCCCCGGGCCAGTGCCGCTGCCCGGATCGCCGGTGCCAGCCCGGACGGCCAGATCACCGCCGCGGTGAGACCGTTGTCGCCGAGCAGGTCGAGCGCCTCTCCTCCGGACAGCCCGGTGCCGTCCAGGACGACCGGACGACGCCCGGCGGCCCGTACCGCCTGGTGGTAGCCCTGCGCGCGGTCCACCGACGGCTCGTCCCGGCGGAGGTCGCCGAGAAACCCGACCCGCTCGTGGCCGAGGGCGAACAGCCTCTCGACCACCTCCCGGGTCGCGGTCAGGTAGTCCGCGCCGACATACGGGACGGGACCGGCGGTCGATTCCCGGCGGCCAATGAACGCGAACGGGAAGTCCCGGTCGAGCAGGTCGGCGAGGTCCTGCTTGTCGTCGTAGCGGCCGAGCAGCACGCAGCCGTCGGCGATGCCGAGCCGGCGGGAGCCGTCACCGAGCAGCCGCTGTCCCCCCTGGGGCGACGGGGTGCTGGTGAAGAAGAGCAGGTCACACCCGAGGGCCTCGGCCTGCGCCTCGACCCCGATCAGGAACGGGTGGTAGAAGTCCCGACTGTCGCGCGGAAAGACCGGCTCGTAGGTGAAGACGCCGACGATCCGCGTCCGTCCGCCGGCCAGCCGCTGGGCGGCCGGGTTGGCGACGTAGCCGGTCATCCGGATGGCGTCGAGCACGCGCTGTCGGGCCTGCTCGCCCACCCGGCGGCGGCCGTTCTCGCCCCCGTTCAGGATCAGCGACACGGTGGCCTGGCTCACCCCGGCGAGCCGGGCCACATCGGCCTGGGTCGCCCGCCCGGTGCCGCGTCCCATCGCCTCCACCTCCTGTCCCGGTCGGTGACCGCCGGCCGCCCCGGAGCAGGTCCTAGCTGGTCTCGACCACCATGGCGGCGGCGACGGTGCGGTTGGTGGCTTCGTCGATGATGATGAAGCCGCCGGTGGTGCGGTTGCGGCGGTATTCGTCGGCGAGCAGGGGCACGGTGGTGCGGAGTCGGACGCGGCCGATCTCGTTGAGTTTCAGCTCGGTGGCGGTGTCGTCGCGGTGGAGGGTGTTGACGTCGAGGCGGTAGTGCAGGTCTCGGACGATGGCGCGGGCGGTGCGGGTGGTGTGTTTGATGGTGTACCGGCCGCCGATCTGCAACGGTCGGGTCTCGTCCATCCAGCACACCATCGCTTCCACGTCCTGGGTGGGGGTGGGGGCGTTGTTCGGCCGGCAGATCATGTCCCCACGGGAGATGTCGATCTCGTCGGCGAGTCGGACGGTGAC